>JBCCBI010000065.1:0-17121 GCA_039034155.1 Deinococcota bacterium | reverse complement strand
GCACCTACCCCTACGTCACCAGCAGCCACCCCACGACTGGCGGTATTTTGGTAGGTGCAGGCGTGAGTCACAAAGCACTAGATAGTGTTTATGGTGTTGTGAAAGCGTTTACTACGCGCGTGGGTCATGGGCCGTTTATGACCTAACTCGAGGGCGACATCGCCACACGCTTGCGCGGCACGGGCAGTAACCAGTGGGATGAATACGGCACAACCACCGGCCGACCGCGGCGTGTGGGTTGGTTAGATTTGGTGCAACTTAAGTATGCGTGTGAAATCAACGGCTTTGATGGACTCATCGTGACTAAACTAGATGTGCTGTCTGGCTTTGATGAAGTGAAGGTTTGTGTTGCCTACGAAAATGATGAACCTGTCTATGACACCATGCCCGGTTGGGGCGAGTTACACGGGCTAGGTAGCCGTGACGCCCTGCCTGAGCAAGTGACGGAGTATTTAGAACGCATTGAAAGCTTTACCGGAACGCCCGTGGTCATGTTTTCAACCAGTCCCGACCGGGCGGATACGTATGGGGATGTTGGCTGGGCGGCTTAGGGATTGAGTTAAAAGATGAGGCGCAAACCTTAAACAAAAAATTTAAGTACCTCCTACCGCTATCTGCAGCCTATAGATAGCGGTAGCGGTTTGTGGAACATGGTTCATTCTGCAATGTCACTATGGAAACACTTAAATGTAATTCACCATAGTGAATTTCAAGCTATTAGGATTGTATGAATGACAAATTTTAAGGTTTTTATAGGTGGATCTCCATGTAGCGGAAAGAGTACAGTTTGTAATTACTTGGCAAGTAAATATAAGGCTCGTGCCTACCACTGCGATGGTCAATATGAAAATCACTTGCTAAGAGCGCAAGAAGGGTCTATTTTGGCAAGTATTAAGCATTTGGAATGGCACGACCTCTTTGTGAACAAAAAGTCTGAAATCATGGCTCACAAGGAATTTGCGGCAAATCTTGAGTTAGGTGTGTTTGCTATCCAAGATGTTGACGATATTCAAAAACCAACATTCGCTGAAGGGATGCCATTTCTCCCATCTTTAGCCCACGGCTGTAACCTAAACATCGTATTTTTGATACCAACCAGAGAATTTCAGTGGGCATCATATTCGCAAAGGGATTGGATTCACGGATTATTGGAAAGCGCGCCGAATCCCAGAGCAACATTTAACAATTGGATGGAGCGAGACTACCTCAATGGCAAAAGAATCTCAGATGAGGCCAGTAAATATGGCTATCCTATCTTGCAAGTTGATGGTAGCTTGCCAGTCACAGATACTGCTAATTGGGTTGTCGCGCAATTCCCTGAAATTTTCAAAGATAGCACTTAGATTTTAGAGACATGCTATCTGTTGACTATTATTTAACCTCAACAATCATCTCAATCTCAGTAGCATAGTCGTACGGTAAGGTCATACCGATAGCGCTGCGCGCGTGAAAGCCAACCTCACCAAAAACCTCACGTATCAGATCGCTGCAGCCGTGAATCACAGCGGGTGTGTCTGTGAAGTCTCGCGCGACGTTGACCATGCCCAACACCTTGACAATGCGGACGATTGCGTCTAAATCTCCGGTTACGGTTTTGATAGCGCGCAAGCAGTTTAGGGCGCTGTAGCGGGCGGCTTTGTAGCCATCTTCTACGCTCACCTCTCGCCCAACTTTGCCGATGATTTTTTCGTCTTGCCAGCTCGAGACATTGCCCGAAGTAAACACCAAGTTGCCTGTTTTCACAGCTTGTACAAACTTGCCGTTATCTAGCTTAGTAGGCGTAATTTCAAAGCCCATCGCGTGTAGTTTTTGCTCGTAAGAGGTTGCATCACTCATGACTTATCTCCTCATATGGGTATCTCGCTAAATTTATCTTGCAAATCATAACAAGATGTTGCCTATGCTGTTGCTTGTGTCATCTTGTGAGAGGACATCAACCTACAATCTCAGCCTATAATCAGCCTATGGTTGTACAAATTTTTGGAACGAACAAGTCCAAAGACACGCAAAAAGCGGTGCGGTTTTGTAAAGAGCGCCGTATTGAGATACAGTTTGTAGACTTGCGCAAGCGGGACATTGCGCCGGGTGAACTGGCGCGCTTTGTGCAGAAGTTTGGGCTGGACGCGCTGATTGATACAACAGGCAAAGCTTACAAGAAGGCTGGGCTCGAGTACATGCGCGTGCCCGACGAACAGATGATCGATAAGCTGGTGGGTGACCCTGGTTTGATGCAACAACCGCTCATCCGCAGCGGTAAAACCCTTACGATTGGTTGGGATGAAGGGTTATGGCGTACTTGGTACGAAGAGGAGTATCAAGAGACGTGAACACCCTTGCTAAGTACCTGTTTAGAGGTGCCTCGAGCGTCTCACCCTCACCTGTAGATGACGTATACTTGACATAGTGAGCGACGAAACGAAGCAGTATACCGCCCGTGAGATTGTGCTTGATCTGTTTCCGGCGACCCAGCACAATCTGGTGCCAAAAGCACAACCTTACAATTTTGAACGCGATAATCAAGGTAACTTGGTCATTGTTGATGCCAATTTGGAAATTTTAGCTAAACTAACGCCTATTGTTAGCCACGGTGCCAATACGACTCAAGTGTGTTGCGACCTGTGCAAGCGCAGTGCGCCGCGTCACTATGTGCAGATGTTTCGGCTCGAGGTTCCTGAGTCCAACGGGCGCGTGTTCAGGTATTTATCGGTTTGTAAAAACGACCACGACTGCGCAGTTGGTTATATGGATAGCGATCACGTGCGCATGTTGGTGGAGACGGTGCTAGAACTGGCTTAGCAAGATACTGATGCTAAACTTATGGACATAACTTCAACACTTACTCAACCACAGCAATGGGCATCGGCTCGGGTACGCGCCATGCCTAAAAGCATCTTTGCTGAGATGGATGCTGCAAAAACAGCCGCCAAAGCTAAAGGTTTAGACGTCATTGATCTGTCAATAGGCTCATCTGACTTGAGCCCACCTGCTGCTGCGTTAACTGCCTTGCACGAAGCAACGGATGACCCTACAACCTACGGTTATTGTTTGGCATCTGGTACGGCACCACTGCGGGAGGCTGTGGCGGGTTGGTACAACCAGCGGTTTAATCCACCTGCAAAGGTTGATGCTGACGATCACGTTTTACCGCTCATTGGCTCGCAAGAAGGGCTTGCTAATTTGCTGTTTGCGGTAACTGATCCAGGAGATGTCATCTTGGTGCCAAACCCAGCTTATCCATCTTATTTTGGGGCGGTGGCACTAGCTGGGCTTACGGCTATCAGTATGCCCTTACTTGCAGATAACGGCTTTTTGCCCGTCCTAGCGGATATTCCCAGTCACATCGCAGACAAAGCCCGCGTACTGCTTATTTCTTACCCCAACAACCCAACGGCAGCCACCGCGCCAGTATCCTTCTTCAAAGAGGCAATTAGCTTCTGCAAGCAGCACAACATTCTACTCGTCCACGACTTTCCCTATGTGGACATGACCTTTGGCGACTACCGTGCACCCTCGCTGTTTGAGCTAGCTGGCGGCCTAGATGTTGGCATTGAGCTCTACAGTTGCTCGAAGAGTTTTCACATGGGCGGCTTTCGCATGGGCTGGGCCATTGGCAATAGCAGCGCCATAAGTGCGTTAGCGCAAGCTAAAAGTGCCATTGACTTTAATCAATACGCAGGCATTCAGCGAGCCGCCATTGCTGCGCTCCAAGTTGATGCCAGCATCATCCACGAAGCAACCCAGCACTTTGAATTGCGCCGCAACACACTTGTAAATGCGCTTGCTACCAAGGGTTGGCAAGTTCCGTTACCAGCTGCCAGCATGTATATCTGGGCACCTCTTCCCGATGGTCAAGACGATGCCTTTAGCTTTGCCAAATCACTTGCTGCCGAGACAGGCGTGTGTTTATCGCCTGGTGATGCCTTTGGCAGTTATGGCAAAGGTTACGTGCGTTTTGCGCTAGTACGCGACTGTGACGTGCTAGAAGATGTTGCTGCGCGCATTGCTAACTTTTTAGCTGCTTGATAATTTATGCGCTAGCATCTCAACGGACGCAGATGACAACCTCACACTTTGTACAAGGCGCTACCTGTATTACCTTGATGTGAGTTAGCCGGTGCATAACTTAGCCAGTGCATAACTTAGCCGGTGCATAACATTGAAGTTTTAGGAGAAAGCCTTCGAGATTCTAGTCAATCTCAACTTAGCTGACTGCCCGCCGCATCGTAGCAGCGCGGTAGGTGTTGTCCATAAGCATAGCAACGGTCATGCGTCCAGTACCGCCCGGCATAGGGGTAAGATGGCCAGCAACGTCCCAGACGTCTTCGTGAACATCACCTTTAATAGCACCATCAACTCTGGTGAGGCCAACATCTAGCACGGCGGCTCCAGGTTTAACCATATCCGCTGTAATCATGCCTGGCTTGCCGACGGCAGCCACTAAAATATCAGCTTGCTGGCACAGTTCTGGTAGGTTTTGCGTGCGGCTGTGTGCCAAGGTGACGGTGGCATGTCCACGTAGTAAGAGGGCAGCAGCAGGTTTACCAACTAGGTTGGAACGCCCTACAATCATCGCGCGCTTACCCAAAACATCAATATTATAGTGCTTCAAAATGGCAATTAAGCCTCTAGGTGTACATGGAAATAACCCATCTTGGCCAGCCCACAAGCGCCCAATATTCACGGGGTGAAGGCCGTCAACATCTTTAGCAGGGTCAATCTTGACTAAAATTTGCTGGTCGTTTAAGTGGTTGGGTAGCGGTAGTTGTACCAAAATGCCATCCACATCTGGGTCGTGGTTAAGCTCAGCAACTAAGGTTTCAACCTCAGCTTGAGATGTATCTTCAGGCAATGCATGTACTTTGGAGGTTACGCCCAAAGAGGTCGCCATTCTGTCTTTGCCGCGCACGTAGGAGATACTGGCGGGGTCGTCACCTACGCGGATAAAGTGAATGGCAGGTTTGTAGCTGAGTTGGCTAATGGCCTCGAGCAAGGTGGTTTTAACGTGTTCAGCGACCTCGCGCCCGTCTAAGCGTACTGCCGTCATAGCACCTCAGTAGGAAAGGTTGCTGTTGTTGCGTCATCATTGAGTGTGTTTGCTTCTGATGCAACATTAGATGAAGCAACATCAGGTGAAGCAATGTCGGGTGAAGCAACATCTGCTGTGACAACGTCAGATGCTACTGCTTGTGTCGTGACGCTGACATCAGATGAAGTATCAGATACCGTACTAATAACTTGTGGCCCCTCAAACAAACGCCCTAATACACCATTGACAAAACGCCCTGACTCTTCACCGCCGAACCTTTTGGCAATGCGCACAGCTACTTCAATCGTGACTTGGGCCGGAATATCTGGCATGTAGCGCAGCTCGGTAAGCGCCAAGCGCAAAATAGTGAGGTCGGTTTGGGACATTTGCGAAAACGTCCAACCTTCTAAACTTTCGTCAAGTTCGGTATCAAGAGCGGTGCGGTGGTCGGCAAACTGCCTCAGTAAGCTTTGAGCAAACTCGAGACTCTGGTAATCAAGCGGGTCGCCGTAAACGTCGCCTTCGTCGTCTTCGTTTATATCTGCGGTGGATGATACACGGACGTCTTCCCAGACAGTCCATAAATCATGTTCACCGCGCTCAGCTTGGAAGAGGGTCTGAAACGCGAGTTCGCGTGCTTTTCGTCGTGCCATAAGGTTGCCTCCTAGGTGACACTAAGGTGCGTAAAGTAAGCCTTCGCGACGTGGTGGTTGCGTGCGAAGGCGCAGGGTTAAAAGGTGCAAGGTTAAGTTGTAGGTTTTGATAAATGCCTCGAGCCTAAAGAAATTGACGAGGTTCAAGTTATTTAGTGTCTAAATGTTTTGTAATGATTTACGTTATAACTTCGGATGAACGTATATCTAACGTTGACGTTCACAAACTGCAAGCAGATAAATGTGATACTCAAAAAAGTGATGTGTCAACAGCCACATGTAAACAACCTAGCTCACTAAGTTGTTCATCATAAAGCTTACAAGCTGTCAAGGCAACTTTCAGCGAACGTATTGATAACGTATTAACAATGTTGGTAGCAAGGATGTTGAAACTTACAACAGCTAGCTAGGACATCTGCATTCTACGGGCAATAAAGTTGGTGTAGACTTCACCGCGTTTGTAAAAGGCGTTCTCGAGTACTTTTAAATGAAACGGGATGGTTGTTTTAACGCCGTCTAATACGGTCTCCTCGAGCGCGCGGTGCATCCTTGTGACGGCCTGCTCACGGCTTGGTGCCCAAGTGATCACTTTGGCAACCAAGCTGTCATAGGTTGGGGGAATGCGGTAGCCCGAATATACATGTGAATCCACCCGTACACCTGGTCCACCGGGCCAATGAAGGTCAGTAATCATGCCTGCCGAAGGGCGAAAGTTGTAGTCAGGGTCTTCGGCGTTGACACGTACTTCAATGGCGTGACCTTCAACACGGACGTCCTGCTGACTTAGGCTCAACTCACCGCTGGCAGCAACGCGAAACTGTTCCTGAACAAGGTCAAACCGAGTGACCATTTCAGTCACCGGGTGCTCAACCTGAATGCGGGTGTTCATCTCACTGAAGTAAAACTTGCCGTTCGTATCTACCAAAAACTCGCAAGTGCCCGCGCCTCGGTAGCCGATGTGGGTTGCTAAGCGTACAGCTGCCTCGGCAATGCGGGTGCGTAACTCGCTGTCGACAATACTGGGAGCTTCCTCGAGCACTTTTTGATAACGCCGTTGCAATGAGCAATCGCGATCAAAAAAGTGAATGACTTTACCTTGCCCGTCCCCAAAAACTTGAATTTCAACGTGACGGGGTTCCTCTAAATACTTTTCCATGTACATGTCGCCGTTGCCAAACGCAGCTTTGGCTTCTTCTTGGGCGTTGTTAAGTTGCCGCTCGAGGTCGTTAGCGCTGTGCACAATACGCATCCCCCGGCCACCTCCGCCAGCAGATGCTTTTAAGATGACTGGATAACTAATCTCATCAGCAAATTTGAGAGCATGGTCAAGTGACGTCAAGATGCCCGACCCTGGTACGGTGGGTACATCAGCAGCATTTGCAATGGCGCGCGCACTGGCTTTATCGCCGATAGCCCGAATGTTTTCAGCTCGCGGCCCGATAAACGTGATGTTGTGCTCTTCGCACTTTTCAGCAAACTCAGCATTTTCAGACAAAAAGCCATAGCCCGGATGGATGGCCTCAGCGCCAGATACCGTTGCAGCGGAGAGCAAGTTGCGGATGTTGAGGTAAGACTTACCCGCAGGTGCTGGACCGATGCAAATGGACTCGTCAGCCAGTAGCACAGGCAAAGATGATTCGTCAATTTGGGAATAAGCCACCACGGTTTTAACACCAAGCTCACGCGCTGCACGTAGCACGCGCAAGGCAATTTCACCCCGGTTGGCAATGAGAATCTTTTTAAACACAGTTAACTCGGGTCAATCCGAAAGAGAACTTGGCCGTATTCAACAGGCTCTTCGTTCTTAACTAAAACTTCTTTGATGGTGCCAGAAACTTCAGCCTCAATTTCATTCATGAGTTTCATAGCCTCAATAATGCACAACACGCTACCAGCGGCAACTTTATCGCCTACCTTGGCAAACGTAGGTGCGTCAGGTGCAGGAGACGCATAAAATGTGCCCACAATGGGTGCGGTGATAGTGACAAGGTTACTCGTATCAGGACTGGCTATATCAGCCTCGGTTGCTGTAGGGGCTTCAGGCGGTATAGCTTGTGTTACAGGTGTTGCACTAACAGGTGCAGAGGCAGCGGGTACTTGCATAGCTTGAGGTGCTTGCACGTACACAGGCTCTTGCCCGCGGCGAATGCTAAGTTTGTAATCGGGTGTCTCGAGTGTCAGTTCGTTTGTTTCCGTGCTAGCGAGGGCCTCGAGCAGCACCTGAATATCAGTAACATCCATTAGGCGCGCCCAAGGTAGTCGCCTGTGCGGGTATCTACGCGGACAACCTCGCCTTGTTCAATAAATAGTGGCACATTGACGGTTGCACCTGTTTCGAGTACAGCAGGTTTACTACCGCCAGAGACGGTATCACCTTTGACACCAGGGTCTGTTTGAGTAATTTCTAGTTCAACAACATTGGGTAAGGTCACTTTGAGCGCTTTGGTTTCGTAGTAGTCAACGGTAACTTCTGTGTTTTCTTTGAGGTACTTGGCAGCATCCCCCAAATAATCTGCAGAAAGCGTAGGTTGCTCATACGTTTCCATGTCCATAAAGGTGTAAACATCGCCGTCGTTATACAGGTACTGCATGGTGCGGTATTCAATGAAAATATCTTGCAATTTTTCACCTGAGTTAAAGGTTTTTTCAACAATTGAACCCGTTTCCATATTGCGAAATTTGGTGACAACTTTAGCGCCGCCGCGACCCATTTTAAGGTGTGAGTACTCTAAGCACTCCCACAGGCCACCGTCCATGGTTACTTTGGTGCCGTTTCGCAAGTCTGTTACGCTAATCATGAGTGACCTCCTAGGGCAAGAGCATAAACCCCAGTGTGAGGCTTTGAAGCAAAAGCTCTGCCATATCGCATTTCATTATGAAGTTGTTTGTCTACGCCGTCTCAAAAGTGTTGGGTGAGTTGCCAGAGTGAATGATGAGTTGCAATCATCCCATGTAAATTCTTGCCTGCAGTACACTATCTTTGACTCGAGCAAACGTGCAATAACCTAACATGCCATCACTACTGTATGCAGCAAGTTTAGCTGCATAGCGGCCATTAGCTAATAACTGGTAGCTAACAGTCATGATGGTGAGACATATCGTTAGTACGTTATTTTAACAGCCTTGTAGCTGTGAATTTCACCAAGCCGCCACAAATCACATCAAAGTGATGGCCAAGTTCTAATGTTGGCATCTAAACTATATGTGTGTATGTCGGAGAGATAGACCCACTACCCTACCGGGATGTTAGCCTCATCCCCAATAGCCAGCTTGATGCTTGGCTGAGCAGCTACCTCAACGCCTCGCACAAGACGTGGTTCACCCGCTCCCGCGATGAAATTGCGGTGCTCGAGAACACCATTGCCGTGATGGGACTTAAATCCCAATACGCGCTGTGTTTGCGCTCACTGGTTGCTATTGATGACGGCATCAACGCAGATGACGGCATGTTCCACAACCCGCTAAGTGGTGCTGTTATGCGCGAAGAAGACCGCGGTCTAGCCCTTTGGTATGCGCTTTCAACCGCCACGCCACGGCAACGTGCTGAAGCACTTTATTTAACGCTGACAGAATACGGCTAGGCACAGCCGCATCATCAATATTGTAGTCAGTGCTGTGCCTAGCTAGATGTTGTTGAGGTTATGCGTGGCTTTGTACAAATGTGTTGGCTGCCCCTAAGATCGTACTTACCTCGCTAGAACTGGCTGCCTCACAGTAGATGCGCAGTACAGGTTCAGTTCCACTGGCACGAAATAGCACCCACGCGTTATCACTTAAATTAAGTTTGACACCGTCACGGCGTTCAACGCTCATGACCTCTCGGCTAGCGATGCTTTCTGGGGGAGACTCGAGACTCTTCAAAACGGCATTTTTGAGGTCGTTACCACTCAGGTGTAAATCAAGCCGGTCATACGCGTGCTTCCAGCCTGTTTCCTGCTCAATATCCCTAAAAAGCTCTGCTAGTCCTTTGCCTGTTTTGGCAACGCACTCCAGTAACAAAAGTGTATTTGCTAGCCCATCACGCTCAGGAATATGCCCGTGCACGCCAATACCACCAGACTCCTCACCACCGATAAGTACATCTCCTTTGAGCATTTCACCCACGATGTACTTAAAGCCTACGGGGGTCTCAACAACGTCCAAACCGCGCTTTTCTGCTAGGCGTTCAACGATTCTCGAGGTTGTCACCGTTTTAACTACCCTGCCAGAGAGCCCTTTGTTGCTAAGCATGTCTAACAGCACCGCAAAAATTTGATGCGAGTTAAAAAACGCGCCACCCGGTAGCACGACACCGATACGGTCAGCATCACCGTCTGTCACGGCAGCAAAGAGTGCATCTCTACCTTTGTCAGCCATGTAAGCCGTTGTTGAAGCTAAGTTTTGGGGGAGGGGTTCTGGGTTCACGCCGTAAAACATGGGGTCGGCTGTGTTGCGCAAGGGGGTTAGCTCGAGGCTAATGCCATAGCGCTCAAAAAAGTCTGCTAGATAGCCACAGCCAGCCCCGCCCATCGCGTCGTATACAAACTTGCCTGTCAAACCTTGCAAGGCATCTATGTCAACTAGTTTAGCTAATGCTTCAAAATAAGCATCTTTGGCGTCAAGTTGTTCATAATGATGGTTGTTCGTATCAAAACTTTGAACGTTACTGTCATCCAAAGCTTGCGTGCGCGTGTCAACTGCTTCGTAAATGTCTGAGGTTGCTGTTCCACCATAAGGCCCTTTGAGCTTAAACCCCAAATAAGGCGGCGGATTGTGTGATGCCGTCAGCATCACAGCACCACCAGCTCCTAGCTGCTTAGTCGCAAACGACAACATAGGCGTAGGAATGTAGCTAGATGCCAATTGAACATCCAAATTGTTAGCTGCTAATACTTGCGCAACAACCTCTGCAAACATACTGCCGTTAAACCGAGTGTCGTAACCAACCAATACTCGTGGTGTACCCTGAGCGCGTAAATAGTCCGCATAAGCTTGGGCTGCACGCTTGAGGTTGCGCGCTGTAAACTTATCACCAATAACATCGCGCCAACCGTCTGTGCCAAAAACAAGTGTATCTTTGTGGGAGTTTGTATTAACAGAATAAGACTCTTGCATCATCATATAACGCCACTCTAAAGCACCTGCGTGCCTGAAGCGTCTTACTGTTTCTGGCGAAATTCCTTAATGAAATTCTCATATAAATACTTACATTCACCCCCACATGGGGGGTTTGATCTTTTACAGTACCAAAATGATGCGATGGTGAAGGCAAAAATAAGCCTTTTCATCTCATACTCATCAGGACTAGACGAACTCAAATTCATGTGCTACTATCTGTTTCGAGCGAGGGAAACACCCCCGCTGAATTTTCTGAGAGTACCTGCAACATTCATATTTCATCAGGTACTCATCGAGAGGAGCGCATTATGCGCAACCGTAAAGAAGGCTTCACCCTGATCGAGCTCTTGATTGTAATTGCAATCATCGGTATCTTGGCAGCAGTTCTTATTCCTAACTTGTTGGACGCACGTCAGCGTGCTTTTGACACAGGTGCTCAAAGCTGCCTTAAAGAGCTTGCTACTGCCCAGGAAGTGTACTTGATTGATGAAGACGTATACTCACCCGCTGCAGCCAACCTTGGAGCTCTTCCCTCAGCATGTGACAACGTAAACCTTTCTACCTTCGCCGCCAACGCAGGTCAAGGATATACCATTGTGGGCAACCATGTAAACGGTACAACCACCTTCACCGTTACACCCGCAAGTGGTGTTCAGTAAGTAGCATTAGCGTTTAATAATGCAAGGGGAATGGTTAAACACCATTCCCCTTTTTTGTTCATTTGTTTTTTACAACACGTGAATAGGAGAGCATGTTGAGACATGACGGGTTTACACTCATTGAGTTGATTATTGTCACCGTCACCATTGCTGTCCTTGCTGCTGTGCTCATACCTAACATTATCGTGTCGCGGCAACGTGCTTTTGATGCTCAAACACAAGCATGCCTTAAGGAAATTTCCACTGCACAAGCCATATATCATATTAGTAATCAAACATATGCAACACCACTCAACAACATGCCGGATTTTCCTGAGGCTACATGTCGCAACGTTGATATTGCTACAGTTAATGTGGATAATATCACCTTTGAGTACACCGCAAGTCACATAAATAGTAATAGAGTTTTTTCTGTTACTACAAGAGATGGTGTAGATGTTGTGCCTTAGCGCACTCTAAGTGCTAAAAGAAGCGCCAGACTTCTGGTGCTTTTTTTGTGTCTGACTGGCTTTTTACGAACACAAAAAGTGGAAAAGCACGTAAATTTTTCCTCAGTTCGTTAACCACTTTTTATGTTAAAACGCACGTCTCATTTCTCTTTTGCAAAGTTCCAAGCGAGGGTAGTAAACGTTTAGGAGAAAGATTCGATGCACAATGCGGCATACAAAGATTAACCTCCAAGCACCATAGATAGGTATCTAGTCATGACCCACATCAAAACTGTTTGTGCAGTGGTGAGCAGTTTGTTATTTGTTTGGCTTGTACTTGCCTTGGGTGAACCCATCTTTTTGCGTTTCGAAATACCTCTATGGCAAGTAGGGCTAGCGAGCGCTTTAACGCTTCTTTCGCTTGTTTACTTGCGCACACTTCCTTGGTCACTATTGGCATGGTTAGCACTGTCGTTTGGTAGTATTGCGTGGAGTCTTAGTCCAGCGGCGAGTTTGCGAGCGAGCATGTGGCACGCTGTGTACGTAGCAGTGTTCCTCACAGGCATGGCTTTTCCCCGTTATGTACTTGCTGGTCTTGTTGTGTCACACACGCTTATTTTGGCTCGAGGTCTTGACCTTTTCATCGTCACTCAGCGTGATGACTTTAATGGTGTGTGGTACCAGCAAAACGTCCAAGGCAGTCAGCTTCTGCTCATTGCCCCCTTATTGGTACACTGGACAGCCATACCGTCGCGTTGGTCGGTATATCTTGCTATACCACTAGGATTTATCGTGTTTTTGAGTGGGCTGACTTTTTCAGCAGCCTCACAGATTTTGCTCGTACTTGGTGTTGTCGTCGTATGGATATGGCGCTGGCAAGCACTGGCTGGCAAGCGTTGGGAGATATTGTTTTTATTTATTGTCGGCATGGGACTAGCGTGGCTCGTCATCCAGCCACAGAGCGCCCAAATCTTTACCGTTAATCTTGGTAAACCTCAAGTAGGTACTCGCGTATCTGATCCAGTGAACACTCTATTAGCGAGAGTTCACCTCATCGAAGATATCAGCAGACGGGCGCTCGAGGCATTACCTTTAGGCACAGGCATAGGCAGTTTGCAAGATATTTATTCACACTTACAACGGCACGAAATTGAATCTGTTGATGCACATAACTACTACCTACAGACCTTTCTCACGCTTGGCATCTTTGGAATTCTCTTGCTACTGACATTTTTTTGGAACAGCTTGCGAGCAGCGTTTTTAGTTAGTGAGATCGGTATTAGCATAGCACTAGGGTTGTTTATGGGCTACTTAGCGTTTGACATCATGGCATATATTCCGGGCATTATGGTACTTTTCTTTGCACTAATGGGGGTGGCCCGAGGGCTTTTACAATACCAACGACCTTCCTCAGTTAGCTCATCAGCCACAAAGCACACCGTCAAGCGCAGCCTGAAAGTCGGATTCGCCGTGTGTTTTATGGCGCTACCTATCTTTTGGTGGTGGTGGTCACAACCGTGCGATGACATCACTTGCTTTGCTGGGCGAAAATTAGCTGACCCGCTGGTGATGCGTGTTAATGAACCGCGTCTTTCTCCTGAACAAACCTTACGCTGGGCAGCTATCGGCAAAACACGCTACCCCGAGACACTTGCGTATGCGATTAACTACGCTGATGCGGTTGATGCTTTAGCTCTGACGGCAAATGAACGAACGAGGGCGCTTGCACTCTACCGAGATATTGCAAGACGGTTTCCTCGAGCAGACTTAGGCGTTTACCGTGATTGGCGCGATGCTGCTATTCGCGCTGGCGACGTTGCTGAAGCGCAGCAAGCGATACGTGACAGCTATCGATACTACGGCGGTACACTCCTACTAACAGGCTTTTAGCAAGTCGTACAAGATCAATAAGCTTAAGGAAAGAAGGTTGAGTCAATATGGTGCACAGGTTAGGGCAGCATGCCTCCTGGACAAAGGGATTGTCACTCGCATTTTGGGTACTACTTTTTGTCATTTATCCGCTTGTGCTAGACCCCATAGCTTTCAGTTTTGGCGCAGGTGGTGAACGCGCTGTACTCTTACCCAAAGCGTTGCTACTTGGTATCACTTGGGGTGTGGGATTTTTGGCATTGTTGGCCAGTTTTCCTACAATTTCGCTTAAAACTTTTGTAACTTCGTTACCTCGGTGGCCATTACCACTGCAAGTGATGCTAGCGTTAACACTTTTTTTGCTAGTCAATAGCTGGTTAGCACCAGGTGATGTGGCCGTTAATATTATTGGCAGTCAAAGCCGCGTTGATGGTTTTTTACTACAAGCAGCTTGGTATGGGCTTTGTTTAATAGCTGCATGGTTGGTGGTGGCTCGAGCTGATGCTTACAAAAATGCTGTGAACATGTTGTATATTGGCGCGCTACTTACCTCGTTGTGGACACTGGCGCAATTTTATGGCTTTGAGCCCGTTGCACTTATCTCGCCAACACCGTATTTACAAGCGTATAACCCGCAAAATATTGCTTACGGCCCCATGGCGCTTACAGGTTTGACAGCAGGCTATTTGGCAGTGGTGCTTGTTGTTTATATTGCCTCGCAAAAAAGGTACACTTGGTGTGCAGTACTATATGTGTCTATCGTTTCTGCTGCTGTTATTGCAACGGGTAACCGCACAGCGCCTGCAGCTGTCATTGTTGTCCTCGTGGCTTGGGCATTATCACACGCGTGGCAGCGCAATATCAGCACACTACGCAGACTGATATTTTTCGGTCTATTGCTTGTGGTGTCCGTTGTTGTTGTGCAGACAACACGTTCACAAATACCTGAACAATTTACACGTACCCAAAATCTCATTCAGGGTGAAGACACCAGTTGGCAATTGCGGCTTATTCTTTGGCAAACCGCTGCACTCGGTGCCTTTGACCAACCCTTAACAGGTCTTGGTACGCGCGGTTTCGGCCATGTTCTTTGGCATTACCTTACACCTGAACAACGGGACGCAGTGGCCAGTATGAAATTACCTGCTGAAGCCACAGACATCAGGTACATGGGTGGTTCGTTCTTCAGATACCAAATGCCTGAGCAAGAAGAAGTTATTTTTAACAGAGTGCTCATAGATAAAGCTCACAATTATATACTTGATTTCATGATTGCCAATGGTTGGTTGGCTACGCTATTGTTTGCTACTGCGTTGGTTAGTGGTGTGATAGTGTTGTCTACCGCTAGCTTGGATACTCAAGCGATTGCCCTTGGTATCAGCGTCTATCTTTTATTTGGTTTAACCTGGTTTGCAACCTTGCAAGTTGATCCGATTATTTGGGGCTTATTTGGCATTGGTATCGGCAGTGCCTTGCATACCTCATCCGATGCATCAAAACCTATTGGCGACACAACCACGCGTGAGATCAAGACTGTTTTGTAATGAAAAAAAACTTTGCTATGCGTTTACAAATGCTCTTGGTGCAAACATTTTGGGCGCTCGTTTTCGTTGTGTTTCCGCTTTGGTTTGAGCCACTTACCTTTAGTTTGGGGCTTCCAGCACAGTGGTCAATGTTGATGCCAAAAGCCTCGGTACTTGGTTTGGCATGGTCTGTTGGTCTGTTGGCTGTTATGTTGACGTATCAAGAATACACATTAGTACGCTCAGTATTAGCAATACGGCGCTGGCCGTTTGTGCTCAACATATTTTTTGCTTTGGCAGTTTTTTTAGTCATTAACAGTTGGTTTTTGCCTGGTGGTGTGATAATCAACTGGTTTGGGTCTTTTCGTGTTGATGGTTTACTTTTGCAAGCAGCATGGTATTCGCTTTCCTTACTTGCTGCCGCGCTCATCTACAGACATCCTACATCACATCCGTTGCGCTGGGCTGTAGCAGGGGTATTACTAGCGGGAATGTGGACGCTATTGCACGCGTTTAGCATTCAACCCGTACGTATTTTCAATCCTGCTGCGCTTGACTACGGAGGTGCTATTGGGTCGATTGGCAACGTCGGTCTCAACGCTGCTTACCTGTCAGTGATACTAACAGCTTTTTTAGCGACACAAACCCGTATTCGCATGTCGTCACTATTTGTCGTTGCGCTTCTAGCGGCTGCTATTCTTGCTACCGGTAACCGCAGTATACCCGCTGCTTTACTCCTTACCTTCGGAAGCTTTGTCGCTTATTTGTTTTGGAAAAAGCAGTACACGTTCGCTAGAAGCTTGAGCATTTACGGCATCACGGGACTACTTGCTGTTGGTATTTTTTATATCAATCAACCAAATACAACGTCTTTATTCAACCGCTTGAATGCCACCATACAAGGTCGTGACAACAGTTTTAATGTCAGGCGTGTTTTTTGGCAAACGAGTTTACGAGCAATCTCTGATCAACCTTTGTGGGGCTCAGGACTAAATGGCTTAAACTACACGTTTTGGCGTGAGATGCCTGCTCAAGTGCAACTACCTATACTTCGCGTTAAGCTACCGTCCGAAGCTGAAAATATTATCTTGTTGCCCGATGCCCAAGTTATTTATACTTTACCAGGTCAAGGGCGGCGAGCTACAACTATCACTGTAGATAAAGCACATAACTACCTACTCGATATTGTCATTGTCAGTGGCTGGATTGCGGGTAGTCTGTTTATCGTTGCCGTTATCTCCGGGCTTTACTTGCTACTACGCACTTACGACTTGTTGGCTCGAGCGGTTGCTCTAAGCACCATTGTGTACCTGCTTTTTGGCCTTACCTGGTTTGCAACATTGCAAGTTGATCCTATCGTGTGGACGCTTTTTGGCGTTGGCATTGGCAGTGCGTGGCGCGAACGAAATACACATTAGCTCAACGCACGCAAACGTCTGTGATCACTGTATGTGCTACTGACGTTACTGGGGCGACAACTATGTACCTATTTCCGTGTGAAGTACCGAATCTTCCGAAATTGCAAAAACCAAGCAATACAGCATCATTTTGCCAATAATAAGTGGGGAATAGTGTTAAGCATCTAAATAGTAAGCATTTGACCCTTGACTAAGATCACTAGTTTGATAGGGGTTATTTTGCGTAAAATCCCACAGTCGCATATCATAAACTGCGGCAAGTGCAATTACCTGTTCGCGCAAGTGTGGTAGGTAGCCAATTTGCTGGCGCCTGTTATACCACCTCCGACAAAAGGCATGATAAAGTCATGCTATGGGAAAGATGGGATGACTAAGTAGGACTTACGCACACAACCTCATGGGATAGGAAGGTTGTTTAAGTTGCTGGCTCATGTAGTCATCAAGCAGT
>JBCCBI010000064.1:0-17125 GCA_039034155.1 Deinococcota bacterium | reverse complement strand
TGCTATAGAGAAATTGCGTGACCGTTATAACGTGAACGTGTCAGTTAGTCCGCCTAAAATTTCGTATCGAGAAACCGTTAGTAGCAAGGCTGAAGCACGCTACCGACATAAAAAACAAAGTGGGGGTGCAGGGCAGTTTGGGGAGGTTTCTCTTACGGTTGAACCGCTTGCGCGCGGTGCTGGATTTGAATTTGTCAACAAAGTAGTTGGCGGCAGCATTCCCAGTCAGTTTATTAGCAGTTGTGAAAAAGGTGTTAGAAACGCACTGGTAGATGGCATGAACGCAGGCTATCCCACCGTGGACGTGCGGGTAACTGTTTTTGATGGCAAGCATCACCCAGTGGACTCCAAAGATATTGCTTTTCAGATTGCTGCAGCACACGCGTTCAAAGAGGCTGCTAAGCAGGCTAGACCTGTGTTGCTCGAGCCTATGATGCTCGTAAAAGTCCGCGCTAGCGAGCGCTATACCGGTGATATCATCAGCGATCTAAGTAGTCGCCGTGGGCGTATTTTAGGGATGGATAACGAGGGTTCCGTAAGCCTTGTGAGTGCTCACGTACCCATGGCAGAACTGCAGACGTACTCGCCAGATTTACGCTCAATGACCAGTGGGCGCGGTACGTTTTCGCTCAAGTTTGACCACTATACTGCTGCACCAGAGCACGTTTCAAAACAAGTTATGGAGGAACAGCAGGCGGTAGCTCATTAGTTTAGATGTGGTAACGCAAGTGTTAAAGCCTTGAGTATATTAATAAAATTGTTGCCTCACACGAGTTTAGATGGCAACTGCGCAAGTTCTAAGGTGGGTTAAAAGGACAGTTACATTTGTTATCAGTAACTGTCCTTTTGTTTTACCTACTTTTAAGTCCGAAATGGATTTCTATAGCACTTCCAGGGTCAGTTGCCCCATGCTGAGCAAGTTTGTGTAGGCTTGCATAGTTCGCATCTTAAGTTGCTCCAGCAACTCTAGACGGAAATTTTTCTAATACGGAAGTTTTATATCACGTAGAGTGCCTAAAGGCATTTACTGTGTTCACTACAGATCCCGTAGCTTATCTTACTTGCCCTCGTAGGGGGTAATTCTTTGAGAACTAACCGGGTTTGGTAAGTAAGTTTGTTTTAACTTGCTTTGAAGTGCCATTGGGTAATCCCAAACCAATATGCTCATTTATACAGCACTGTTGAGTGAGGTAGTGTTAGGCCGCCTCATGTCAGCCTCATGTTCTCACGCAACTAGGACGATAGTGCGATAATATTCTCGTATAAGCTTTATACATATACAGCACTGTGGATGCTTTGACAATTTCTTAACAACTTTTGCTAGTGCGCCAAACAGGTATAGAATTACAATTTAGACCGTAACAAGAGTGCTTAGAATTACAGTTTGGTCAAGATTTAGACTTGTTAGATGCCAAAAGCATAATTAGATAGATTTTAAGTAGTATGCAAGTGAATGCGATTAAATTCATAATATCAACGATAAAGTTGGCTTCCATCGATACTTGTAAAACAGATCTGTATCAACCCTATGAACCTGCTCAACAACTTTGTAATGAGGAGTTCCGATGAGGATTAGTCGAAAATTCAACCTTGCTTTTTGCGCGTTACTTGTTGTGACGTTGCTCTTGGGAATAGCATCTTATACAACGGGTCAACACACTGTTCGTTTATTTGAACAAACTGAACAACAGCGTATTCCTATTGTTATTGCTACTGCCAATGCTGAAACAGCACTGTTTCGTATGCTTTCGGGTGTGCGCGGACATTTAGCCTTGAGTGATGCTGGCTATGACCGCTATTTGAGCGACTATGAAGCAGCTCGAGTTGATTTTGAGCGTGAAATGGCGAGGCTAGCTGAGGTTGTCGAGCGCAGTGGTGATACTGCAACCCAAGCTAATCTGGCTACCTTACAACAAACGTTTAACACCTGGTCAGATATTGTGCCAGAACTGTTTCGTATTCATGCCGACCTCGAGTTACGCACTCCTGCGTACGCACTGTTCAATAGTGAGGTTGACGAACAGGTACATGAGCTCGAGCGCACCATGCTTGTGCTAGACGCGCTACTTGCTAGCGGTGTCGAAATGGAAACAGCAGCGGTTGCAGGTGACGTTCTAATGCGTCAACTCTTGGAATTCCGCATAACACTCACAGGAATTATTGATAATTTGCGTGCCTTTGCACTGACAGGCAACGAGTCTTTTTTGAATGACTATCAGAATTTGGTGGGACGCAATGAAACGCGTCTGGCGATATTTGAACGTGCCCTCAACATTGATCTGTTGTACGACACGCAACAGGAAACACTTTTGAGTGTCATAGAGCAATACGAAAGCCTGTTGTTTTCAGGTGAGATGACCATCAATCTTCAAAGTAGCGCACGTGCACGTGAAGATCTCTTTTTGTTTACCCAAACACTTATTCCTCAAACACTTACTATGTCTGCATCGCTAGCAGCCATTGCTACCAGCAAGCGCACCTTGCTCAGTGAGGATATTGCTACTGGTGTGCAGCAACTAAATACTAATCAGCAAGAAACACTGCTAGGTGTTGTGGTTGCTATGGTGCTTACATTTGCCCTGCTTATCGCATTGCGCAGGGATATTATTAAGCCCATTCAAGCACTCACAGGAACTTTCTTGGAGGTACACAGCGGCCGGCTAGATATGCGCAGCAAGTTTGCCAACCGCCGTGATGAATTAGGAATTTTAGCCAAGACGTTTAATGCGATGACTACGCGTCTAGAGAGCAATGTGCGCAACCTCGAGGACGAACGCAATGAGCTCGAGCGCGCCAATGTGCGTATGGAAGCTGAGCTCGGTGTGGTGAAGCGCTTACAGGAGATGATTCAACCCAACCATGCTGAACTGCAAACAACCTCGAGCTTAGATATTGCCGGCCTCACCTTACCTGCAGATGAAGTTGGTGGCGATTACTACGACGTGCTGCAGTATGGTGATCGCGTAAAACTCACCATCGGCGATGTCACCGGACATGGTCTTGAAAGTGGCGTGGTCATGCTGATGGTACAAGCAGCCGTGCGCACGCTCATGATTGCTGGGCAGGACATGCCTGCGCTCCTGCTTTCCAACCTCAACAGCCTTGTATTTGACAACCTCGAGCGTATGGGGGTGGACTTAAGTGTGAGTTTTGCGGTGGTCGATTGTGATGTTCAAGGTGATACAAGCCGTCTGCGCATTAGTGGACAACACGAATCTTTACTTTTAGTAAGGCAAGGGAAGGTGACCGTCTTAGATACACAAGACTGGGGCTTTCCCTTGGGCTTAGTTGATGATGTCCGTGATTTTGTGAAGACAACGACCCTGAATTTACGGCCAGGTGACGGTCTTGTTTTGTATACCGATGGCATCACCGAAGCAGAGAATTGTAAAGGCGAGTTTTATGGTCTAGCACGCTTGTGTCAGCTTATTGAACGCACTTGGGATAAACCAGCGGACACAATTGTCCAAACGCTCACAACAGATATGCAGCACTTTGTGGGGGCTCACAACATTTATGATGACGTGACCTTACTTGTGGTGAAGCAGCTCGAGGAACCTGCATCTACAACCTTACGTGAGCCTGCGCATACTCAAGTTGTTGCCAGCGTACCTGCCTTATCATATTAACAGTGTCTATACCAACTAACCTGAGAGTGATATCGCCAAAGCAATGACATTGATCAACCGTTCAGATACTTTTTACAATCTCTGTCACAGACGTAAACAAGCTGTTGCATGCAAAGTACTCAACCGTGTCAGCAATACAAGTTAAAAGATGTGATTTTGTCGCGATGCCAACATCAACGTCTTAAGTTCTGTGAATGTAAATACGTGCGCTAAGACGGTTTAAGACGACCTCAACCGAGGATCAATCGCGTAATACAAAAGGTCAACAATCAAGTTCATAAGCACATAGGCGAACGCCACACAGATGACCGCACCTTGTACAACGGGGTAATCCCGTTTGAGGATGCCGTCCAGTAACATCCTGCCCATGCCGGGCCAGGTAAAGACAATTTCGGTGATGACTGCGCCACCTAACAGTGTGCCAAATTGCAAGCCTTGTAAGGTAAGCAGCGGTAAAAGTGCGTTGCGAAACGCGTGTTTGAGGATGACAGTGCGTTCTAGTAGTCCCTTAGCCCGAGCTGTGCGGGTGTAGTCAGCACGGACAACCTCGAGCATGGCAGAACGCGTAATACGTGCTGCAAACCCAGCCGACGTGAGGCCAATAGAAAGCGCCGGCAAGGTCAAGTGCCACAGGGCGCTGCGCAGAGCTGGCCAATTACCTGTAACTACAAAATCAATCAGCATAAAATTGCTGATTGTTTCGTACGACAAGCGCGCGTTGATGCGCCCGCCCACTGGAAACGCACCCAAGCGCACCGCAAACACCACAATGAGCATAATCGCCACCCAAAATAGGGGTAACGACAAACCCAAGATAGATAATCCCCGCACGCTGGCGTCTAACCAAGCGCGGCGGGAGGTGCTCGAGGCAATGCCCGCAGCCGCGCCAATGAGCGTACTTAAAATAAGCGCTACTACGGCAAGCTCAATCGTGGCTGGCAAGCGCTCAAACAAAAGCCGTCTTAGCGGTACACCCGAACTCATCGACACGCCTAGGTCTGCGCGCAGCAAATCACTCATAAACACGCCGTACTGTTTCCACAAGGGTTCGTTTAAGCCCCACAGGGCCTCAGTTTTGGCGAGTTGTTCGGGGTCGAGAATTTGATTGGCAACCGACTCTACTGGATTACCTGGGACAATCCGCAGGGCTAAAAACGTGAGGCTAGCAACTGCCCAAAGGACAATCGGCAGCCACAAAATGCGCCTTATGAAAATGTACACAAGGCTGCCTGTTCAGTAGGATGCTGCGTTGGCAGCAAAACGCGCTTAGGTGTGTGACGTAAGCGTACATCATCACATAAATATTGCCTTGGTTGAGCTTGGATGTAGTCTTGTCTTGGGTGAGAAATCATCAACCTAAGTAGGCTGTTTTTAATATAACAACTCAGCGTTTTTAGGTAGAATATAGTGCTATTTAATTGTATGACGATGAAGCTTGATGACGTTTGTGATGGGGTTTGTAGATAGCCTCGAGCTAAAAAAGACTTGACTCGAGTACCAGTTGCCTCATCTTGGATACCAACAAGAGAATTAGCTTGACTTGTAATGATGAACCCCATCACCTTTAACCTAAGCCGCGCAATTTGGGGTCGAGGTGGTCACGCAGTCCGTCGCCAATAAAGTTCACGCTGAGCACCGTAATGGTGATGACGATGCCAGGAAAGAAGGGCACGTGAGGTGCGTCAAAGATAAGCCGCTGCCCGTCACTGACCATCAGTCCCCAGTCGGGTATGGGCGGTTCAACGCCTAAACCTAAAAAATTAAGCGCCGTTGATGTGCCAATAGCCACGGCCAGCATGGCACTTGCTTGCACAATCATGGGCGGCAGCATGTTGGGAAGAATGTGCGCAGCCAAAATGCGGTTGGTAGGTGCGCCGAGGGCTCGAGCCGCCAGAACATACTCTTCTTGCACCAAACTCACCACAATTGACCGCGTAAGGCGTGCAAACACCGGAATCATCGACGCGGTGATGGCAATCAGAGCGTTACTAAGCCCCGGCCCCAGCGCAGCCACAATCAAAATAGCCAGTAGTACCGACGGAAAGCTGAGGACAATGTCCATGACTCGCATTAAGATGTCATCAGTTAAGCTACCCCAGTAAGCTGCCACTAAGCCAATACTTCCGCCCACAGTTAGAGAGATAATGACCGAGCTAAAGCCAGTAAGCAAAATAGTGCGCCCACCGTATAGCACGCGGCTCAGGACATCTCGCCCGAAGTCGTCAGTACCAAACGGATGTGCCAAACTAGGCGGCTGAAAGCGGTTCACCAGCACCATCTCACTAGGGTCGTAAGGAGTTAGCAAAGGCGCAGCAAGGGTACATATAACAATACTAGTAAAGATAAATCCAGCAACGAGGGCAATGTTATAACGCCTTACCCAAGTGGCAAGGCGCGTTGAGATGTGACGTTGAGGTCGTTTGAGTTGGAGTGTTGTTGCTGGGCTAGAAGGCATCTAAGCTTACTCGAGCCACACCCCACGCAACACAACCCGTCCGGCTGCTGCCGCTTGCACGGGTACGCCGCTTACATTACTACTTGTAAACACCGGTGGCGTGAGGCAACCAAGGTAGGTATAGGGAAAGTCCTCGAGTGCAAGCGCTTGTACCTGCGCGTAAATATCTGCGCGTACCGCTGTGTCCTGTTCAACCAGCCCTTGGTCAAGTAGGGCGTCCATCTCGCTCGCCATTGGCAAGAGTTGGTGCCAGGTTTGACCGCCCGCCGAAATTACCGAGTGTAGAATAGTCGCGCGGTCGTTGGGATCGGGTAAAAAGATAGATCGCTGGTTGAGACTAAGTTGCAAGGTGCCATCAGCAGCTTTGCCCCAAAATGTACCAGAATCTAGTGGTTCTAAAGTCACGCTAAACCCAACTGCCTCGAGGTCTGCTTTAACCAGTTCCGCAACTTGCGGCCAAAAGCGGTTGTTTTCGTACGATAAGGTTACTGCTACCGGTAACTCATAGCCAGACGCCGCCAAAAACTCTTGAGCTAACTCTGGGTTGTACGTGCTGATGGTTTGCCCGCTAGCGTCGTAGCCTAAATCTCTAGAGCAAAGAATAGACGCGGGTGGCTCTGCAAGTCCGTTTAAGCCAACAATAGTTACTGCCTCACGGTTAACAGCGTAGTTCACCGCCCGGCGAATATCGAGGTTGCTGGTGGGTTCTTGGTTGGCATTTGCGCCGATAAACGTGTTTACTAGTGGTCCGCCAACATCCACATTGATGTCGGAACTTGCTTGTAGCCGCGAGGTCGACAAAAACGGCGCGTACATCGTGAAGTTAATTTCACCAGCCTCGAGCCCGGCTAAAATAGACGCTTCATCTGGATACCCACGAATGATGATGCTATCTAAAAACGGCCGGCCCGCCCAGTAGTCCTCAAAGGCAGTAAGCACTGCTTCTTGCCCCGGCACAAAGCGCTCGAGCTTAAACGGACCTGCACCCACCCAGTTCGTGCCAATATCTGTGCCAAATTCATCCAGCGCTGCTGGACTCACAATGTACGCAGATGGACGCGACAGTTTGTGAAGCTGCGTGGAATCTGGTTGCGTTAAGACAATTTCCACGGTGCTGCTATCTACTGCGGTGATGGATTCCCAATTAGTAGCACCGTGGCTAGGTTCCATGTACAAGCCTGGCAAGTAGCTCGAGTCAGCTTCGTTGGACATGCGGGTGAGGCTGCGTACAACGGCGTCTGCATCTAGCGGCGTGCCGTCGTGAAAGGTGACGTCAGCACGAATGGTGAATGTATATGTCAGTCCGTTTTCAGAAACTATCCACGACTCAGCAAGCGCAGGTTCAGGCTCGCCATCGGTAAAGTTTGAGCGGATGAGCCCTTCGCCAATATTGTCTGATACGTGAATGCTGCCAAAGCCAGCCCACAAGCCTGTCTCGAGCGTATCGCCCATAGACTCGGCTGCAAAAAGGAGTGTGCCGCCTTGTTGTTGAGCTTGCACTGTACCTAGAAAGAATGTAACGACCAATCCAACAGTCAACAATAAACAACGACCCCGATAAATCATGCTTCAACTCCTTTATGAATATACCCTTGAGGACTTAGTACTTGGATGTAATGATATGCAAATGTGAGAGGTGATTTTCAAGAAAACATACAGTATGACGGATATGTCAGTAAACCCGAATGCTGCTAAAGATGACTCAAAGCATACCCAATCTAGTAAAATTCGTCAAATGATTGTATGAATAAGGATGCAGCTTACAATCTATTCTCAATTTGTAGGTTGAGTCTTTAGATTTGCGTGACAAATGTGTTTGGTGATGTACTCGAGCCTTGCCAACGCATATCTCTGGCGTAAGTTTGTATTCAGCGAGGGCGTTGAGAACTTGAAATGTCTGTACTAGACGCGAATACCTTTATCGGTTAAAACCTGCTCAACCCACGCAAGGTGAGTGATCATGGCGGCCCTAGCTAGCTCAGGTTCATGGGCAGTAATCGCACTTACGATTGTTTGGTGCTGTTTGACGGTTTCTGCTTCTGCTTCTGGCGCACTTTGATAATCCTGTTCTTGCAACAAACTACGCATCATCATAAGAATGTTGCAGATGAGCTGATTGCCTGCAATGTGGGCAATGGCGCTGTGCAGTTGCACGTCTTCATTGGCGAGGTCGGCACCATTCGCCACTCGAGCCACTTGAGTTTCAACAAGCGTTTGCAAGTGAATGCTGTCTTGCTCTGTACAGCTTCCTGCTGCAAGGCGTGCCACTTCAGGTTCCAGTAGACGTCTTAATTGCAGTAAATCGCCAGCAAGTTGCGGCTCCCCAGCTAACAGCGCTTGAAAGGGTTGCACTAAATCTTGTCTGTCGGGTTGGCGCACAAAGGTGCCTGCACCCTGTTTAACTTCCAAAAATCCCAATAATGTAAGCTCTTGAACGGCTGCCCGTAAGGTTCCCCTTGACACACTAAAGTGCTTAGCTAGGTCGGGTTCAGGTGGCAAGCGCTCACCTGTGGCAAGCTCCTCACGGCGAATCATGGCAAGTAGCGCCTTGCTGACGTCGTCGTGTAAGCGGGGGCGGCGCGAGGGTTCACGTTTGTCGGTAACTTGGCTCGTTACAGACCTAGCAGAAGACATAAAAGAGGATTTCATCGTAAAGGTCTTTTCGCCAAAGAGGATTTCATCGCAAAGGTCTTTTCGTCAGAGGTCTTTTCATAATGAAGCAACAAGATTGAGTTGTTATTTGAACGTCATTTGAGTGAAATTTGAACACCGGATTACAAATGGACATGGACACATTAGCGTAACGTGCTGAAAAAGCATTATGAGTCTAGCATCTTACGTAACTATATTCATTGAATGATTTGACGTTTCCTGAGGTTCGTGTTTTGATAGTTTCGAGGCCGAGGTTTATTTGTTGGCGAAGTTGGCTACATCAGCCTATGCATAATCATACTCACTTGACATTAACGCGAAAAGTTGAGGGAACAAATTAACCGCCGAAGATGGCCTCAGACTATGTGTGTATATTTTCGTTCAACAATCACATATTTAGGAGCATAGCGTGATTATTGATGCTTACAACAACATTTGGCAAGCTGCTCAGACCTCTGATTATCTGACTGCAGAAACCTATTCTGTTGAAATGATGCTGGCTGATATGGATACTGCTGGGGTAGATATGGCGGTGGGCTGCTCGCTAGGGCAGATGATTAACAACGACTACATCGGCTCAGTGATGAAAACCTACGCTGGTAGAATTATTGGCTTTGGTCAGGTGAACCCACGGGAAAATGATGCTGCTGACCAAGTGCGCCACTGTGTAGAAGATTATGGCCTCAAAGGCCTCAAGTTGCATCCAACTATGCACGGCTATCATTTTGTGGATCATGGGTTGCTGGATCCCGTGTTTGAGGTGTGTAGTGAGTACGAGCTACCTGTATTGGTGAACGCGCTAGACGATCCTTTTGTGACGCCACTCGGCATTGAGGAAATTGCCAAAGGGTTTCCTAATGTGCCTGTGTTAATTGCCCACATGGGGACTGTCTGGAACGTAACTGAGGCTATTTTGGTAGCGAAGCGTACGGCGAACATTTACCTCGAGACATCGTCGACTCAACTCATAGAAGTGCGCATGGCTTACCGCGATGTAGGTCCCGACAAACTCATTATGGGAACCGATTGGCCGGGGAGTGACTTTGAGATGGAACGCCTCAAGATGCGTAAGGCTGTTCCTGACAATGCACACCGTAAGTTAGTTGAGGGTGGCAATTTGCTGCGCTTGCTCAAGATGGATGTTACATGAGCCTCGTATCTTGCAGCGAAGTAATGTTTTTGAGCAAAATGAGCGCGATGTTGCACACATCAGCAAAAAGTAAAAAGTCTCTGGTGATGACAAGGTGATTGCGTCGGCATGACATTTCGCTGGCATCATTGCAGCTTGGCGGTGGCCGACTTAGCTGTATCGGTTGCGTTTTATGACGCTATGTTTGGATTTGAAGTGCAATTTCAAGCTAACCTTGACACGCAAATTGCTGCCATAACTGACGAACTTGGGCTTAGCTGTGAGCTTGCTCAGTTACGTCAGCCTGACAGTGAGATGACGCTCGAGCTCATCGCTTTTTCAAACACATCCGCAGAAACTATCAACAAGCCTACTTGCAGCGGCAGCGCACACATCAGTTTTGTGGTGGACAACCTAGACGAAGCCCTCAGCAAACTTACCGATCTAGGCGGGTATGTGCTAGGTGAGATTGTTGTCTTTGAAGAAGGTAAAAGCGTGTACTGCCGGGAACCCGGTGGCAGTTTTATAGAGCTGGAAGAGCTTTTTGAGCATCATCCATTTCAAACATAGCTTTTTATTGTCAATAAATACATCAACATAATTTTGAGTCACCATATGTACATGAAGGGATTAACATGGATAAGCTCGAGCATTTCCGCACTATGCTCACCATGCGTCACTTTGACGAAGTCTGTTTAGAAGGTGTGCCCACGGGCGAAATTCACGGTGAACTGCATACAGGCATCGGTCAAGAAGCCATCGGTGCAGCCCTTAAAGCCTGTTTAGAACCAGAAGATGCCGTGGTGAGCACCCACCGCAACCACTACCACGCTATTGCCGCTGGGGTGCCGCTGCGAGATATGCTCGCTGAAATTTTTGAAAAGGAAACGGGCCTGTGCCAAGGGCGCGGTGGTCACATGCACCTTTTTGACAAGGCGCACAATTTTTCTTGTACAGGCATTGTTGGCGCGTCGTTACCTGTGGCGCTAGGTTACGCTTACAAATTTTGGATGCACGACGAACCGCATGTGGCAGTGGCAATTACGGGCGATGGCGGCACGAATAATGGCACCTTTCACGAGTGTTTGAACATTGCCGGGGCGTGGAACTTGCCGTTAGTGTTGCTAGTTGAAAACAACTTGCTCGCCATCTCCGTCTCTATTGATGAGGTGCTGGCCACGCCAACGATTGCTGAGCGGGCGGCAGCGTATGGTGCGTGGGGGCAGAAAGTGGATGGAGCTGAGGTTGAGACGGTGACGTCTTCACTCACGGAGGCGGTTGAACATGCGAGGGCAGGTAACGGTCCAGCTATCCTCGAGGCAACTTGCTACCGTTTTCGTGGCCACTTTGAAGGCGATCATGACAGCTACCGCCGCATGGATGACAAACGCACGATGCGTGAGCAGTTTGATCCCATCACGCTTTACCGAAATAAGTTGCTAGCTGAGGGTGTGAGTACGGAGGCTGAGTTAGATGACCTCACCCAGACCTCACAGCAGGAGATGGCGGCGTTGCTCGAGTCCGTCCGAGCTGATAATCTGCCAGATGCTAGCGGCGCACGTGACTACTTATTTGTAGGTAACCGCGCATGAGCCGCAACTTGAGTATTTCCCAAACTGTTGCTGAAGCCATTGGGCTCGAGATGGAACGCGACCCTAGCATCCTCGTCATGGGCGAAGATGTCGGCAAAATTGGCGGTGTGTTTGGGTCAACGCGTACTCTGCAAAAGCGCTTTGGCGACAAACGTGTGCGCGATATGCCCATTAGCGAAATGGCGTTTACAGGCATGGGTGTGGGTCTCGCCATGAGTGACATGCGGCCACTCATTGAAATTATGTTTGTGGATTTTATTGGCGTATGTTTGGAACAAGTTTACAATGCCATGGCGAAAATTCCCTATATGTCCGGCGGTAGCGTCAAAATGCCCATGGTCATTAAAACGGCGGGCGGGTGCATTGGTTCAGCAGCGCAGCACTCGCAGTGTCTGTGGGGGTTGTTTGCGCATTTACCGGGGATGCAAGTTGTGGCACCGTCGAATCCATTTGACCATAAAGGGCTCATGTCGGCGGCGCTCCGGTCAGATAATCCGGTGGTGTTTATTGAGCACAAAGCCTTGCTGCTTAAAAAAGCTGAGACCTTTTTGAATGGCGGCCACGTGCCAGAAGAGCGTTACACCATTCCATTAGGACGCGCTAACGTTGTGCGGGAGGGTGACGACCTCACCTTAGTGACCATTAGCGCGAGCGTGGAATATGCCTTGGAAGCAGCAAAGGAACTTGAGCAAGACGGCATCACTCCGGAAATCATCGACTTGCGGTCGGTCGTTCCTCTAGATATTGATACCCTTGCTACATCGGTTAACAAAACTGGGCGCTTGCTGGTGGTCGATGAAGACTACCTCAGTTTTGGGCTTTCTGGTGAGGTAGTCACGCGCGTGATTGAAAAACTTGGCCCTAGTGCGCTTAAGCAGGTGGCCCGTCACGCTGTACCAGACGTGCCAATTCCTGCTGCCAAGACGCTCGAGCAAGCCGTTGTTCCCGGTCCAGCGTCCATCGCCCAAGCTGTGCGCGAGATGCAAGCTGCACGTTAAGTTGATGTCATCAGATACAGGTTCTCAAACCGTTGTTGTAGTGGGTGCTGGCGGTGGCATTGGGCAGGCAATCTGCAAAACTTTTGCGGATGCCAACTACACCATCTACGCACTTGACAACAACGAAAGTGCGGCGGCGGCTAGTATCAATGACCTCAGCGGCGATCACTATCGTCTTGAGTTAGATGTCACTAACATTGATGACGTTCAGAGCATCGCTAGTGATATTTGGGCAAATTGTCCCGTGGATGCTGTTGTCTACGCGCCGGGATTAGTGTTTACAGCAAACCTTGCTGACATGCCGTGGCAAAAGTATCGCAACCTCATGCGGGTTAATTTAGACGGTGCATTTTACGTTGCTCAAGCCTTCGTTCAGCCGATGTTAGCAGCAAACCGTTCAGGAAGTTTTGTGTTTTTGTCATCGATGGCGGGCAAACGTGGTGAGGCGGGGGCATCTGCGTATTGTGAGTCCAAGTTTGGCATCATCGGCCTCACCCAAAGTTTTGCAGCAGAGGTAGCGGCGCAAAATATTCGTGTGAATGCCATTTGCCCCGGCAATGTAGACACGCCTATGTTACGCCGAGTTGCTAAAGACATTGCCACAAATCAAGCGCGTTCAGAGGAAGACGTGTGGCAAGAACTAGCGGATGTGGCTGCGGCGAAACGCTTGGTCACGCCTGCTGAGATTGCCGAAACCTGCTTGTGGTTGTGTAGTCCGGCTGCGTCTGGCATTACAGGGGAGTCCATCAACGTGGATGCTGGTGCGCTCAGTGGGTGATATTTCTAAGAAAGCGGTGACAACGTTGGACATAACTATCAATACCGAGCAAGTCATTGAAGACACCAAGCAACTTGTCAAAATTGACTCGCAAAATCCTGGCCCGCGAGAAGGTGCGTGTGTAGATTGGTTGGGCTCGAGACTCCAGTCTATGGGCGTTGACCTCACCGTGCAATCGGTTGAACCCGGCCGTGACAACCTCATTGCAGTTATTCCTGGGCGCGGTGAAGGGCCGCGGCTAGTGTTATCTGCTCACACCGACGTGGTTCCTGTAGGAGACGGCTGGACCAAGCCTGCGTTTGATGCCGTTGTGCAAAATGGCAAGCTCTACGGGCGCGGGTCTGCTGATATGAAATCTGGTTTGGCAGTGGGCTTGGGCGTGATTGAAGCCCTCACCCAAAGCGGCCCGCCAGCAGCAGACGTTGTGTTAGCACTAACTGTGGATGAAGAAGCGCCACAGATGAAAGGCGTCCATAAACTTGTGGAGGACGGATTTATTCAGGATACTGATCAAGTAGTGGCGCTCGAGCCTACCGGACTTTTCCTGCGCATTGCCCACGTGGGCCTCCGCTGGATGAACGTGACTACTTATGGGCGCATGGCGCACGCCGGGCGGGCCCACTTGGGTGTGGATGCCAACCACATTATGGCGGAAGCGATTTGCGCGCTTAAAACCAAAGTGGCTGCGCTCCCGTATGAAGACCCACTACTTGGCAAAGTGCGGTTCACCTGCGGCACCCTGAATGGTGGCGTGGCGACCAACGTCGTGCCCGGCCGTTGTGACGCACAATTTGATCTACGCTTGGTTCCCCCCATGACTAAAGATGAGGTTGAAAGCCTCGTCCAAGACACCTTCGCTGAGGTACTTGGCAAGTTTGCTGATGCTGAGTATCAAGGCAAATTTGAGATTGGCGGGTTAGGCGTAGCTCGCCCGCCCATCCGCGCTGCTGATGATGCCAAAATTGTGACGGGTTTGCAAGCAGCTTATCAGCAGGCCACCGGACACCTCTTGCACTCAGGTGGTGCTGACGGTCACGAAGCGTATACCGACGCCGCCATGATTGCCGCGCTTAACGGCAGTAGGTCCTGTGTTGCATTTGGTCCGGGCTCGTCTGACATTGCCCACATCGCAGATGAGTTTGTACCTTTGAGCGATATCGACACTGCTTGCCGAGTCATGGAAGCTCTGGTGAAAGCATGGTGAGCTAGCCTGTGACTGACGTAACCGCTCAAAGCCTTGATTTAAAGAGCCTCCAACAGGCATATGCAAGTGGACACATCTCAGCTCGAGATGTCATTCGTGAGGTGTATAAGCGTGTAGAAGCTCGAGCCAACGACAACACCTGGATTTACCTCATCCCAGAAGACGTTGCCCTTGCCCAGCTTGATGCTGCAGATGAAAACGCACCTCTTTACGGTATCCCATTTGCAATCAAAGACAATATCGACGCGGCTGGTCATCCCACAACAGCAGGCTGTCCCGCCTATGCTTATACATCGACTGAAGATGCTACTGTCGTCGCCAACTTGCAAGCAGCGGGTGCGATTTTAATTGGTAAAACCAACATGGACCAGTTTGCAACGGGGTTGGTGGGTGTGCGCTCGCCCTACGGACCAGCTAAAAATGCGTTTGATGCGCGCTATATTAGCGGCGGCTCGAGCGCTGGCTCAGCCGTTGCCGTCGCTGCAGGCTTAGTCAGTTTTGCACTTGGCACAGACACCGCCGGCTCAGGGCGCGTCCCAGCTGCGTTTAATAATCTTGTTGGCCTCAAACCGACTAGGGGTCTCATTAGCGCTAAAGGTGTTGTTCCTGCCTGTCAATCGCTCGACTGTGTTTCTATTTTTGCCCTCACCGTGAGCGACGCTCATGCTGTCTTAGATGTTGCTGCTAGTTTTGATGCAGATGATCCTTATTCGCGTCAAAGTCGGTTGGTGACAGCATCGTCATCACCTTTATGCATTGGTATTCCCAAACCAGACGCGTTGCAAGCATTTATTCAACCAGGCTATCCCGCGTTGTATGAAAGCGCCATCACAACCCTCGAGCAACTCGGTCATACTGTGCAAGAGGTTGACTTTACACCCTTTCGAGAAACAGCAGAACTTTTGTATGGCGGCCCGTGGGTAAGTGAACGGGTCAGTGCCATCGAAAGCTTTTACACAGATCACAAAAATGACTTGCACCCGGTTTTACGCATAATTTTGGAAAATGCTGAACGCTACAGCGCGGCGGATGTTTTTAACGCCATGCACAAATTGGAAGCTCTACGCCGCCGTTGTGATGCACTTTGGCAGGATATTGATGTGCTGGTGACGCCGACGACTAGCCGTATTTTTACGATTGACGAGGTGGGGGAAGAGCCGCTCGAGCTCAACAGTCAACTCGGCTATTACACCAATTTTGTCAACTTGCTGGATTACGCTGCACTCGCGCTACCCGCAGGGGTTACAGCTGATGGGTTGCCTTTTGGCATTACTGCCATTGCCCCCGCGTGGCGCGACGCATTGCTTGTAAACCTTGGTATTCACTTTCAAACTGCCAACAACTTACCTCTCGGTGCCACTCAGCATTCGCTACCAGCAGCTAGTTTAGATAGCGTGTTAACTACCCAAAAGGATGTTATTCAGGTTGCTGTCTTTGGCGCACATTTGCAGGGGCAACCACTCAACAGCCAACTCACTGAACGTGCTGCCAAGCTTGTCAAAACCTGCAAGACGGCGCCAGCTTACACGTTTTATGCGCTTTCAGGAAGTCAGCCTGCTAAACCGGGATTAGTGCGCGTGCAAGCGGATGGTGCGGCTATTGAGGCAGAAGTTTGGGAGATGTCCACGGCTGCGTTTGGCAGTTTTGTGGCACTGGTGCCAGCGCCTTTGGTCATTGGCATGGTTGAACTAGAAGATGGCACTTGGGTGAAAGGCTTTTTGTGTGAGCCGTATGCGTTAGATGATGCTAGTGAGATTACGCACTTAGGTGGTTGGCGAGCGTATTTGGCTGAAGGATGACACGTTACAGAATCGAGGGGATTTTAATCCTGTTTCAACAAGGTACAAGCTTTGTTATTTGATGCATTCTGCGTAGGTGATACACGAGAAAGTGTGACTTTTTGAGCTGCTCATGATGTGGGTTTGGCTCGAGTAAGAATTTTGTAAGAGTTTTTCTGCTAGGCTATCATCATGGACACATTTTCAGTACCACCACGCCTGAATAAAGTACTTTACGTGTGTTTTCTGGTGACTGGACTTTACCTTTTGCTCTCAACTAGCGTTGCCCAAGTCACCAACTTGGACGATGCTGGACCGGGTAGCTTACGAGATGTCATGGCAGCAGCCGCAGATGGTGACACCATCACCTTCCAAGCAGGCTTATCTGGCACCATTAACACAGCAAGCGAGTTAAACACAGCCCTCCCTAACCTAACAATAGATGCCACAGGTGCAACGATTACCGTGGACGGGCAAGGAACCCATAGAGTCTTTAACCACACTAGCAATGGCACGTTCACCATCATCAATATGACAATTCAGAATGGCAACGCAGGTGGTGGTGATGGCGGTGGGGTTCGTAGCAATCGGAATATCGCCATTCTCAATAGTACGGTCACCAATAATAGGGCAGGACGTGATGGCGGTGGGATTTCTGGCAGGGACATCACGGTTACCAATAGTACGGTGTCTGATAATGTTGCAGATGATTCTGGTGGTGGGATTGAGGGTCAAGATGTAGTTGTTACTAACAGCACAGTATCGGGGAACCGGTCAGAAACCGAAGATGGCGGTGGGATTCTAAGTCGAGACAACACCACAATCATAAGTAGTAGGGTGTTTGGCAATCGTACACGCTTAGTTGGTGGAGCGGCATCGTCAACCTCAAGCAAGGCGACACTGATGCGGA
>JBCCBI010000063.1:0-17311 GCA_039034155.1 Deinococcota bacterium | reverse complement strand
CCTGTTTCACTAATTTGTTCTCGCCATATATCAGTTTGTTTTTCTCGTAAAAAAACTTCCTTAAAAAAGGAAGAAACATTCTCAAACTGTTCTCCACTCAGCTGTATGTTATCGAAGTCCGGAAAGTTAATGCCTTCAATAATTACTTTTTCACCGCTTTCAGCCGAGTTGATCTTCGACAATATATTAGTTTTTAATGTTAAGAGTTTTGAGTCGCTTCGCACTTGGATAGAAAAGCGTCGAGCAATGTCTCTCAGGTTTGTATCCTGTTCAGGAGAAGGATTGTCACAGTCAATTGAGTTGACTTCCTCCTCTACAGTTTGTAGATAAGCTTGTGTGGGAATTGCTTTGAGTTCTGATGAAATGTCGTCATCATCTCTCGTATATTCCTTTTCAAACGTAAAATTGTCTACCGTAATCTTCATATTAATTGTGTTTGAGTTGTAGTGAAAATCGTCTAGTTCAATGCTTTTGTTTTGGGTTACGACTTTCAAAGATTCTATGAGTGAGGACTTACCACTATCATTTTCCCCGACGATTAAGGTGAGTCCTGTTTCAAAATCAATTGAAAGATCAACTAGACACCTGAAACCCTTAATAGCCAATTTCTTAATTTGCAACAGTCATCCTCCTATAAATTTAGTACCATAACCTACAGTTTGACGAAACTATAAATATTTTTAATATGTTGATGGAAGAACTTTCCTTTCGATGGCGCATCAAGCAATTCACGAAAAACCGATTCTGGCACGTTTTTATATTGATAAGTTCCACCACTATTAAATGTTATTTCCAGTGTATTAGCTTCATAGCCAACTGAAGCGATGTTTGAAGAGTCTACAGGAATATGCTTCATTAGAATCCTCCACTTAGAGATTTTGAGTGTATTAATACAAATAAGCTATCACTATTTTTGGGAAATATCTTTGCAGGCATATTATAAGCCATTAAAGCACAATAAATCTAGTGCTTTAATGGCTTTTTAGAATGAAGCAGATAGTTTTTTACTTTAAGATCCGAAGAGCAAAATCGAAAGGTTAATGAACATAGCTATAGTAATAAACAGTGAAGCTTTACTTTCCTGTCTTGAAAAGCACTTATAAGTAGAAGTAGCTCGCTATACTACGTACATGAACCCCCTGCTCGTCAAACGCCTGCACTCAGGTATAACAGCAACACTCACACGGGTGGTGCTGGTTTGCTTATTTATTCTTGCCACACCTGCACTCGCCCAGTCAAATGCGGTCTGGCTTATCCCCATTGATACCGAAATCACACCCGCCACCGCGCAGTTTGTGCGCGCCCGCGTGGACCGCGCTAACAACGAACAACCCCTAGCACTCGTATTTTTAATTGATACTCCCGGCGGACGGGTAGACGCCATGGGCGAAATTGTCGATAGTATCTTGCAGCGCGCGCAAGTACCCACCATATCCATTGTGGAAGATGCCTTTAGCGCGGGCGCGCTCATCGCCATGAGTGCTGATCAACTGGCTATGTTACCGGGCGCGTCTATTGGCGCGGCGCTTACGGTCACGCTCGACTTCACCTCGCCCAATGGCATAACCGCAGCAGACGAAAAGATTAACTCAGCCACGCGCAGCCAATTTCGCTCTGTCGCCGAAGCAACTGGGCGTAACACACGGGTTGCCGAGGCCATGGTTGACCAGGGCATCGAAATTCCGGGACTGTCTACCAGCGAAGAACTTGTGACGTTAACACCCTCCCAAGCTGTCGAGTACGACATTGCAGATTTAGAAGCAAGTAGCATTAACGATGCGCTCGAGAAACTTGGTTACGCCGGCGTCCCCATTGAGCGGTTAGAAATGAGCACTTTAGAACGCACGGGCACCTTTTTAACCTCACCCATCGTGGCAGCTGCCCTGCTTGCCATCGGCGTTATTGGTTTAGTGGTGGAGTTTTTTACGCCCGGCTTGGGCTTGCCCGGTGGCATTGGTGTATTGGCACTACTGCTCTTTTTTAGTGGTGCGTTTATCGCTACACCTGCCACCAATGTGGACGTTGCCATCGCAGCGCTAGGCATTTTACTCATCGCTGCTGAGCTATTTATTATTCCTGGCTTTGGTATTGCAGGCATTTTGGGCATTGCTGCGCTTGGTTTTTCGCTGTTTCGCATTTTTGAAGGCGATGCCGTGAACGTGATTGCCTACAGCACAGTGTTTACAGGGGTGCTGTTAGTGGTGGCATTGTGGCTTTTACCCAACGCGCGCTTAACAGGATTTTTGACGCTCTCAACGCGGCTAGCTGGTTCAGGCAACTTACCAGATTTGAGTACAACTGCCGTCAACCCTGCAAGAGCAACCTCAGCACATAGCTTGTTACATCAAGCAGGTGTGGCCCTTACCGACTTGCGACCTGCCGGGGTAGCTGTATTTGGTGATAACCGAGTTGATGTGGTCACTGAAGGCGACTATATTGCAGCAGGTAGCGACATTATGGTGCATGACATCCATGGTAATCGCGTCGTTGTGCGGCAGGCATCAACTGAGGCCGTGAGTGAGGTCTGAGTGAGGCTGTGAGGGTAAGCCGTTGCCCAATGTGGCTTGGCTTGTGGCGTATACTAGGCCTCATCACGACATATATTTATGGATACGGTTCTAAACCTGCCTGTTACTACTATTTATTATGCGTCCAAGAGGTCACCCTAAGCTGTCTCGAGACGCATCACCTAAACCTAACGATTCACTAGCCTACTGACACAGAACATACACAGAACATACACAAATCACGTACTATGGCGTATCATCACGCAACACGCGTTGGCAAACGCATCACTTAATACTTTGCGGAGGAACGAACTATGCAACCAATTATTATTGCCGTTATTGTCATTGTCTTTTTATTTGTCTTTTTTAACTTTATCCCTGTTGGCTTATGGATTTCAGCTATTTCTGCGGGCGTGCAAGTGCAACTTACCAGCCTTATTGGCATGAGACTGCGCCGCGTACCGCCAGCCAGAATTATTTTGCCGCTCATTAAAGCAGATAAAGCGGGCATTAACGTACAACGCGATCAGCTCGAGGCTCACTTTCTAGCTGGCGGTAACGTTGATAGAGTTGTGGACGCGCTGGTTGCTGCTGACAAAGCTAGCATCGAACTACCCTTTGACCGCGCTGCTGCCATTGACCTAGCCGGGCGGGACGTACTGGACGCGGTGAAAGTTTCGGTGAACCCACGTGTTATCGAGACGCCACGGGTTGCAGCCGTTGCCAAAGATGGCATTCAGCTCATCAGTGTTGCTAGAGTCACCGTGCGCGCTAACCTCGACAGACTTGTTGGGGGCGCGGGTGAAGACACGATTATTGCCCGTGTTGGCGAGGGTATTGTGAGTTCCATTGGTTCGTCTGAAACCCACGCAACCGTGCTGGAAAACCCAGATGTCATCTCTAAAACTGTCCTTAGAAAAGGCTTAGACGCAGGTACTGCCTTTGAAATTTTGTCCATTGACATTGCCGACGTAGACGTAGGTAAAAATATCGGTGCCATTTTACAAACTGACCAAGCTGAGGCAGACAAAAATGTCGCCCAAGCAAAAGCAGAAGAACGCCGCGCGATGGCGGTCGATATTGAACAAGAAAACCGCGATCAAGTTGAAGCTATGCGCGAGCGCGTGGTTGATGCTGAATCTGAATTACACCGAGCAATGGAGTCTTCGCTACGTGAAGGAAAACTTGGTGTGATGGATTACTACAACCTCGAGAACATTCAGTCAGATACCAATATGCGCGGGAATATCGCCAAAGCTACTGAAGGAAGTAGTGATGATGAAAGTTAGTTCCTTTTCTACAAGTAGGTAAGGCATGGATATTACTGATGTTATTGTACCTATAATTTTTGTTATTATCTCGGTTTTTAGGGTTTCCAGATGGATCAGGAGGCAGTCAGGTGGTAACCGTCCTCGTCCATCTGGTCGCCCAACCACAGGGCAAAGTACGTCACAGCAGTCTCGTCGACCTACAACGAGCAGCCAAACAAGCGGTCAAAGCAGCCAAGCTGATGAGTTTCGTAAGCGGCTCGAGGAAGCCCGTAAGCGCGTTGTTGAAGCGCAGCAGGGTAGTCAACAACAAGGGCAACGTTTAGGCTCGCCGCAGCCGCAAGCAAGAACCACAACTAGCCCCACACCTAGCTCAGCAGATGTCTTGTTGCCTGCGCCGTCTAGGTCAAGTTCGGGGCCAAGCTCGAGCCCAGCCGGAGGCTTGCTAAGCCCACCAAGTACTCAACCCATCGAGGGATATGGCACCAGCTTGGAAGGCAAAAGCCTAGAAGGTAAAAGTCTGGAAGGCAACACGGTGCGCGGTTATGGCACGAGTCTCGAGTCCACAACTCGAGCTCAAGCCAGGGCTACCTTACAGCCTTCCAGTGTGCCTCAACAAGGTCTGCGGGTCAGCCGTAAGCGCAGTCGCCGCATCCCCTTACGTTTTGACAGCACGTCTCTTATGCAAGGCATTATCTGGCGCGAGGTTTTAAGTGAACCAGCTAGTAAACATAAGCGTGTTGCCCCTAAAGGGTACGACCCCAGAGAGCACATGCATCCTAAAGCTTGACACAGGTATGAATAAAAAATCTCAATACTCAATATTATCTAATAAAGTAGCAACTGGCGCTTAATTTCACAGCATAATCTGTAGTGTACACGTTTGCTATCAACACATCCCATAAAGGAGCGCATCATAGCGACAAATACCGTAACGCTAAAATTACGTAGTCCTCAAGAAGCCATATCTTTGTTTGGACATAACGATGAAACCCTCAAACTTATTAAACGCAACCTAGCCGCCAACGTACTTGCCAGAGGCGATGAGCTGAGGTTGTCCGGCACTAAAAATGATGTCGCCGAAGCTGAACGTACCTTTAAGCACTTGCTAGACACCATCCGTAAAGGTGATGACATCAGCCTGACAGACATTGAGCGTGGTACTTTGTTTGAAGACCCGGTAACGTCCGAAAATAACGATGCCGTCGCCAGCTTGCCGCGCCGCGCTCGCCCCAAAACGCCAGGGCAACGCCGCTACGTAACCGCCATTGCCAGCAGTGAAATTACCTTTGGCATTGGTCCTGCTGGCACAGGTAAAACCTACCTAGCGATTGCCATGGCCGTGCAGGCGCTTAAAAACAAACAGGTCAAGCGCATTATCCTCACCCGCCCAGCGGTGGAGGCTGGTGAAAAACTAGGCTTTTTGCCCGGCGACTTACAAGCCAAAATTGATCCCTACTTGCGCCCCCTCTACGACGCCCTCTACGACATGATGGACAACGAGCGCATCGAGCAGTACCTAGAAAGTGGCGTGATTGAAGTTGCTCCCTTAGCCTTCATGCGCGGGCGCACCTTAAACGATGCCTTTATTATTCTGGACGAAGCGCAAAACACCACTGGCGAGCAGATGAAGATGTTTCTCACCCGCATGGGCTTTAACGGCCGCGTGGTTGTCACCGGGGACATCACCCAGACTGACCTACCGCGCAGCGTAACCAGCGGCTTGAGTGTTTCTGAGCGGATTCTCAAACACATTGAGGGGATTAGTTTTGTGTACTTCAACGAGGCGGATGTCGTACGTCACCCGCTGGTTGCGAAGATTATTAAAGCTTACGATTCGCAGCAGGCAAAGCAAGATGCAAAACAGGAAGCAAAATCTGCTGGCAACGATGCAGCATAATCATCAGTTAGTGCTCGAGCGCATGTGTCTTTATTTGTGTGTGAAAGGGCAAATATATAATGTTAAAGTCAATTCGCAACTTGGATTACGTGGTCTTACTTTGCAGTGACCTTACTTGTATGAAGAGCTTTTATCATGAAGTTATGGGCTTCCCCGTCCACTTAGAAACACCTTCTTGGATAGAGATGCGGGTAGGCTCGATGTTGTTAACGCTCTCAAAGAGAGATCGTCCTTTTGTGAATTCGCTATCACCAGAAGGTTCTACGGATGTTCAGTTAGCCTTCCGCGTTGCTCCCCAAGACGTGCAAAGCTGCTATGAAGAACTGCAAGCAAAGCAAGTTGAAATTGTTCAAGCACCGCAAATCATTGATAAGAGAGTTTGGCAATACTGGAAACATAAAACGCTATTTTTCAAGGACCCGGAAGGTAATCTCCTCGAAATTTATGCTGAGATTGAGATTGAAGCGCAGGTTTGATTAACAACTTAGTTCGAGCGCTCATTAGACGTTGAAAAGAATGTAGACTGTGTCTACTTCTTGTTGCGTCAACTCAGGTTGTACCTGCTACTAGCCCGTTGTTCCCATCCCTGACCTTGGGTCATTATATCGTTATGGTTCAGAGTTTCACTCAGGAGGGTGATATGAGTAATTTAGTTGCATTACGCCCTTTGATAGATGACTTAGACAATCAGCTTGTAGGCTTATTTTACCAGCGCGAGGGTCTCATTATGGCTATCGGCAGCATCAAGAAGGTAAGTAACCTGACATTGCAAGATGAGCACCGAGAATTTGAACTATTACAGAGAATCACAGGTTTAGCGAGTAGATGCAAACTTGATTTGAATTTTGTCAATAAGTTTTATCAGCATCTCATGTCTCACGCAGTTTCAAAGCAAAAAAGTAGCAAGGTCACCATGTCACTTCATAGCTCTATTGAGCTTTTGCGAAATGAAATCGACACAATTGATAATCAGATAATCACGATACTTACTCAACGCTTTGAGGTCACAAAACAAGTTGGCTTGTATAAGGCACAAAAGAATTTACCTGCCACTGATTTAACACGAGAGGCCAAACAATTTGCCAAATTTCAAAAAATGGCAATAAGGTACAAGCTTGATGTAGATTTTGTGTGCCAAGCTTTCCGTATTATTATTGACCAAGTTGTGATGTCTCATAAACAAATTAGGTTGTTATATTCCAGCTAAACGTTACTCTGACTAGGCACTAAGGTCCCGAGCATCCATGAATAACGACATACAAACTACAAACAACATCCCAAATAGTGTCGACTTTATCGATGAAACGGGGCAATGTAATCATGCAGCCTACGTAGCTGAATGCCTCAGCCAGCTTATGGACGACCTTGATCTCAACGAGCGTGAACTGACCTTGGTGTTTGTTAATGATGCCACAATTCAGGCACTCAACCGCGACCACCGCAGTGTTGACGCACCTACAGATGTGCTCTCTTATCCAACCCACGAACCAGAAGATGTGAGTATGCCCACCATTCCCCATCTTGGTGACATTATTATAAGTGTGGACACAGCCGCTGCCCAAGCACAGGCTGCTGGTCATAGCCTCAGCACGGAGTTGCTTGTTTTGGCAGCCCACGGGCTAACCCACTTGCTTGGCTACGATCACGTCACGGAGGACGAGTGGCACATCTTCAGGAACCATCAAAAACGCATCCTCGACCTCGCACTTTAGGGCGAGAGCGACTTAAGCGCGCGTTTGGCTATGCCTTTGCAGGTCTCGCCCAAGCGTGGCGTAGTGAAGCCAATTTACGGATTGAGGTTTGGGTTGGCTTAGTGGCTATAACACTTGCTATCGTGCTAGATGCCAACCTCATCGCGGTGATTTTAACCACCATGCTGGTACTTGCCTGCGAGCTGTTTAACAGTGCGCTCGAGGCCATCATTGACATGGTGATGCCCACCTACCACCCACTTGCCAAACGTGCCAAAGACATTGCTGCTGGTGCTGTGCTGCTCGTTTCGCTGGGTGCTATTGTGGTCGGCTTGCTGGTATTTGTACCGCCTTTGTGGAGACTAATAAGCAACTAACTGATGCGTGCCTGGCATTACACGCTAAGCTGTACTGCTGCCATGTTGGTGCCTTGGACTCGAGCTTCAATCTTCGCAAACGCAATATTGCGCGCAGTGACGATGTCATCCCCAAAGGGCGAGTAACCACAGTCGTCGGTCGTACCCAGTTGTGCCAGCGGAATATGCTCAGCGGCAGCTAGCACGCGGTCACATACGGTCTCAACAGATTCCACCTCTTCATTAACAACGTCAATCACGCCTACAAAAATACGCTGATGAGGCTTGAGGTGGTCAGCAATGGAGCGCAGTGCGTGTTCAGGTTGGGTTTCACTGGCCATCTGCACGTAAAAATTGCCAACATCCAGCGTCATTAAAAGCGGAATAAGCTCGTTGTAAGCTACATCTGCACTATGGGTTGAGTCTTGATCCCCACCAGGACAGGTGTGTACGCCTATGCGTTGCCGTTCTTCCGGAGTGAAATGGGATAACACGCGGTTATTTAGCTCAATAAACTGCTGCAGAAGTCCTTTTGAGGGGTCGAGTTTAATAGCTAAACGCCCTTCGGTAAAATCAATTTGTACATTATGCGCGCCATTATCAAAACAACTGCGGATGTCTGCAACAGCATGGTGAACTAGGTCATCCATAAACTGAGCCTGTGGATACCCATCAATGCCTTCTGCAGGATAAAGTAACGAAAGTGCAGAGGCCGAAATAACGGCTTGTTTTAAGGGTTTTGAGGCGTATTTTGCGGCACGTGGTAGATAGGTTCCTGCATAGACACCGTACTCAAAAGGACCTGCTGTAAGCTTAGGAAGCTGGCGTATATGTCCGTCTTCAAAGGGGATGACGACACCATCGTCGGCTAGATTGTTTAACCCAGCTAGTGGATAGGTGACAAAACTTGGTTTGGTCTGCTCACCGTCAGAGATAACTGGGGAACCTGTTGCCTCGAACTGACTAACGGTGTCCTGTACTGCCTCATCAAAAAGGGTGTCCATGGTTTCTGCCGAGATAGCTCCAGCCGCAAATTCGCGCATAGCATCTTGTAAGTTACGCGGTCTAGGGATGCTACCAATGGGTTCAGTTGGAATAGGCATGAGATAAGCTCCTTTATGATTGAGCGTGTCCAGTGTTTATCGTGCTTAGGGCATAACAGTGAGCAGGCAAGATGACTTACCTTATCTTGAGCTAGTAGGATTAATATACATCGCAAATTGTGATTTAGAGCATACTGACAGCTCAAGATATACCCTTACCTAACTCCCTTAGAATATTTGTAATGTAAGCGCTTACCGCGCATGATATAGCAACTACCCTTAAACATGCACCACAAACTCACAAAGATAATGTTTTAGGGGCGGGCTGACACTTTCTTTTTCTAGGAGAACTATGACCTTCGACGATGTCCCTCAAGATTTACTCAAAGCGGCTCGAGCCGCCCGTGCGCGCGCTTATGTACCTTACTCACAGTTTGCAGTGGGATCAGCCTTACGTACCAACAAAGGCACTGTTTTTGCAGGTTGCAACGTTGAAAACGCTGCTTACGGCCTCTCGCGCTGTGCTGAACAGTCTGCTGTTTTAGCCATGGTCAACGCAGGTGAAACAACTATTGATGAGATGGTGGTTATTGGCGACCACGTTGAACCAGTATCACCCTGTGGCGCGTGTCGGCAGATCATTTGGGAATTTGGCAAAGATACTACCGTGTACATGCTCAACGAAGCTGGCGAGGTTGCCGTGCTTCAAAGCCACGAACTATTACCTTTGGGGTTTATCCTCAACCACTAAATTTTGAGGATGAGTACAAGACAAGCTAGACTTAGTTTTGCGCTTCATCTGGATGATCTTTTGAACTTGCAAAAATATCACTAGAGTTAGGCCATTCAAACCAAGCATCGTCAAAGAAGTCGTCGGTGAGCTCGAGCTGGTCTTTGGTAGCTAAGCGCTCCCGTTTAATTAACTCTGCTGGACGCAAAGAATTTGTCTCAGGAGCGTCATCTATACGTGTTTCGTTTTGTTCAGTAGAGGCAGATTCAGCTTCAGCCCAATATGCATGATGGTCAGAGTCTAGCTCGCTAAGAGTATCAGCGTCTAAATTTTGCACAGCATTAGCGTCGTAATCTACATCACTTGGACGGCCGTAACTCGCCTCATTGCCCCTATCACTAGCATATTCACCGTGAGCATCGTCCTCAACATCAACACTGATATTGGTATCGTTAGCCACGTTGATAGCAGTGTCATCATGATTTTCAAAGTTAATAGGTTCAGCATCAAACCTCTCGACAACATCACTTACAACTTCACGCACAGTATCTACAGGTTCAACGTCGTGATGAACATCGGTTTGAGATACCTCGGTTTGAGGCAGCTCCGTTTGAGATACATCATTTTGAACTAGACCATTAACCTGTACGCCACGAATGTCTTCGTCTTCATAACCATCTTCGCTCATATGCTGACCAGAAAAAGACTGCATAAATTGCTCAGCATCGTAGCCATCAGTCTCATAGTGGGAGGTATCAGCTTTATACACATCTGACGCCTCTTCTTGAGATATCTCATCCAGATTAGACGCTTCAACAATAGGCTGGCTCGAGGTTGCTATAGGAACGTCCTCGTCACCTTGTCCTAGCAATGCTGCAACAACCTCACGCATGTCTTGGGATTCATCTGATTGGTCATCTTGTAACGCGTCACGGGCATCCTCGAGGTTCAGTACTGTCTGAGGCGTCATCTCCTCGAGACGTTCATCAGCATCTTCGTTGCTAGCGCCTTCATCATCAACACCACGCTGGTCATAGGCATCTTCTTGTAAACCTTGATCTGCACTACTTGTAAGCACCTGTTGACGTTCAGATGTCGTTATCTCTGCGCTATCACTGTTTGCTATGGCACTAGGTTGATCGAGCATTGATGCGCTAGTTGCTTCAACTGATTGGGTTGAGATTAGCGGTAATGAATCCGATGATGGTGAATCTAAGGAGGTAGAGAGTTGCTCCTCGGCGGCAGGTGCAATCACACCCAACGCCACAGCTGGGTTGAGCATAGCTGTGGGCAGCATGTCTTGCGCTTGATTATCTTCAGTTGTCGAGGTGAACGTGCTTGCATCAGCTGGCATAAAGTCTGGTTGAGGTGTGCTTTGTGCCACGTTATTTACGTCCTGAGCTTGTTGAGCAAGAGAAGTTGGTACTTGTCCTAACCGCTGCTGTCGAGCAAGGCCTCGAGTGGTGTTATTGGAGACCCGCCCACGGGACGCCCGCCCAATATCAACTTGCCTAGAACTTGATGTTGTGCGTGCAGGTTGACCCTGTGGTTGATGTCCCTGTTGTTGGTATCGGTGCTTTTGAGGACGAGCTGACCGTAACGGGTTACTAGATAGTTGCCCGGCCCGACCAGAAGATGCTATGGCAACCCTTCGCTTACCCCGACTTGACTGCCTACCACCCCACCAAAGTTGCCCTACGGAACCAATAAGCATAAAGACAAAACCCACAGCCGCCACAATTAACCAACCGTCGTGACGCACAGCCGAGCGAATTTCGGGGAGTACACCTTGAGCCAGTGCTGCCCGCTGCATACTGAAGCTATCTGCAATCACATCGATGACGGGGACGGTAGGCTCACGGCTCGAGAACGCCCACGGCGTTGGTTCGCGCGTTACCTCACGCCAACCAGTCTCATTAAAAGGGTCGTAGCTCCCAACCATGCCAAAAACGCTAAAACTTTCTGGCATAGTGATATTAGTTTGTACGCGCAAGGTATTACCCGTGACCTCGAGGCGGGCCCCGGCATCCTCACTCACATCAATAGCAATATCCTGATCGGTTGCGCGGTAGACATTAAACTGATCGCCAGTAATTCGAAACGCATAGTTCCAACGTTGTCCTGTCGGCAAGCTCATATTTGACCCCGGTAGTAACAAGGTCTGACCGCCGCTGTGAGTGCTCAAATACACTTCAATGATAGGGAACGAAAACCCGTTAGGTAAGCGCCATGGGTTACTCAGTTGGCCCATGGTGAGTTCAAAGCCAAAGCTAGCTTGGTCAAGTACATCGATATGTTGCACATCAAAAATACCAGGCGCCCGAAACACCACTGCGCTGGGCGGTGTTAAGTTACCTTGCCCAATGGCGTCACCCTGAGGATCTGCCACCGATAAAAGTGCCGTAAGGAGTAAAACCGGGGTCACGCTTTTAATTCAACCACGTTTGGCGGTCTGTAGCTGTGACCTTTTGAAATTTGGATAAGCCAACGCGCTAGCAATTCCGAATCGTGTTGGGCGTGTAAGCCTGAACTGAGCACGTCTAGCTCATCTACAGCGAGTCTACGCGCTCTAAACGGCGACACATCAAAATCGACAAGTTCAGCACCTTCAGCACGGTAACGCTCGAGCCTACTGGCATCTACCGGCGTGCTATTCACCACAACCCTATCTGGAAAGCGCCCGGCGTGCTTGGCAAGCGCTTCTACATGATCCCAGACGCTGAAGTCATCTGTCTCACCAGCTTCAGTCATCACATTACAGACATAAACCACCAGTGCATTGGTACGTGCTAGCGCTTCGCGGGTTTCGGGAACTAGTAATGGCGGCAAGGTGCTGGTAAAAAGACTCCCCGGACCCAGCACCACCAGATCCGCTTGGCTGATGGCAGTTGCTACTTCGGGTACTTCCCTAGGACGCTCTGGATGTAAGGCAACCCGCTGCACACTGCCGGGGACACCACTTACTTTGCTTTCACCAATAACCCGCTTGCCAGAGGTTTTGAACGCTTCTAGAACAGCGGCTTCAGCACTCATAGGATAGACCACACCGCAGATATTTAAAATAGAGTTCAGCACCCGCACCGCTTGGGCAAAGTCGCCTTCTACCTCCATAAGGGTGGTGATAAACAAGTTGCCGAAGGTGTGGCCTTTAAGTTCGCCTCCACGATTAAAGCGGTACTCGAGCAACTTACCTACCTCGAGCTCATTGTCAGAAAGAGCTGCTAGACAGTCCACCAAATCTCCGGGCGCAGGCATATCAAACGCAGCCCGCAAGCGCCCTGACGACCCACCATCATCACTGACAGCCACCACAGCGGTAATATTCGACGTGTAATCGCGCAGTCCGCGTAGCAAGTTCGATAACCCCGTGCCGCCACCTAGCGCTACAATACGCGGCCCCTTAGACAGGGACAACTGCCGGTGAATGACCACCGCAACATCGTGCGGTTGGCGTACCCAGTTGGACAGTAGCGAGTGATTTAAGCCGCTCACAGCACGAACCGCCAGCACAACACCTACAGCACTAAACACAAGCGCCAACCAACCGCCCCAAACGCGCCAGTTGCGACTTACCAAAACTTGTTCAATGGGTTCAGATAACACTTGTCGGTTGCCTTGCAGTCCCCACAGCACACCTGCAACTGCGCCTACAACTAGCAGGAGTGTCCCTAGCACGGCCATCATCACGTGACGTTTAACGCCCATACCCGGTACAAGCCACAAACGCCAACGGCTCAATCGCGCCAACGGCGTACCTGTCCAACCTTTACGGCGTTCAGTTGATGGCGGCATAGCAGCTTGCACTGAAGTTGCGACAACCTCAGCAGCTACTGTCTCTGCTGCTACAGACACGTCCGACGGCACTGCATCATCAGCTTTGTTATCGTCTGGTGATGGGTTCATATCGTCTGGTGATGGGTTCATAAGGTTATCAGCAGTTAGTGAAGGTTCAGGAGACATGTGCTTCTCCTCTCTGATTGTGTTCAGCTAGGGCGGCACTAACGTCGCGGTGCTCGAGGCTCACCTCAACATCATCTTCTAGCAACTTAGTAAGGCGTTCAGCTACAGCTACCGAGCGGTGCTGACCACCCGTACAACCAATCGCCAGCGTGTAGTGTGAGCGCCCCTGCTCGCGCGCTTTGGCAAGCAACTTGGTTATGTAGTGTGACAGGTCTTGAAAAAAGGCCTCACCGTCACCTGAAAACGCATAGCTTTGGACGCGTTTATCGCGCCCGTCGATGGGCCGTAAGTCAGGGTCATAAAACGGATTGGGCATAACCCGCACGTCAAACACGTTGTCACTGTCGCCCGGCACACCGCGCTTAAAGCCAAACGAAATAAGCCTCACTGTAAACCTTGCTGCGTCTGCAAAACGTCCCTGTAGTTGCTTGCGCAACTCTGCCGCCGACAAGTTTGAGGTGTCCAGAACCAAGTCGGCCCGCGCCCGTAAATCGCCTAGTGCAACACGCTCAGCAGCAATATCCGTAGTTAACGACGCACGGTGTAAAGGATGATGGCGGCGTGTAAAATTATAGCGGTTAACGAGCACATCATCAGCGGCATCTAAAAACACGATGACTGGCTGAGCAGAGTTCACCTTACTAGCCTCGAGGCTTTCTAGCGCGCTGTCAACCCCCCGCAAGTGGGCGTGCGCGCGAATATCTACCCCGATAGCCACGCGGATATCCTCACCGACATCCTCACCTGATGTGACCTGACACACTTCGTTAACAAGTGCTTGCCACAGCGCTGGTGGCAAATTATCAACACTAAAAAACCCACTGTCCTCGAGGGCTTTTAAGGCGCTACTCTTGCCCGCGCCACTTAACCCTGTGACGATTACAACTGTTGCTTGTGTCATGAAGGTACCTTAGTCATTAACGGTTTCCAGTTGATGTTGTTGCCTGGGAGCCTCGGCTAGCCCATGTTGAGGTGGTGGAAACATTACCAGTGACACGATCTGCCCGTCTCCTTGAACAACCACTGCACTAGGCGACTGCCACAGTAAGTCCCCTGTAGCGATGATGATACGCTGTGATAGCGAACTAATGTTCAAATTTTGATTATTTACATGAGAGTGTATCAGGCTTGTGTTTTGATGTGATTGTGCTCGAGCAACATCATCTGATATTGCTCCATCTGATACTGCTTGGGGACGCAATGACACTTGTGGCTGAGCAGGCAAACGCGCGAGCGACCTTGCCAGTGCTCGCTCTTCCGGTGTCATATCTTGCTCTGATGTCACATCTTGTGTTGGTACTTGAGGCTGGGTTGCTTGAGGCTGGGTTGGTGTTGACATACTCTCAGCAACACGTGCATCGTTTGCAACATGAGTACCATTTTCAAGCTGATAGACCACAACATCTACAGCTTCATGTGATGACGCTACAGATAGACTTGCAAAACGATGTAATTGATTAGCCTCCGATTGATTAGCCTCCGATATCTCGCTAGCTGTAACAACAGAAGCATCAACTCCTGCTAGTAGCCAAGGCTGTAACACATCATTTGGCGGTAGGTTTTGCATAATTTGCCAACCGGCATCACTGTAAATAACATAGCCAACTTGACCCGCCAACCTCACCTCAAACGCAACAGCCCAACCCGTCTTTGCAACCAGTTGCCACTGCTCAGGTAGCAAAAACCCCAGTTGATGATCCACGCATACGCGCACGTCTGCATCAGCGGTTAAAGGCACCAAAGTTGACGACCTGCCCGTGAGCGTTTGTAAGGGTGCACTTGTATAAGTTGCGGCGGCTTCATTCAAAAAGCAGCCCACTCGCACCTGCCAGCGTTGCTGGTCTGCTAACCGGTTGTCGTCTGGTTGTGTGCCATACGCTTGAGCATTATGGTTTTGAGCGCTATGGGTTTGGACACTATGGGTTTGAATATAGGCATCAAACCCTTGCCTACTAAGTCTGTCTGCGTGGGTTTGCGCTCTTTTGGTATTCGTGTAAGTTGCTAAATGCAACGTCAACATGCCAGTGTTCGCTCTTAAATTGTCTAAATTGCTGACGGATAAATTGTCGACGGACGTCTCTGAATTTTGAGCGTGTACAGCAAGCTGCCCGCCCATTATGCTCACAAGTCCAAGAACCCCCCTAAGCAACCGCCTATAAGGTGCATATTTAATATTTTGGTGAGCGTTGGCAGCTTGGCTCGAGCAACCTAGCTTCAGTACCGCCAGCATCGTGTGAAGCATCACGGTTAGCCTAGCACGGTCTTAGCTGATATCAAGTGTATGAATATGCGCGTGGGTACTTCATCAATGACTCACTATCAGTAGCTGAGCAAGTGAGTATCTCCAAGTTGGAAAGTAGCACTTACCAAGCTTCAGGTACAAGATCGTGTTGATAGCGCACATCCCTTGCACGTGCATAAGGTTGGTTTTCGTCCCGCTCGCCCCGTAACTCAAAGAACACGTCGTCACCTTCTTCAAGGTTCTCAAACGGCAAACTGGTGTGCAAATCACGCAGATGAAAAAATACTTTTTTGCCGTCATCGGTGCGAATAAAGCCAAAGCCTCGGTCTGCTTTTTTCTCTTCGATAATGCCCGGGAGCGTCTGTCCAGCGAGTTCGCCCATTTCGTCTTCGGTGAGGCGGTCGTTACGTTCAATACGTACGCGAATTTTTTCAATCGGAATGTATTCGTCAGCAGCGTCAATCAGCAAGTCTGACCCGCGGTAGCCATTAGTCTGGGCGCGGCGGTTTTGAGTGGTCACCACGGCAACCCGCACGCCTTTACTAGAAACAGCATCAATTAGTGGCGCAAAATCACCATCACCAGAGACTAATATCATCTTGTCCACGCGCTCGGCCATGGTGAGCATCCCGATGGCAATTTCAATATCCACATTAGCTTTCATGGACACTTCGCCGTCAGCATCTTTAAATACGCGCACACCTTTGGTGACCACTTTGTAGCCGTTGCGGTTAAGCCAGCGGTGAAAGCCTCTATCTTTTTTGAGGCGACGATGCATCTCGTCACGTAACATGTCGGAGGTGTACAGGTGATTGGTGTCTTTGAGGTTGACATAGTGATTGATGGCGTCGCTATCAAACTCACCGGTGTAATAATACGCGCGTACTAGAAAGGCATCTTCAGAAAGCACCTCGAGCAAGCCTCGAAAGTTGATCTCCATACCCATAGCTTCAAAAGTTGCTTTTTGAAAATTTGCGCCGTCAATAAAAATAGCTGTTTTTTGCTTACCTGATGTAGCACTTTTAGGATCCAATTTTTACCTCATTTAGACTACTCTGAATAACTTAGGGTTTAATATTTTTGCAATTGTTTAGCTTCATGTTGTATGACTAACTGGGGTACGTGCTTATTTGTCTTGCTATTAATCTTAGCTAGGCTTACTTTAAGTCGTTTGCTGATGATTTAAGTCGTTTGCTGATGATTTATGTACTCGAGCACGACATGTAAATTATTACGCGTAACATCACCATCTTTAAGAACTGTAATCAAACTACACTTTACCAAGTTTACGTGGCTGTGTCTTCTGATGTCATGGTTTATTGCTACTGCAATCCATAACCCCATGGATTAAGACAATAACCGTTGAGCATTTAACTTATACAACTTTAGATGCTTTCAAATATCCTCTATCAATTTAAGAGGCTAGCAGGTTAAGAGGCTAGCAGTTTAAGAGGCTAGCAGTTTAAGAGGCTAGGTCAGCAAGCACTTGCTCAGCATGACGGTGGAAGTTACCAAGTACCCTGAGACCAACATGCTGACTTTTTTCAGGGTGAAACTGAGTGGCATGAATAGCCCCAAGGGACACCGCACTGCGAAAACTCACCCGCCCGTAAT
>JBCCBI010000062.1:0-17384 GCA_039034155.1 Deinococcota bacterium | reverse complement strand
TTTACTACTAGCTTAAACATTAATCGCTTCATTCGTATCTATAACTACAGAAAATAGAACAAATACTCCAAAAACGTTAATGCACTCGTCATTTCGTTTGATCGCTCGTTGTCATCGTTCTCGCTGCCCGTGAGCAGCAAGATGTAAGTGTAATGGCAAACGCGCGTACTGTCAACCCCTGAGTAACAAACACAAAAGAATCTTCCTCTTGAGAGGTCTACATAGAGAGAGTTTACATGTCTAGGACAGCCATATTCCTGTCGTCACATAGGGGTAGGGTCGTCGGCTCGAGCCTCCAACAGTATTACCATCACCAGCAAAGTTACAGCAACAATCCCTACCCCAGCAGCACTGTTAGCAGCCAGCATCGTTACCAGCAACCCACCTAGTCCTTGTGAGGTTAGAGCACCCAAGAACACACTCAAAAACAACAGATGACGCAGTAGCTGACGCACTTTTAAGGGTAGAGATTTGGCAGGATGCTCGAGCCAATACAACACCCCAACCAAACCAAGGAGCCACACACTTTGTTGCGGACGGACTCCATCTAGTTGCATGTAGCCAATAAGCGTAAGCAGCGCAAGTAGCATCACCATCACCAAAATCTGCTTTAACCGTCGTTGATAGCCTCGACTTGTATAAGACACGCCCCACGCAAGTACGAGCGCTAGTGCTGCTGGGGTTACTGTAAGTGCAACCGTTGTAAGTAATGCCGCTAGCCAGAGTTGCACTGTGAGAGGTGGCGATACACGTAGCCACGAACTTGTGCCCACACCTTGCCAAAACTCAGGCTGGGTCATCAGAGTGACATCTTGTGTTGAGACAGCATCATCTAATCTTGCGACATAGTGCACTGATACTACGAGTAAGCCACTGGACAGGCACAGGATAATGGCACTTCGCCAGATATTTGAAGGTGATACCTGTAAGGGTATGTTGGAAGTTTGTTGAGGTGGGTGTAATTTACGGCTCGAGCGTCCATACCTAGTTTGGACTAAAGAATGTTTATCAGGGGTGCGCTTATCAAATGGGGTGCGCTTATCAAATAAGTGCTTAGGTACACGTGTATTTGTAAACGCTTGATGCTGTTCAGTAACCACTGCTACTTGATGAGTTGCAACAGCCAAAACCACCAAAAATCCCAAGACAATCACAAGCAACCAACTACCATGAGCAAACGCTGTGGGTACTACCGTGTTTATTACAGCCGTATCTGCATAGATATCAACTGATGGGCGGGCTGGCTCGAGCCACGTGTAATACCCAGTAAGTACCGGCATCTGGCGACTTGCAGCAGGCAAGCTTAATGCCAGCCAAACAAGGCTCACCATTAAAATCATCAAAGTTCGTAACGCAACACTGTGACGCTTGTAATAGCTTGCCGATGTCCTAAAAATCATCAGTAAAAATACACAGACCCAAACTGCACCACCTTGGTTAGCTAGCTCGAGGTAAGCCGGTTGTGGTGCCACCTGCCACCAAATAATAAGCGCGGCAGACCCTAGCGCACTCGCTAATGTAAGGAGCAGTACACACCCTTTGAGTCCTTTAGTAGACCTGTCTTGGCTGAGGTTAACAGCGGCCAACACAAAAATAGCAGCTAGCACTATGAGCCAGAGGATAGGCTCGAGCCGCGTCACCGCGAGTAGTGGGACACTGCTGTCATAAAGTGCGTTTGTGACACCCCAGCTTAAGCTAGCAGGTGAACTTAGATGTAGGGTAGGTAAAGCTGTAAATGTCAGTAAGATTAACAGGCCACAACTTGCGCTCAGAATCTGTAAGACGGTAAGTGCCTGCTGCCAACCTTCATACGAGGTTTTACGTGATGCTATGAACTTTTGCCAGCCCAACCCACCTATTAGCCAGGTGAACCCCACTACCCAAACCATACGCACCCAAAACATACTCACGCCGTTAGCTTATCTCGCAATAACACGTTATGCTAGTCAGGTTTACGCACCGCAGAATCTTTAGCTATATCTTGCCAGCGTCATTAAAGGTCACAGGCACTACTTTGAGACAGTAAGTTAATACCTATGAGTCAACAATCAACAGTATACGTTATTATCTAAGCTTATTCATTTGTGTTTATTTGAGGGGGATAAGATTAACCTATGAGCACACCTTCTATTATCCAAGAACATGGCGGCGTTTATCCTATTTTGCCAACGCCCTTTACGCCCGATAATCATGTAGACGAACCCAGCTTACGGCAACTCATCGACTTTGAACGCGCCATGGGTGTACGCGGTGTAGCCATCTTAGGGTTTATGGGCGAAGCGCATAAACTTACAGGCAGCGAACGCCAGCAGGTTGTCAGTACCGTTATTGACCAAGCAGGTGATATGCCCGTTTGGGTCGGCGTGCGCGCGTTTGGTACGGCGGGGGCCATCGAACAAGGACTCGCTGCCAAAGATCTCGGTGCGAGCGCTATTTTTGTGGCTCCTATTGGCGTTCAAAACGATGCCGTATTGTTTGACTTTTATGCTGAGGTCGCCGCCGCTACAGGGCTACCCATCATCCTTCATGACTTTCCAGCCTCATTTGGGATCAAGCTTTCTGCTAGTTTAATTGCGCGCATGTGTCAAGACATTGAGGGCGTGGACTTGGTGAAACTCGAGGACCCACCAGTTCTTCACAAACTCAGCCAAATTTTAGATGCCAACCCCAACGTTGCCATTTTTGGCGGTTTGGGCGGCGAATACTGCCTCGAGGAACTTGCCAGAGGTGCCGCTGGCATTATGACCGGCTTTGCCTTTCCTGAAATTCTGGTAAGTATTGATAACGATATGAAAGCAGGTAACATTGACGCGGCAGCAGCAACCTTTGACAAGTACTGCCCGCTAATTCGCTACGAGTTTCAACCCGCCATTGGCCTCGCCTATCGCAAGCATATTTATAAAGCTAGGGGTGCCATCGCCCACGACGGCATCCGTGCACCGGGCATGACACTAGATAAGCGTACAAAAGATGAGCTCGAGGCCATCATTGCCCGTGTCGGTCTCAAACTGGAGAGTCAACCTCAAGTCTAAACAAGACTGGTTGAGAAACTATCGCTGGTTGAGAAACCATCACAAGCCTTATACCTAGAATAATTCTCATTGACAATGAGCAAGCAACCTACACAGTCAAGTTGACTGACCCGTTGACAGATGATGACTACAAAGATCAACGCCTTTTTAGACAGGTTTTAAGGAGTTTCAATATGGATTTAGGACTCACCGGAAAACGCGCCCTGGTCACTGCCTCGAGCGGTGGACTCGGCTTTGCCTGCGCGCACGCGCTTGCTCAAGAAGGCGCTACTGTAGCCGTCGCCAGCCGCGACCCCGAACGTGCTCAGCAAGCAGCCGGCAAAATTGGGACAACTCACGCGTTTGATGTGGATGTGAGCGATAAAACCTCGCTCGAGACGCTTTTTGCCAATGCAACCAGCGATTTAGGCGGCTTAGACGTACTTATCTGTAATGCTGGTGGGCCACCGCCGGGGGGTTTTACGGCACTCGCTGAAGACAAGTGGGACCTCGCGTATCAGCTCACCTTACAAAGTGTTGTGCGCAGTGTGCGCCTAGCGCTACCGCATTTTGAGAAGGCAGGCGGTGGGGTTATCGTGGTCATTACTAGCTCGAGCGTCAAGTCTCCCATTCCCAACTTGCTACTTTCTAATGTGTTTCGCCCAGCCATTCAAGGGCTTTGTAAGTCACTGGCCATTGAGCTTGCCTCTAAAAACATCCGCGTCCTGTGTCTTTCGCCGGGTCGTATCGAAACCGACCGCGTCAATCAACTTGACCAAGCCAAAGCTGAACGTGAAGGCAAAGACGTAAGCGAGGTGCGCAACGCGTCGCTGGCTGCCATTCCCATGGGCCGTTTGGGGGAGCCTGCTGAGTTCGGGCGCGTTGCTGCATTTTTATGTTCCGAGGCTGCCAGTTACATGACGGGCAGCACGCTGTTTGTCGATGGTGGCTCGGTGAAGTGTTTGTAAGACGGGTTTGCAGCGTCCTGAAAGAGTATCCAAAGATAATGTCGTGACCCGTAGCATAACCTTAAGAATCTCGAGCTTGCTATCACAGATACTCACCGTGAGGTTAAACTCATCTGTCCCAAGACAAACTATCCCCAAGACAAACTATCCATAGGTACTAAGCTGATATTACAGCAGCATCTCATGATTATGTCCTGATAATGATAGGCAACTTTTAGAGGAGACCCATCTTGTCACCATCTCAACCACAGGCTGATATTCGTGTGCCACAAGTCAATGCAGCGCGCATTATGCAGCGGCTAGACCATTTAGCAACACTGACTGACCCAACCGTCCCTTATACCCGCCGTGCATTTAGTGACCTGCACGGACAAGCACGGCAGTGGCTCGAGCAGCAGTACATTGAAGCTGGACTAACGCCTCGTTACGATGCCGCTTCCAACCTCATCGGGCGGCGGGAAGGTGCGCAGACAACACGTACCTTGGCACTCGGGTCGCATATTGATACAGTCACAGGCGGCGGGCGTTTTGATGGGATTTTGGGTGTGTTGGTGGGGCTCGAGCTGGCCCAAACCCTACACGAAGCAAACATCAACCTCAACCATGCGCTCGAGGTCATCGACTTTACCTCCGAAGAAGTCAGCGACTATCAGGCAGCGTCTTGTATTGGCAGTCGCGCGTTTGGCAGCACGCTAGATGATGAGATGCTCGCCCGCAAAAACCCTGCTGGTGAGGTTTTAACTGATGCCATTAACCGCACCGGTGGGAATGCTACCAACATTCCACAAACTGTCACGCAAGATTATGCAGGCTATCTAGAACTTCATATTGAACAAGGTCGCGTGCTCGAGGCAGAAAACTTGTCCCTCGGCATCGTCACAGGCATCGTCACCATTCGCCGTTATGAACTCACAGTGACGGGTCAACCCGACCACGCAGGCACCACACCTATGCATTTACGCCATGACGCGCTCGTAGGTGCTGCTTGGATTATTCAGCATGTACGTGAGCTGGCCCGTCAGCAAGAAGGCTTGGTTACCACCATCGGCCGGATTCACAATCACCCCAACGGCCCTAATGTGGTGCCGGGGGAAGTAACGATGGTGCTCGAGTTGCGCTCACTCGACGGCAACCAGATTGAACAAACTTATAGGCGTATTCTTGATGACGCCAAGCCCATTCTCGACGAAGACGGGCTTAGCTTACAAACACGCCCTTTAAGTGATGCTCCCGGCGTCTACTGTGATGAAGTTTTTCAGAATACTTTACAAGAAGCCGCTGTTCACTACAGTACCAGCCACCGTACCATGCCCAGTGGTGCCGGTCATGATGCCATGCAAGTCGCCAACGTTTGCCCCGTTGGGATGCTGTTTGTCCCCAGCTTAGGCGGGCGCAGCCACACTCCCGACGAACAAAGCCGCCCAGTAGATATTCAGCAGGCGGCTCAGGTGATGCTTAGGGCGCTGGTTAACTTGGATGAACAACTTGTGAGGTGATGCTAGCGGGCGCGCTCGAGTTCCCTCTCTGGCAAACTCGCCAATACCGTCTTCGCCTCACTATCAGCAAATGACTTCAAATATTTTAATGAAGACTCAGCTTCTTCAATAATTTTAGCTTTGGTAGCAACATCTGCACCATGTTTTGTGACAAGCTCACGCATCTTGAGCACGTCATTAGCTTCTTTGGCATGGCGGCGCAAAATCGCCAAGGCTTCTGGACTTTGTTCAATAACTAATAAAACAGGATAGGTTGCTTTACCTTCGTGCAAATCCCCACCTATAGGCTTCCCTAATGTCTCCTCTTCACCCATCAGGTCGAGGTAGTCATCTTGCATTTGAAACGCGCGTCCGTAGGCGAGGCCGAAGTTGCGGAGATTAGCTTGGGTTTGAGTGTCTACACCGTGCAGCATAGCGACGCCCTCGAGGGCTGCTGCAATTAGCACTGCCGTCTTACCCTGAATAATCGTTCTGTAATCCTCAAACGAATAGGTTTCCAAAGCTGCCATCTGAAACTGAAGCACTTCCGCTTCACAAATATCAGCCGCCGTCTGGGACATAAGCCGGGTAAAGTCGGCACTGCCAGCAACTGCCAGTAAGCCCAGAACTTTCGCCAGCATAAAATCACCCGACATCACGCTCACCACATTGCCATAACGCTTAAACGCCGCCTCCCGCCCGCGTCGGGTGTCAGCATCGTCAATCAAATCGTCATGTAAAAGCGATGCGGAGTGTAGTAGCTCAACAGCTAGCGCTACCGTCATACTCTTTTGTTGATGAGCACACAGTAGTTGCCCAGCAAGTAATGCCAAACTAGGTCGCAAGCGCTTACCACCTGCACTTACTAGTTCTTCGCCAATGGCATCAATAAACGCCACAGACGACTGCAATTCACTCGCCAAGCGTGCTTCAAAGGTTTGTAGGTCGTTTTGAATAAGGTCAAACACAACCCGCAGTATACGCGCTGATGGTGGCCAAAAGAAAAGCCTCCCGAAGGAGGCCTAGTAAAATTGAAGCAAGTTAGTTATCGGAATCTGCATCAGGGGGATCAGCTGCAGAGATGTTGATTGTAACGTCAATGTCTACCGTTGCCTCACCATCTGAAACAGAAACCGTCAAAGAGTCACTTCCGGTGACACCAGCAGGGGCTATATAAGACAGGGAACTACTGTTGACTACGTCTGCTGTACCCTGCGTTGGCGGTGAAGTGATATTACCTAGACTGAGAATATCATCATCGCTGTCGTTGGCTATGTCATTGACACTAATCGTCGTGGATGTACCCGTTGTAACATCAATAACCTGTTGCGTTGATCTAGGTGGGTTGTTTTCCGGCTCTGGCGGTTCTTCGTCTTCACCCCCATCATCTTCAGGTGGATTCACAACAGGCGTTACAAAGGGAGCACCATACTGCCTTACGACACCTGTTACCAAGTCTTGTACGAGGAAAGTGGCACCGTACGTTACACCATCATCATCGTTAGCAAAACCGACACCCAGACCCGGCGAAGTCTCGTTTCCACCAACAAACGGACTAATTGAAACACGCCTGTATATGCCTGTCCCTGTAGTATCATTACCTGTTTCACCTTCTACAAATGGAATAGCAATCACACGGGTAGGATTTGGGGCGGCTCCCCTGCTTAGACCACCTTCACCTGCTACAAACCAAGTAGCACTCGAGGGATTGATGCGCTCAGGTCTTTCGTCAGGCTGAACAATTACCGAGCCCACACTGAGACCATCTATGGTGTTTTGGCTTCTATCAACGCGAATCGCCAACTCTTGAATGTTGCGTCTAGCACTGTCACCCGTGTCTGATGTTGTCAGCACTAATACATAGTTGCCATCGCGAATGAACTGACTACCATCAAGTTCTGGTGCAGAAATGTAGATGTACTTAATCAAGTTAGGGTTTGGTGAAATATCTAAGTTATACAACAACGCATCTACTGGATCGTTCTCGCAATCTTGTGAATCCGTATTAATTCGAGGATCACAAATAATTCTAAGTTCAAGAAAATCCACAGCATCAAAGACGTCATCTGAAACCTCAATAAAGATTGCACTTTGACGGTTGAGTACTGGAAGTCCTGCACATTCCGTTCCATCTATAGCGCAATCCGGATAGTTATAGGTCTCTCCTAGGCGGACAGGTAAACGGATGTTAGAAGCTGGCGGTTGATCGCTGGAGCTTCTGTTTCTAAATTGAATGACCGACTCAATCAGTGTTTCCGATTCAGCGACGCCTACCGTTGCTGAAATGGTATAAACGTCGTTCGGAAACTTAGTGATATCAAATTCGGTACGGTATGTTTGCGCTTGTTGTATGGGTGTGTTCTTAGGAGATGTTTCGATGATTGTAGAAGCCGTCACATCACCCCTAAAATTGATAATCTCAACGTTAATGTCACTTGTGAAGCGGAATTGTGAATCCTCAGCCAAAGGTGCAATACTCACCTCAACAGGCATAATAGGCGTTGTTACAACCTCACCGCTACTAGGAGCAGTAATATTGACTCGAGGTACTACATCAATGAACCCTGGTTTAACGACCTCAAAAGATACCTCTTCAGAGTTAGCAACGCCCCCTGCTTCAGTTGTTGCTCGTGCAACGAAAAACAAGGTATCACCATTCGCAAACTCTTGTGTATCCACTACAAATACATAAGGTGTGTCCGTCCCTGCACGTACTAATGGTTGCTGAGTACCTAGTTCTTCGCTACGTACCGTTAGCGTCACCTGTCCAACAACGTCACCGGGACGAACTACAACCCGAACCGGTACACGTAAAGCGTCATCCTCATCTTCTTCGATATCATTAATGGCGACCTCAGTTGGTGGTGGTGGTGGTGAGCCGTCGTTGGTTGTGTTGACCGTAATATTATCTGAGGCCAACGTTAACCCTGCACCATTTGTTACTTCGACAACAAGTATGTAAGCACCATCTGGCAGGACTTCTTCTGTCTGCTCATCCACAATAGGAATGATCGATTCAAAGGTTACATCGGTTTCAGGTGTTTCAAAACTTTGATCAATTACCCGAGCACCATCAAAAATAACAAGAATACGCGAAATACCACTCTCATTATCGGTTGCTTCTACCGTAACGGGAATAGCACCTGAACGTTCACTGCCATTTTCTGGTCTCACAACATTTACTACAGGTGGTGTAGCATCAGAATTAAAAATGGTGATGGTTACAGGAGATGAAACGGAGGGATCCCCTTCTTCAGTCTCGCGACGTTCAGCTACAAGTGTCAATTCCGTGTTATCTGGGTATATTCTTGAGTCAAGTTCAAAAATATAGGGGAATGCAGTCAGAGGTCCAATAACCTGTGTACCAAAGGGACCGTCAACAATTAATCTAACAATAGCATCACCTTCAGCATCTCGCACTGCCACAGGAACACGTATAACACCTCTGAAACATTGACTGCTCGAGCAGCCTGGAATGGGTTGCCCAGTAGGCTCAATTGCCGATTCAACAATGTTTACGGGGGAGATGGGTCCAGTTGTGCTGTTGAAAACAGTAATATCTACGGGTTCGGACCTACTTACTTCAGTTGCATTTGTAATAGTACCTTCAGCAATGAGGGTAACTGTACTGTTATCTGGGAAAGTAGTCGTATCTACACGGAATGTATATGGAAATGAAGATACTGGTCCTAAGCGCTGTGTTCCTAAATCACTTTGCACAATCAAACTAACTTCAGCCTCACCTGATTCATCGTCAACAATTACTGGTACACTAATTGTGCCTTGATAGCAAGTAAGTTGTGTACAACCAGCGATTGGACCTCCCAAAGGCGTAATGTCTTCAGGACGAATTTCTACATCAGGCGGTTGAATTGGTGCACCTTGGTTGCGTGTGATGATTGTTCGTTCAGCACTTACCCCGACATTGCCAATACCGTCTAGGGCTCGAGCGGTGATTACCTTTTCACCATCACTAATGATGCCACCATCACCACTAACAGGAATTGTGAATGTAAAGGTTTGCTGTTCTTGAACAGTATCAAAAATTTCGGCATCAATGCTTTCACCATCAAAAAGTACTTCCAGTGATCGCACACCTGCACCTGTGTCTGTAGCGGTGACAACTACCTCAATATCGCCAGAGATTGCTTCATCTTCTTCAGGGCTAACAATGGTGACAACAGGCGGAGTGGCATCGACGACAACTTGCTGGGTAGCAGGGTCACTACGAAGTCCCTGACTATCTACCGCAACAGCCGAGATAATGGCAGGGCCGGTTGTAGTGATGGCTCCAAAGTCAATTTCAAACTCCCACGGTGAGGACGTTTTGCTAGGTAAGTTAATGCCATTGACATTAAGTTCAACCCTCGCAATACTCTTACCACCTCTTGCTACGGGGTTGAGGATGACCTCAAACCGAGGAGGCACACGCAACGTGCTATCGGACTGAGGATTTAGCCCGCTAACACTTAAAAAACCAATAACAGGCGGCGCATCTGTCCCCATAATAGGTGGGGGATCGTCGTCATCGGAGCAGGCAACTAAAACCAGCACCAACGCCACCAAGATACTTAACCACACATACCAACGTTTCACGATGGTACCTCCTAGAAGCATAACGATGTATCCAATCCAGGTACCAAAAAGCTACCTGAGGATGTGATTGGAATCGAAGAAATTTCAAGGCTAAAATCACGTCTTAAGCTATCTTTACCAAAAATAGTCATACGCGCGTAAGCACCTACGTCAGGACGTAAATCACAAAACAGTTCGTACGCAATGCGTGATGGCACGCCATTTAAGACAGTAAAACTAACGGGCGTGCCTGGTGCAAATACAGCATTGGGAGAATTAACACTACAAACTGTAACAGCACCTGGAGGCGTTCCAGGTACAGTTGGATTGCCTGTCCCATCCTCGCCACTGTCTTCACAAAAAAGACCTGGCGGTACGGTTGGCAACGCAGCATCGTTCACCATGGTCATGCTGTCACCAGGAATGACAGGTGTGCCGTCTGCATAAAAATACTCGAGCCCGTAACCTTCCAAATCCACACCCAGTGAACCTGCCCTTGTATTCAGTGTAATAACAGGATTTGTGCTGTTACTAGCGGGGGTCACAAAACTCAGGCTCGAGCCACCACCTTCACTGGTAGTAAGTTCGGCTTCATAGCTTAACTGCGACGGACTAATGTCCACACTAAGCTCCGCGCTTTGCTCAATCACCCACTCACCGCAAGCAGCAAGCAAAAGTACTAAACCCACAGACAAACCTATCTGCAGGCACCGTCGGGTTGTTATCATGCTAGTTCCTCCCTTAATTGAGGATTTACAATGTAGAACGAAAGGCGTTTTAAGCCCGCTAGAAAATCGACATTTTCAACGTGAACACCAGGCTCAACCGAAAGCACCGTGGGCGCAAAGTTGAGGATGCCATGTACGCCTGCTTTAGCAAGCGCGTCAGCAGCGTCTTGAGCAGCCTGCTGGGGCGTAGCAATAATGCCAATGTCAATGCCTTTTTCAAGTACGGTCTGCTCGAGCACATTAGCCTCAGCAGCAAGTACTGTAAAGCCGGCAACTTGGGTGCCCACTTTATCTGGATCCGTGTCAAAACAAGCTTTAAGACTGAAATCATAGTCATCAAAGTTAGGGTAGTGAGCAATTGCGTGTCCCAACCTACCCACGCCCATGAGTAGTGCACTCCATGGGCGAGTTAACCCTAAGATACGGCGCAATTCACGGCGCAAGGTAGGCACAATGTAGCCTGCACCGCGAGTACCAAAACGCCCAAAGTAAGCTAAATCTTTACGCACTTGAAAAGCTGAGACGTTGGCCTGGTCAGCTAGGTGATCCGAAGACGTCTTTTTCACACCCTGACCTTCCAGATCGCCCAACACGCGCAAGTAAGTCACTAAACGGCTGATGGTTGCACTAGGTACTGTGGACATTAAGGTACCGGAAAGTTGTCGATGCCATTGACGGCAAGTTGAGCTTGGACAACAGCTAGCTCACGCTCGTCAAAAGGACCAATAACAAGTCGGATGAGGCCGTCAGCAAAGCGCTCAGACACGGTAAACCCAAGTGACTCGAGGCGGCGGCGTTGGGGTAGGGAACTCTCAAGGCTACCGTAAGCCCCCACTTGCAGCACCGTGCTACCACCGCGGTTCACCCAGTCTGGATCTGTTGCCGTGGCAACAGGTGCAGGCGCTGGCGCAGCAACTGGTGTCTCCACAGGTGCTGGTGTAACTGCTGTAGCTACGGGTTCTGGTGCTGGTGCAGGGCTAGGTGCTGGCGTGCTTGCCGTAGCTACTGGTGCGGGCGCTGCAGGTTCTGGCTCAGGCAAGCGGTAAACAAGTGCGTCATTACCTGCTGCACGAATGCGGTCAGCAACTTGAACGGCATCCGCTTCTTGAGTGTAGGGCCCTACTAGCGTAATAAACAGATTGTTTTCAGGTGCAACAAATACCGGATAACCCTGTGCCCGGAAGGTGCTTGCCAGTTCTTCAGCGTTTTGGCGTTGCCCAAACGCACCCACCGACACACGGTAAGGTGCACTGCGCTCTGCTGCTGCCACCGGAATGGGTGTACTTGCCGTAACTGCTGGTGCAGGTGTTGCCGCGGGTGTTGGCGCAGGTGTCGTAGGTGCTGGTGTTGGCGCTGCAACAGCACTTGGTTCTGTGAAGCCAGTAGGCGCTTCAATTGGTAGTTCTGGCAAAATGGGTTCGATACCACCTGTTGTTGTATTAGGCGTTGTCACAACAACATCTGCGGGGTCTTGAGTGGTAACAGGTGTCGTTGCATCAGGTGTTGTAGTTGCCGCCGCTGTGTCAGCGGGAAGTTGTGATGGCGGACTTGTGGTGGCGGTTGCCACATTGTTTGTTGTCGCGTTACTTGTTGTGGCATTACTTGTTGTGGTGTTATTAAAGGGGCTTGTCGTTGTTGTAGGAGTAGGCGTCGTGGGCGTTGTGGCAATACGGCTTTGACGGTTAAACAGTGAAAACGATCCCCCTGATAACAGCGTAATGACAATACCTGCAATCACTGCAACAAGGGCAACGCCAATGAGCAGGTCAGGCCAGTTTCGTCGTATCCAATCCATGATAATCCTTTAGAAATACTCACTCAGCGCAGACTGAGCGGGGGCATAACCTAGACTCTGTGCGATTTCCCAAGCATCTCTAGCTTCTTGCGGGCGACTTTGGGAAAGAAGTGCCCAACCTAAATTAAAGTAGGATTCTGCATCGTTGGGATTGTCTTGAATAATGAGCTGATAGACCAACTCGGCATCGGCATAGTTTTCTGATGCTAAGTAGGCAGCGCCTAAATTAATGCGTGCTTCTAACCCCGTTGGGTCAAGTTGAACAGCCCGCTCGTAGTACTGCGCAGCAGCAATAAAATCGCCGCGCGCATATTCAGCCAGACCTGCCCAGAGTTGGGCTTGGGCGTTGTCAGGCTGGTCAGCAACAACGACCTCGAGCACACTAATAGCACCCTCGTTATCACCTAAGCGGTAGAGCGAGCGCCCTAAGATAAATTCAGCTTCACTGCGCAAAAGTGGGTCAGTGAGGCGGGAGATAGCCGCTGTAGCCGTTACACGCGCGTCATCTGGACGGTTGAGGCGGTCATAGCTAGTTGCAAGTGCCAGATAAATTTCAGCGCTTTCAGGGTTAGCTACAAGTGCGCGTTCTAGTGCAGCTAGGGCGTCTTGCGTTTGACCGTTCTCGAGGTAGGCAAGCCCCAAATTGTAAGCAGCTTCCCATGAGTTGGGATCGTTTTGAGCTGCTTGCACAAACGCTTGAATAGCTTGTCCTTCGCGCCCTAGGTCGCGTTGTAAGAGCCCTAACTTCACAAGCACGCTGGCCTGCGCTCTGGTGTCACCCGTTTCAATAGCGCGGCGGCGAGCGCGTTCCAAAAAGCGTTCAGCGTAGTCGGTGCGCTGCTCAAAGGTATAGATGTCGGCGATGAGCGTGCTTACCCGGTAGTCGTCGGTGACAGCCTCAATATCTACTAGGTCGGCTAAAACCTCTAGCCCTAGACCGGCACGGAACATGGCATCGCTGTACAAGAAAACAAGCTCGGTATCGTCGCCACCCAGGGTGTTGACAATTTCCACAGCAGCGGCGTACTCGTTGGCGGCTTCGTCGTAACGCTCGAGCTCTTTAAGCAAACTCGCTCGTCCTAAATGAGCTGAAATAACATCTTCTGGACTGGCTTCAGGATCAGCTTGGAGGATAGCCTCAGCAAATGCAGCCTCACCTTCTTCAAAGTTACGCAAGCGGGTAAGGGCAACACCTTTATTAAAGTGACCATCAAAGCGCTCTGGAAAAAGTCGCGCAAGTTCGTTAAATGAAAACAAGGCCGCTTGAAAATCTCCCATGACGTACTCGCTCAAGCCCAAGCCAAAGTGCGCATCAGCAGCGCGGTAGTCAATGGCGATGGCTTCTAAAAAGCTGCTACGGGCGTCTTCGTTACGGCTTCCTTCCAAATAAGCTTGACCCAAGTTAATCCATACCTCGGGATTATTGGGGTCGCGTGCAACGGCCCGCCGCATAGCCTCAATAGAGGTATTCGTTGGGCGCGGACTAAATACGCTACGTGTGGGTGTTGTTGGCACCATCGGCACTGTGCCCGAAAAATTTGATAGCCGTGTTCTAAGCGCTTGCGAGGAAGCTGCTGACTGCGCTGCAACACTAGCTGGAGGCGAGATACCCTGCTGATTCACCTGCCGTCTGGGATCTCCCATCCACCATTGCGATTGCGCTGACGCAAAGCCGTGAACTACCACCAGGAGTATAAGTCCCAGCTTGACGATTCCCAGCTTAGTGACCGTTCCAACGATCATAGTTGCCTCCATTGAATTATGTGCCGTGTACGGATTCCGTTTATTCACATCAACGCACTTGCGTTAACACAGGTGTATAAGCACAAGTGCGTTAACGCTAAGACGCTTCGCTGGGACTCCGCGGCCGTATCTGCTTGTCACACTCCCTATTAACGTCTTAGCTACCCACCACGCTTTCAGCGAGGCTTTCGTTAAAGCGCTAACGCATGCTGCACACAGGCTTTTTAGTACGTCTGATACAGCAATTTGAGCGTCTACAACTCATTTAGCATTGTAGACTGAGGCCTTTACCAGCCCATGTGAAATCCCCTACGAGCTTGGCATGAACAGGTTTTAAGGTAGTAAAGCTCACATCTGCTGGGAGAATTTTTAGCTGTGTTGAGGGTAGTTAGGTATCTATAGAGGAATGCTTTGACTAATTTTTACAGGTGATTTGGAGGATTGGGATTCAGTAAGGACTCGAGCCTTTGATGATTACGTACATGTAACTGAGCTTGAGCAACCCCATCAGAAACTAATGCCAAAAACACTTACACTTCAACATCTTCAGAACGTACGCAATGGACAGGTTGATACGCAAAAAAGTGCCTGCCGAGTCTAGAAGTTTTACAAGCTAGCATCAATTGAGAACCAATCAGAATAAAAACGCACAACACAAAGGCTTACATCCTAAAGATAGACCTACGACACTCCTGTAGAAGGCGGTGGTCACGACATTGGGAGATGTTAATGAAAGTGTTAGGCGTTAGCTTGCTGAAACGCGAGTTGACCGCAAGCAGCACCTGCATCTTGCCCACGGCTAAAGCGTACCGAGACGGATAAACCTGCCTGGGTCAAACGGTCTTCAAAATTAGCAATAGTATCACGGCTGCTCGAGCCAAACTCAGACGCTTGCCACGCATTAAAGGGAATCAAGTTGACGTGAACCAACATACCTTTTAGCAGCCCCGCTAGCGCGTCTGCTTGCCAGAGGGCGTCGTTAACCCCCTCGAGCATCGTGTATTCAATGGTCATACGCCGCCCAATTTTCTCTTGCCAGTAGTGCATAGCTGCCATAATGTCGGCGATGCTGTGGGCGTGGGCGGTAGGAATAATCTGTTTGCGAGTAGTCTCATCTGGCGCGTGCAAACTAACTGCTAGCACAAGAGGTAAGCCTTCATCGGCCAGTTGGCGCATTTTATTAGGTAGCCCTACAGTAGATAGCGTAATGCGGCGCGGCGACATGTCTAACCCCGCTGGGTCAATCATACTGCGAATGGCACCAACAGCCTCACGATAGTTGAGAAGCGCTTCGCCCATCCCCATGAGCACCACGTTACGAATCTCGGTTGGGGCAAAACCTTCTGCCCGTGCAACAGCCACAATTTGACCAATAATTTCAGCTTGTGACAAATTACGTCCAAAGCCCAGTGCCCCGGTTGCACAAAACGCACAACCCGCTGGGCAACCCACCATCGATGAAATACACAACGTTTTGCGGTTGGCGTAGGGCATATACACGGCTTCAGTACGTTTGCCGTCTGGCAAGGTAAATAGGTAGCGCACAGATTTATCTGCCGAGGGAAAGCGCGTAAATCCATCAAACGGATCAACTCTGTAAGCCTCTGCCAAGCTTTGCCGCCAAGCTTTGGGTAAGTTTGTCATCTCGTCAAAGGACGTAGCACCATGCTGATACACCCACGCAGCAAGTTGTTTACGGCGGTAGCTTTGGTTTTCGTTTGGGATGGGTAACTCGCCGATAGGCATATCTAGCAGGTTATCTTTGGATGATGCTAAAGATAATTCTGAGGTAGGTTGATGCTTAACCTCAGTAGGTATGACAGGTAAATTTCGCGAGCTATCCATAAGTAATGTCTTTCAACAAGATTAATTTGCGAGGTTTTGATGCTTGTGATACCACTAGCAGTTCCAGGATTAGTTTCTCCACGCTGAGTGGGTCTATTTCTACTCCCCTAGGTCGCACACGCAACTGCCTGGGGCAGTTACTTGTGAAAACGCTTCACAAATCTATACGAGGTTAAACAAATACAACCTCAACTAGACTTGCTTTTGTAAATTAGAAAATGAGCCTCGAGGATATTGTCTTGTCATCGTTTACGATTCTAAGATATACAAACATTTTTTGGCTAAAGCTGATTGTAGACCAACATCGCTACAGTGGGGCGTAGGTCAGGAAACTCTGGGGTCAGGAAACTCGAGCCACGTCCTCGTCTGTGTGAATCACAAAAATAGGCATAGACTCTCGCAAAGGTTCAACTTCACTGCGCAAGCGTGTAAACACTTCAGCATCTAAGTAAGCAGATGAGGCTCTAAGTAACCCCAAGTAATACCGTGCAATGGTGCGTTCTTCGTTGAAACTCAACTTAGAGCGCTCTAAAGGGGTAAGTAGATACGTTACGAAGTTGTCGTCTGACTCGAGTGCGTTACAGCCGCCCTGCTCAATGACCTTACGTAAAAAATCAACGCTTTCACCAGGGTTATGCCAAAACCCAAAGTTCATTTCTTCAGTAAGTTTGTCTACCCGGCGCATATCGGCGTGATAATTTGACTTTTTGAGGAGCATTTCAGCAAGATGCTGGCGCTGTAACCGTTTATTTGCGTACTCAGCTAGTGACAAATAGCCACCGGCAGGTTTGCTACTACCTCCTACCAACGCCCGCAAACGATACGCTAGTACATAATCCTGATATTCTCGCAAGTGCTCCACAATTCTATTTTAATACGAGTCAGGCTATTTGATGTGAACGCTCTATCACCTTGTGAGAGGCACAGATTCAACTTGCAGTTCATAGTTTCTTAAAAGTTTTTATAGTAGCAGTGGTATTGACTTGTGTATCAGCTAATTAAAAGACGCAGCTTACACACTCTTGACACACTACAATCACACTGATAACCATACCTTCTGATAATAAGTACCTCCAAGTTGAAACACACTAAGTATCAAACTCAGCAGCGCCCATCCTTAACCGCTAAACGCATGTCACGAAAACTGCAGTTTCCAGATAGGAGGTACTTAAAATCGCTAGGCTGTAGTCGCAAAATATGTAATCATAAGAACGTAACGACATACATGAATAGACATTGAGCTA
>JBCCBI010000061.1:0-17604 GCA_039034155.1 Deinococcota bacterium | reverse complement strand
TTTTACCTAAGCAGGTGGTGCGTTTCGCTATGGCTTTTTGCTCGAGGACGTACCAGCTATAAGTGACGTAGGTAGCGACTTTTTTAGCAGTTCACGTGCCGCTTTAGGTGTCGGGGTTTACTTTTAAGACCCTGCTTATAGTGTCTTTATGCACACATGTTTGCATCACGCCTTAATACAACACCCTATTTGAGGTAAACTGCTTACAGGGTTGTCAACAAGGCTAGCTTCAGGTACCCTTAATCTAGCCACAGACCTTAGTAACATGCTATAACTAATAATGAAAACCGGCTCGAGTGAAGGGAGATGTCACGATGACACGCGGTACTACCATCATGTAGTACTGCTATCATGACGGCCTCACAAGCGTGATGGTTTAATTCATGTGATGGCTAATGATGGCAACACGCATACTGTATCGCAATCACTCAAACAATATGTTACCCAATCAGAGTCTTATTCAACCGAGCCCAGCCGCCTTTTTATATTTGCATTGACATCACAAACGTTCCATACTCACGTGCCCTAGACAGTTTCAACTAACAACTTCTTAAGCTAAATGAGGAGCCAACGCAACATCCGTGATGCAGTACCCCAAACCACTCAAGACACTTTTTACTTGGAGGACATACCTATTATGCGCGCACTATTTCTTGTTTTAGCTCTCAGCTTTGCTTGTGCTTGGGCACAAGACAGTGTCGTCGTTGTTAACGAAGGTGACAGCGGCTCTAATTTTTACGCTGGTGTATCACTTGGCTTTGCCACTATCAATAGCAATAGCAGTGGTACCCTAACAGGTCACTTTGGCATTAAAGAACTACTACTCCCAGAAGTTGACATTCGTATTGACGGCAACTTTTACTTTGAAAATTCTGATTTTGAAATTAGTGCCAATGCGCTTTACAACTTCTTTGTTGAAGATTTACCCTTAGACCTTTATATTGGCGCCGGCCCCCAGCTTTACTTAGGTGAAGATACCTTCTTTGGTCTTGGCTTCCGGGGCGGTGCCACCTACGCCATCTTTGATCCAGTTAGCATATTTGGTGAATTGCGCTTCAATACTTTCTTTGGTGATGACAGCTTTTCTGCGTTTGGTCTTGCCATCGGCGCACGTTACGACCTCTAAAGGTTTAAACTTGTTGTTCTCGAGCGAGCATATGGCATTCCTGCCTTGCTCGCTTTTTTTATTGCTGTAGCAGTTACACATGATGCTGATACAGTCACCATCGTAAAAATCATCAAACTTTATGGTGTATCAACTTATCGCATGATTGCTATTGATATGCCATAGAACTACCTATACAGCAATGTTGCAATCACCTTTGACAAACCTCAACATAGATGAGGGCATCACATCCATTTTTTAACTTAAATTACCAACCTTTGTCACAATCTTTGAGCATGTGCTGCACGTAAAACTTCACATCTCTGCCAATTCATACATAAGATGTTGAAATTCGGTCACGGCTCAGTAACGTAACTCAGTACATTAAATTAGATGATTCGCGTCGTGTTCATTCTCTTTCTTTTGAGCCTTGTGACCTCATGTAATACAAACTCGCTAACTAATATGCGACTAACCCAACAGCGAAACCGCTGGCTTGATCACAACATTAGTGCCTATGACTATACATTTCGCTTGTACTGTAACTGCCCTGAAGAGATGATGCGTCCGGCTCGAGTTCTAGTTCGCAATGACATCGTCACGTCTGCGCGGTATCTTGACACAGGTGAGTTTGTGCGCGAGCCAAGTGTGTTTGCGCGTTACAGTACTGTCTCAGACATATTTAACGAAATCGAGACAATGATGGGGCAAAACGTTCCTGTACAAGTACGTTACAACCCCCTCTTAGGCAATCCCGAGTTTTTAGTCCTAGGATTTGTGGATACTACCAGTCAAACCGATTGGTGGAGTTTGAACATCGAAAACCTTTTGATTATTCATTAGGTTTTGGCAGATATTTTGCTCTGTTTTTACAAGTGGTTGTTTCTCTAACCGAAGAAACAACCACTTTCATTACTGAACCAAATTAATATTGCACGATGTCATCACGCTGGACTCTAAATAAAAGTGTACACAAGCAAAATCGATAGGGTAGATGCTACTTCAAGGACATCAACATTCCCTTGCATCCACAATTCAGTTTCATAACACCTAAGCATGATGCACAGCAGGCGCAAGTTGCTTTAAGAGCACCTCGGCGAGGACTCGAGCAGCATCTTTATCTAGATACTGATTACCATTGCCGCATTTTGGCGAGAGCGTACAACTAGGGCAACCGTGCTTGCAGGGGCAGCTTGTGAGTAGGTCTCTGGCAGCAGTAAGCCAGCGTTCAAATAAACTTGCACCAGCCGCTGCATAACCAACACCACCAGGGTAGCCGTCATAAATAAACATGACCGGTTCACCTGTGGCTGGGTAGGTTGGGTAAGACACGCCGCCAACGTCCATGCGTTCACAGAGAACAAACGCAGGTAGTAGACCTATGAGGGTGTGCTCGAGCGCGTGCATTCCTTCCGCAAATAGCGGCGCGTACTGCTTAAGTTGCGGCGCAAGCCCGCGCATGTTAATCCACAACGCCTGAGTTGGGTAGCTAATCGGTGGTAAGTCCAGCGGTCGCTCATCCAAAATGGCTTCGCTGTAATAGCGCTTGCGCACAAAGGACGTAAACGAGGTCGTCACGTTGACCCTTCCCACCGTGACGCCGGGCCAGGTAAACAAAGGCTCTAGAATATCAATATCCGTTACAAAACGCGTTTGGGTGTAGTAATCCTCAATATGTGGTAAGAGCACAGCCATTCCTTTAGCAAGGTCAAGGTTGCGCACAAGATAATGCTCTCCCCTATGCAAATACACGGCCCCTGGGTGCAATTCACGCAAAGCCGTGTCGTAATCACTCACGCCGAGGCTGGTCCCAAAGCCGTCGTAGAGGCGTACCCGCTGCCCACCTGTGCCCCGCACGCTCACATGCCTGTGGGGGTAGCGTAAGCGCGTTAACCACACGTCGCCATGTTTATCAGTGCGTTTGCGCAGGTGCGTACCTGCCTCTGGCAAATTTTGGGCAAGGGGTTCGTCGTCCCGCAAAGGGTGCTCATAGGCTGCACAAGCTAGATGATAGGGTTGGAGTTCACTGTTGAAGGCATCGGCTACTGCCTTTTCAGCGTGACCTTCTAAAATAGCGTCTGGATGGTTGAGGTAGTAACTATCCAGTGGGTTATCGGCAGCCAGCATAAGCGTAAGCGCCCGTGTACTCGCCCGACCGGCCCTTCCGGCACGCTGCCAAAACGAGGTTAACGAACCGGGATAGCCCACCATCACCACGGCATCTACCCCACCGATGTCAACACCAAGTTCCAAGGCACTGGTTGCACTTAATACGGTGATGTCATCAGCCTTGAAGGCGTCTTCCAATGCACGTCTATCTTCTGGCAAATAACCTGCCCGATAACTTTGAATAAGCGGGGCTTCCGCCTCACTTAAACTTCGTGTGGCATAGTGCCGTAAAAGCTCAGCCGACTTGCGGGCGTTACAAAAAAAGATACTTTTGAGGTTGGCTTTCACAAACAAACTGGCGAGGTCAGCCGCCTCACTTAAGGTACTGCGGCGGCGCAAATCAGGATCGTTTTTGGCAGAAATAACCGGCGGTTGCCAAAAAATGACTTCTCTAGCAGCTCGAGGGCTACTATCTTGGTCAACAGCCGTAAACACCTCACCGGAAATGTTGTACGCGTGCTGCGCCGGATTGCCAATAGTAGCACTGGCGGCAATAAGCTGCGGCTGCGCGCCGTAGTGATGAGCAACACGCATGAGCCGCCGCACAATATTCGCCACGTGGCTGCCCATAACGCCACGGTAGCTGTGCAGTTCGTCCAGCACTAAATAGCGCAAGTTACGCCACAGATCCCCCCACTTGAGGTGATGGGGCAGCAACCCGTAGTGCAACATGTCCGGGTTGGTGATGATGCAACGTGGACGCTCGCGGATGCTCCGGCGCGTTTCACTAGGGGTATCACCGTCGTAACTGGTGACATCACCGGAAGAGATGCCGTGAGCATCATCCAGATTATTGATGAGACCTCGCAAGCTCCTCATCTGATCGCGAGCGAGGGCTTTGGTGGGAAATAGGTAAAGAACGGTGCCACCTGTGGCAAGGGCCTCGAGCGTTGGAAGCTGATAACACAAAGACTTACCTGAGGCAGTTGGGGTGGCAATTACAACGTTGTCACCGGCAGCTAGCGCCTCGAGCGCCGCTGTTTGGTGGCGTCTTAACCGTAGCCCAAGTTGGGTTGTCCAAGTTGGAAAAACCTCTGTTGCGTGTGGAGCAACATCTTCTGCTCTCGGCGGCAAAAAGCCAAAAAACTTAATCTGCTCTTGGTAGTTTGTCTGTGAGTTTAACCAACCGTGATAAGACGTTGAATTGGTCAGGTGCTCGAGGCTATCGGGAAGTGGTGAGGATGTTGCTCGAGATTTCTTAGAAGAAGATAGTTGGCGCGAGGCTACCACAACCGATGACGATGCGTGTAGCGTATTGTTTTCATCGTCATCCACGTGTGATTTTCCTCCTCAGGTTGACCAGTTATGCATAGTTTTATATGTCAGTTAGCCATAGTCTCTCAGCAATTATCTAACACTGACATCACCTATCTAAAACCACCTTAACAAATAACAAGAGGCACACCGCATCACGGGTGTACCTCGAGGCAAAATGCTTATCAAGTTAACTGCATCATCACCCAACAGCAGACACAGCAACCCACATTTCATTCGCTATGTCTTAATTAATGTCGTCAGATGTCACTGTCACATCACATAAATTATTACCAGTGACGACCTCAACAACGCCCTCAGCAACTTGATAACTAACTGTTGAGTTCTCAGTGTCCTCCATACCTTCAGTATCATCAGGAACATCTTCTCGCTTGACCACAACTAAGTCATAGCGCCCTGGGGCGAGTCCGATAAAACTCACCTCACCATCTCTGTCAGTGCGTGCTACCAATCGTTCAGCACCATCAGCAGACATACCTGAGACAGTGAGGCTTACCTCTGCCAAAGGTTCAAACCCAGCCAAACTCAAACTGGCACCCAGCGGGGGATCTTCATCAATTACACCGATGGGGTTGAGGAGTCCCGCACCCGTGTCAGCATCCCAACCGGGGTCACCAAGGTCGGTAGCACTCGCCATGAGGGCGTATTTGACTTGGTAGGGTGTCCAGTCAGGGTGTTCTTCCAACGCAGCCGCAGCCGCACCTGCTACCAGTGGTGCCGCCATCGACGTACCGGATAAATAGCCGTAATCATCAACTGGCACAGATGAGATAAGCTCAACACCGGGGGCTAATAAACTCAACGTGTCACCAAACGACGAAAACGAAGCACGGGTGTTCGTTGGTGTGGACGCACCAACGCGAATGACGCCGGGGTATGCACTTGGATAGGTGCTGTCGAACTGGCCGTTATTACCCGCTGAGGCCACAATGACCACGCCGCGCTCGAGCGCATACGTTATGGTCTCGTACATCGTCGCTGAGTAACCCGAACCACCCCACGATGCCGAGATAATATCTGCACCGTTATCAACCGCCCAACGGAGTGCCCTCGCCGCTCGAAACTGTCCAATAAAGCCTGTCTCATCGAACACACGAATAGGCATAAGACGTGCATTGTGGGCAATTCCGCGACCACCTTCGCCATTGATACGGGCAAGCGCCAGCCCAGCCGTATGCGTGCCGTGAAAGTCGTCTTCCCCTGCGTAGTTGGTGTTTGGATTGAGGATATTACCGCTATCGCCATCAAAGCCGGGGAGCATTCGCCCAATTAAATCTGGATGATTGCCTTGAATGCCGTCGTCACTTATGGCGATGATGACGCCCTCACCGCTCGCGTTACTAGGTAAATTGAGGACTTGGAACTGCCACTGGAGAACCTCGAGCGGTTCCACATGCCGTTGCCAAGTTAAATCTTCAGTTTCCATAAAGCGCACACCCGTAGGCAAAGGTGCTTGCCACGCTGAGGCAAGGTCTACTTTGGCGACGTTTAAGATAGGGTCGTGCTCGAGCAACGTCCCATCTAGCACCTCCAAAACACGTTCCAAATCTGCCTCCGCCACACCCACCAATACCGTGCCTTCATAACGCGCAGGTACAAGCGAGGCTGTGGACAAGGTAGACAACTCGCGGATAGTACACACGGCGATGTTGATGTCTGGGGTGACATTCGGTTCAGGTGATGGTTGTTGCGTCTCGAGCGGCGGGTTGACGCTTTCACTGCACGCAGCTAGCAGTACAACGATGGCTACTAACCACAACATACGAGAGGATTTTTTAGTTGCTATTTGGTTCACACTTCTCCTGAATTTGCGATCAAGATTACAAGACTTAACTTCCAGATTTATTTAGATTTTTTTGAGATGACATCATCACGTTCAAAATCATGTTGAGGACGCACATACTCAATCTCAAACACGCAATTGATGCGTCTCGAGGTCATCATCTTCTACTGCGCACCCGTCTCAAACGGCACAACATCGCCCGGAAAGGTTGTCCCCTCAATTACAAACGCCGATATATCCGTAAAGACACTGATAGCTGTAGCCGTTTCTAAACTGTCGCTGTTCATGGTGTAGGCAAGGGCAAATTCCACGCTGTAAGGGCGTAGGGGTGCGAGCGTCGGCGAACTGGAAAAGCGCTCCGGGTCCCACGTCCAACTGGTTTCATTTAAGAGGGTTGGTGACTCAAAAAAGCCACTGCTGACCACATCGTCATTGATGCGTACGCGGTAGACACTGGTCGCATCTTCCGGACGGTTGTCTTCCCAGCGAAGCGTAGGTGTGCGGCTTACGCCTGTCTCATCAAATTCCGGTGAGATGAAGGTGGCTTCAAACGGCGGTAAGGGTGTCACAGGTTCAGCTTCACCCCGAGGGCTTTCACTGTCACCTACATAGGCGGAAATGCCATAACGAACCGCTTGACCTAATCCCAAGTCACCATCTGTCCACTGAAAGGTTTGCGGCGGCGCTGTACCAATGCGCTCCCACGGACCGTTGCCGAGTTGGCGGTAGATGTAAAAGCCGTAACCATTTTCAGTGAGCACATCATCAATTACCTCTGACCATGTGTAACCTATCCAGGTTAGTTGTCCAATCACGCTCACACCCGCACCCGCCACATTGTCAAGCGGATCAGGTTCTCGGCCCTCTTGATTTGGGGTCTGATCTGGTGTGACACTTAAAATTCTTAAGGGGCTGTTAGTGGTCACCATGCGCGCAGTTTCAATTTCTGGTGCAGCTAGGTTGAGGTCTTCATCTGCTCGAGCAGGCAAATCAAGAGGTACCGTCACCTGCGTGCGGTTATAGTTACGGTCATAAGCCACGACATAAAGCTGCGCCGTTCCACTATACGCACGGGTCATGCCTTCATCTATGCTAAACCAGTCGGTGTCGTCGGTGGCATCAAACGCTTCTGCTTCGTTGACGATGCGCCCAGTAGGAACTCGCCCAACATCTACGTAAATATTGCGCGTAGGTAGGTCACCATTCACTTGTACACGGGCTTCTAAATTGCGTCCACTGCCACGCACATCTACTGTAACCCTAGGTGGGGTGGCGCTAAAGCGTGGGTTAAAACGCGGCACGGTGATGAGGTTGAGGGTGGTTTCGCCGGACTCGAGCACAACCTCTTCATAGCGACTGGTTGCAAACACATCGCTGGCGTCCTCACTTATGGTCACGGTGTAAGTTCCGGGGGCAACAGCTACCTCAAACCGACCACTGGTAAGACTTTGCGTGCGCGTTTGGCGGCCAGTACTACTTTCAAAGACGATTTCAACCGTCCCTAACAAGGGTCCAGCTTGGTACAAGCGCAAGTCACCACGCACGATGGCATCAGCAGGGCCGTCGGTACTCTCACCACAGGCGGTGAGGAAGATTAGCAAACTCAATGTGCAAGCTGCGAAAAAGCGTATAGCAGGATGTTGTAACACTACGACATACTAGCCTATGTGTAGGTTGAGGTTTGTTGTGCTTTTCTTCATCCAGTTTGAGGTTACCTGTGGCATTGTTAGCGTGATGCCGTTTGAGTTACCCAAAGTTGCTGAGCTGTGCACGCACCATCACACCTATCACGCCAGTGTTTGCTTAATGAAGGCTTAGCACCATCTTTTCTAAGCTGATGTGCAACATATTGCCTTGTTGCCATCTGGATTTAGGTACAACGGCTCGAGTAGACAACTAGTCATCCATTCACGTTCACGTGACTACCCAACGCGGGGGATTGACCCCACTGGGCAAGCCGTGTATGCCTGTAATGTGGATGTGTGTAAAGGAGTTCGTTGATGAAGCAAGGCCTCCCCCGAAAGACTACAAGCTCGAGTGACAAAGATCGTAGTCACAAAAGTAGTCATGAAGATGTTCCCAGCACGTCAGATACCTATCCAATAACGCGCCAACGTCATTACTGGCGTTATCTACTGTGGTGTTTGATGTTTGTCATTACCGCCTGTGGAGGTAATGATCCAACACCTCCACCAACAATTATGCTGGTACCCAGCAACCCTCAAGTTATTGCAGGTGGCACGCAAAGCTTACAAGTATCGGGCAGTTCAGATGAGTTTGAGGTGCGCTTAATTGGCGCACCAGCTGGGTTTAGCTTGGAAGGGACGCCTGCTAATGAGGTGGCTAGTGCCCAAACTGCGGATGCCTGTGTGGTGAGTGCGTTCAAAGTGTGTACCCTACAGATTGCAGATACCGTGAGCCCCGGCGGCTACACCCTCAACTTTGAATACAACCAAGTGGGGCGTACCACTACAAGCACTTTGAGCTACACCCTGAGTATTGCTGCTCGACCCGAAATTAGTTTTAGTGAGGATACCTTAGAAACCACCCTCGGCGTGCCTGTTACCTTGGTGCCTACCGTCAGCAATGTTCTAACAGGTGCCAACGGCGTCTTGTGGGAAATGAGCGGCGGGAGCCTCAACCAGTCCCCCACGGAAATTCGAGCCAGTTTTAGCGCTGTTCAAGAAGGTGACTACACCGTCACCGTGTCCAGCGTGGACGTACCCGAGGTGAACGACAGCGTCACCGTGCGCGTCACGCGCCCGCCCATCATTGAAATCACGCCTACCGATGCCAGCTTACTGCCCGGTGAGCAGCTCGAGCTTCGCGCCAACGTGAGCGGCCTAGTCAACCCTGCTGTTACCTGGTCAGCTGCCCGTGGACAGGTGAGCGGCAGTGGTGGTAACAACGCCATCTACACCGCACCCAGCCAGCCTGGGCTAGACACCATCATCGCCACTAGCGTGCAAGATCCCACTGAAACAGCCTCCGTTGATGTGATGGTGCTCGAGCCCACCCTTGGTGTATCTATCAGCCCGCAAACCCCCAGCATCCGCGCAGGTGAAACCGTTCAGTTTTCAGCTACTGTCGCTGGCGGCAATGACAACGCCATCCGCTGGATTGCTAGTGGCGGTACCATCACCAGTAACGGCCTCTACACCGCGCTCGATATTCCCGGCGACTACACTGTCACTGCCGAAAGCGTCGAAGACCCCACAGCTAGCGCCAGCACCACCATCACCGTGTTACCACCACCCGTGACCGTACGCATTGCCCCACGCACTGCCACCCTGCTCCCTGGTGGCACCCAAACCTTCACAGTTGAGGTAGGCAACACTAGCGACCGCAGCGTCACCTGGCAAGTTGATGAAGGTAATGGCAGCATCACCCCAGAAGGTGTTTACACCGCACCTCAAGACGCTGGTAGCTACGTGGTAACCGCCGTGAGTAACGCTGACACTAGCGTGTCTGACAGCGTGATTGTGCAAGTGGATCAACCTAGTGATATAACCATTGGCATTTCACCGACGGAAGTGACGCTCGAGCCAACCCAAACCCAAGAATTTACCGCTGCTGTGAGCGGCACCACCAATACCGAGGTCGTTTGGCGTGTCACAAAAATTGAAGGTACACAAATTGTCGAGCGCAATGAGCTCATTACCGATACTGGCCTGTTCACCGCACCTGAGGACGAAGGCACTTACTACATTGAAGCCATCAGCGCTGCAGATGCCACTAAACGTGCTCAAGCTGTAGCTACGGTTGCCCGTCCAGTTGAACCCGAGGTGATGATTAGCATTGCACCAACTACAGCGGGGCTCGAGGTTGGCCAAACCCAAACCTTCCAAGCCACTGTTACTGGTACTAGCGATACCGGCGTCACCTGGAGCGTGAGCGAATCCGGCGGCGGCACTGTGGATACAGGCGGCACCTACACTGCCCCACAAACGGCTGGCACCTACACTGTCGTAGCAACTAGCGTAGCAGATACCAGCAAGTCTGCTAGCGCCACCGTCACCGTTACTGAACCTAGCAACGGCGGCGAAGACGTTAGCGTAAGCGTCTCACCAAGTAGTGAGCAACTGCTACCTGGCGACACCTTGCAACTCATTGCAACAGTGACAGGTAGCGATAACCAAGCAGTAACTTGGGAAGCTTTCCTAGTTGATGGTGGTAATGAAACACCTACAGACGCTGTAAGTGATGCTGGCTTGTTCACCGCCCCAGACAGCGCAGGTGACTACTTGGTGCGTGCAACAAGTGAGGCAGATAATAGCGAAAGTGATACAGCCGCGATTGTCGTTGGTGCAACACTAGAAATTACGCCTAGCACAGTTCGCTTAAACCCCGGCGGCAGTCAACAATTCACCGCCACCCTCGTGGGCCTAGACGATGACAGTGTTGATTGGACTGCCAGTAGTGGCACTATCACCAACAACGGCCTTTTCACCGCCCCAACTAACGAAGGCAGCACAACCATCACCGCCACCAGCCGTGCTGACAGCTCCCTCACCGCAACCGCTACTGTCACCGTCGGTGAAGCCGTCACCGTCACCATCCGCCCCGGCGATATTCAAATCCGCCCTAGTGAAACCCAGCAGTTTAGTGCTCAGATAAACGGTGAAACCAGTGATGCAGTTGCCTGGCAAGTCCTTGAAGCCTCTGGTGGTTCAGTAAATGATAGTGGTCTTTATACCGCTCCCAGTGAACCTGGTATCTTTACCTTGCAAGCAACAAGCAGCAGTGATACAGCAACTACAGATACCGTGACGATTTATGTTACAAATGTTACTAGTGTCCGTGTCACTGCTTCTCCAACTTCTGTTGCACCAAGCGGCAGTGCCACACTTATTGCAAATGTTCAAGGCATAGATAATTTTAATGCTGACGTCACATGGTCATTTTTCACAGGCAGTGGCTTGGGCTCACTTTCTGCAACTAGCGGGCGCGAGATTGTATTCACATCTAATGGCAGTCCTGGCTTTGTAGTTATTCGCGCCACGTCTGTGAGTGCACCTCGTTTTGAAGACAGTGCAACCATTTTTGTCGAATCCATTGTTACACCTACAGGTGGCGTACAACTCACACTCCCAGCAAGCCCGACAAACGTTATTAAAGGTCAAACTTCAACCATTACTGGGTCCGTAAGTTCGTTAAATAATTTTAGTGGCGTTGTAGACCTTTCTATTACAGGTATACCTGCCGAGTTTGAGGTAGAACTGTCATCCTCACAGATAGATTTAACAAGTGGTGCAAGCGCTGACTTTGATATTGACTTTACAGTTCCAGAGACAAGCAACATCAATGGTTTTCAAACCTATGAAGTACAAGCTAATGGCGGTAGTGATGCCATTGACAATGCTGATCTAGAAATCGATATTTTAAGTGACGCGCCAACACCCCCCACACTAAGCTGGGTCAGCCCACAACAAGGCAGCACCATTACGAGCTCGCCCGTACCATTAGAAGTAAATCTTGATCCCGGTACGGCACAGATCGACTATATTGATTTTTCTGTTGATGGTAATTTTATAAGTCGCACGCTCAGTGCACCCTATACAAGTTCTTGGGAAACACTACCAGTTGAAAACGGTCAGTATACCCTAAATGCAGAGGTGCGCTACAGCCTAGACGGTGAGGTTTTTGAAACAGTAAGTGAAACCATAACTGTAACAACTAACTTAGACACAGGCCCACTAACGCAACTTGCTCGAGTTCCCATTCCCACAAGTATAGGCAGCACTCGACCTGTACGACTTAGTGGTAGTACCTACCTTAATGCAGGCATTCAAGTCTACAAAGTCGATGAGCAAAATAACGTTACAGCTAGCGACTCAATCGCACCTATTATTGCTTTAGACACAAACGGTGCAAGCATATACGCACTTACATCTTCAGGAGCCGTTTACGAAGTTACAAGTAGTCTTAGTGCCAGTTCAATATGGTCAGCCACAAGTGGTCAAACATTCCTCACAAATTCTATGGCACGTGCAGGTAATGAGCTTTTTGTAGCTTATGGGCGGGAAGTTCACGCAGTAAATGGAGGTTGGACTGTATCACTCAGTTCATTTATCACTGCCATCGCTGCCACCACTGTTGGTGGGCAACCACGTCTATTTGTGGCTAGTGGTAATTCTTTAGATGCTTACGATGCCAATGGGCAACGTATCGAGCGAATCACAATTGCATCTGTTAGCTCACTAGCTGCAAACAACAAACTATGGGTACTTTCTAACGGTAATATTGTCCCTTATGAACTTGATCTTAGTAATAGTGATCCAGCTATCCCTGGTGCCTGTACAACAGACTTAGTTTATGGCAACGATGCTGTCTGGAGCAGTGGGGGATTTGGATGCTTTAAACGCGTGATTATAGGTAGTACCAATATGGAAACGCTACTGAGTAGCGGTACTGCTAGTGATCGTATTTTCACACCCACCTTTACTCAAAACACTGCTTATGTACGCAGCAGTAATGGTACTCTTTACACCTTTGGTGGTAGCAACCAGCAGGTCAATTTGACAGCAATTATTGGGTCACCCGTTGCTGTTTTAGCAAGTGACCGCCTCTACATCACTAGTCGTCAAACAAGCAGTTTACATATTTTCCAATTAACCAACTAAGTTTTCACACATCGCCTAAAAAAGACTGTGGTTAGTTCACAGTCTTTTTATTTGGGATTTCTATGGCCATTTGTGTTTAAGCTTAGCAAAGCTAGCAATCATATGCTCCAATAACACGGATTAAAGTCTTATCTCAGTCTTCAAGAATCAACTTCTTACTTTGTTCGCTCAATACTTCTCGATGACGCCCTCAATACTCTTCAATTAGTTGTTCCGTAACATTCCTTATACTCCATAACCCATATCCAATTTTCCAGAAACATCTCCCCCCACAACGCTTCCTCAAAGCTGGATACTCTTGTTGTAGTAACCGTGATACTCGTCCTTTCAAGCGCTTAACCAACTCACTTACTGACTTTGACGATGAGTACTCGATATGCATATAGATATGATCTTTACTCACTATCCCAGTAAGAATCTGTACATTCTCTGCGTCACATATCTACAGGATCAGCTCGCTACAGCACTCCTTGCTATCTCCTTTGAGTACATAAAACCGGTACTTTGTTACTCACACAAAATGCACTGTCATACGGTTCACTGCATAGTTTCTGTAGCGATATCTACTCACTCCTCAACTCTAGCGGCAGCAATGAAAAAGCACCTAGCAATTGCTAGGTGCTTTACTAAAGGCTTAGTTTACTTAGTCAGCATGATGCTTTAAAAGCAACTTGCTAGACTCGATTAGGGGTTAAGAATATCCGTATCATCCCTCAGTATTCGGATGTCGCGGAAGTTCCCTCCATTGGGATCATCAAAGTAGGCAAAGAACAGTACATTCTCTGAATCAGAGAGCGGATTGAGGTTAATACCCTCTGCTTTGACCATCAAACGGAGTACACGTCCTGGACGCAGATCATAGCCCTGACCACCATTGTTAAAGACTACACGGTTAAAGACTACATCATCACCCTGACTAACTGGTACGTCTCCAGGAACACCAAATGGTTGACCTGCAGGACCACCTGTACCACCTACATCAACTAGGTCAGCATTACCAATCAAGCGGAATGGACGCGCTTCGTCAACATCATTCGGGAAGCTTGCAGTAATACGACCTTCGAAGATTTGTGATGGGAAGTCATCGCCTGTATCAGGTGTAGTGTTTGGAGCATTGTTTGCTACATAGGCAGCACTCCCGGTACTCAACTGATCTTGAGGAATACCTGTACCATTAGGATCTTCAAAGAGAGCAGTGAAGACAATGTCTGTAACAGTGGTATCGCCGCCGTTTAAGAAGTCGATCTGATAGTAATACTGATCGCCAACTTCAACAAAGGCTTGGATAGCTACCATGTTAGCACCAGCAGTACCACCATCGAAGGTTTCACCACGTGGTGTAAATTCAATGTTGCCTTCGAGGATAGGCTCATTTATAGTGGCACGAACACCAGCACATCCTTCAAGCCCACGCTGCAGACCATTTGTGTTACGGACAGCACCAGTTACAGACTCAATGATTTCTAAAAATGGGTTGAGTCCACCGACTTCATCCTTGTTACGACCAGCTAATGGATCATTATTATTTGCGTGCGGTGCAAAAATGTTGAGGTTGGCAGCACCTGTTGCGTTAATCGGACGGGTGATTGCTAGCGCACCGTTCACACTACCTACCAAGTAGTCAGCTGTAGCCCACTCACCGATGCCAATATTATCTGGCAGGTTGTAAGAGACAGGTAAATTATTTGGGGTATACGGAGGAACGTATGCAATGGGGTTGCCTTCATCTGCTAGTTCAGCAATTTCAGCAGCAGACAAGAATTCACCAATTGCGTTTGAAGTATCATTACGATCCCACGGATAATCATTAATACCGGCAGTAATAGCACGAGTTTCAATGGTGTCGTAGGGCTCTTGACCACCACGAAGTACCAACGGACGACCAAAGAAGAAGCCAGAGTCTAAGTAGGCAACTTCAGGATCATTTGGACCACGTTGACCGTTGTACCAAGATGCGCCGTAGCTTTCTGGTAAGAATGGACCACCACTAGAGAAGAAGGGTTCACCAAGAGGCGTTGGTTGATTAAGGTTGTTAGCGTCCAGGTAAGCACAGTTGTACCAAACGCCATCAACATTAACGGTTTCAACCGCACCAGTAAATGGGTTCACAACACCTGCAACATCAAGACCTGTTGTTGGATCGCTATCCCAATCGTCTAAGAATACTGACTGGCGATTACCTGCACTAGAACCATTGAGAGGGAAACGTACAGCATCATCGTTAGAACTAGCTAAGGTTGCGCGTAGTGTAATGGTGCTTGCACCAACGTCATCTGGCAAGAATTGATCAACGGTTTCGTATTGGAAGCGCTTGTCAGCAATAGCTGGCAATGGCACTGAGTCAATAGAGTCGAAGTCTGGGTTTTCGCTTGAAACTGCGCGAAGACCGCTACCTACACCAGGAATAGTTGGCTTACGACCACCAGCAACAGTTGCTTCAATATCGTCACGTCCAGGGAATTCTGGATCTACACGAGTGTGAAAGCGGTCTTCGTTATCTAAGTTGATGATCATTAGGTCGTTATCACTAACGTAGTCAAGACCAACATCAAACGTATCAAACACTGTCACGTTAGTGCCAACAGGATTGTCACGTTCTAGGTAAGTGCTATTTGTACGAGATTGGAAGTCAAGACCAATGTCAGGCGGATCAAGAACACGATCTGTAAGTGCAAAGCCACCAAGTTCAGCTGGTAATGTTGGTACGCCACCGGGTGAAAGAATCTCAGCAAGCTCAACGTACCAAGCAGCATCTGCACGGTGACCAACACCGCTACCGATGTCACCATAGGCACCATCACTCACACCAAATTCCCAAGGATAGATCTGTGCAAGCCAAGAGTATTCACGCTCTTCGGCAGAAGACTCAATACCATTAGGAACATCACCAGTTAGTGAGCGTGCAGGTGAATTAATGTCTACACGGTCAACTTGTCGAACGATTACCTCGTAATCAACAGTTTGGCCACGTTCAATTTCAAAGTTACTTACGCGACGTTTAGTAATGTTAAACAGCGGACGTACAACACAAATGTCTGACTCGTCAGCAATTGGATCGTAGTCAATAAACTGTCTTTGTCCACCGGGAACATCAAAGTCAAACTCTACAGTTACATCGTTATCATTGCCTAAACCATTATCAACATTAGCAAAATCGTCGCCGTTGGTAATGCAGTAGGGGTCGGGATAAGCATTCGTAGGATCGGGAGAAATAGGACCAATGATAGAAACATTGCCATCTTGCCCAAAACGCTGTACGTCGTAGTTTGGATACATAGGCGCACGAGCATAATCAATCCAACCTTCATCAAAACCAGCTGCTAAGAACTGTGGTGCTGCTGCATCTCGCACAGGTGCGGTCCACTGAACCCCAGGTTTTTGACGTGCGTAGACTTCGTAGCTAAACTCTAAATACTCACCAGGAGCGAGCTCGTTCAGTAGTGGTGCTAGCGCAGGATCACGATAGTTCCATGTGAGCGAGTGGTTATCAGCATCGTATGTTGGGAAGTCACCACTAGGGCTAATTCCTTCAAGCACAACACCAAGCTCCGCAGGAAGATCATCAGAGATGATGATATTGCGAATAGTTTGCGTTGTGGGGTTAGCAACAAAGATGCGATAGGTTGATGTGAATGGATCATCTGTTGAAGGTGGGTGGTTGAACGCACTAAGGGTATCAATGTAACCTTCGCGGATAGGACCAACGTCTCTAAATGGTGCGTTTACAAGACGACCAGCAGAGTTTTTCTGAGGACCAGCCCATGAAAGCACGTGGTTGTCAGCAAACTTGACAATATTCAAGAAGCCAGCACGGAAGGTTTTACAGAATGTGTATGACTTGAGTGGAATGTTGTAATCATCAGCACTTCCAACAAATGAAGCACGCACAAAGTAGGTTGCTTCAACACAAACGTCCAATGCTGTATCGAGTGTTGCATTGTCATCTAAGACAATCGTAGCGCCACCATCGTTATCGAAGCAAAGCTCTGGATTCACTAGGTTGTCACAACCAAATGAGTTACCAGGGTCATCACCTAAGAAGCTGAAGAAGTCACCTGTATTGACAACGATTCTGTATTGCATGAAGCCCAGTTCGTTGTGAGGATCAAAACCATTACCAAAGCCATCATCAGGATCTGCGTCATTTGCATTTACTTGAGGTTGTTTTTGGGTAAATATGGTATCGAACTCGTGGATGTTACCACCATCTGTGTTGAATGCATTAACAAATGCACCAACCTCTTGGCCATTAACATCAATATTAGCTAAGCTCGCTGCACCAGCCAACTCTACGGTAGACATGTGATTCTGGCTAAAGTTTAATCCACCGTCAGCAAGACGGAATGGGTTATCAATCTCACGAAGACCAATGAAAGGCTCGTTGTCAGCATAGGTCAAGTGAGTAATGTTGATAAACCAGATTTTAAGCTCGTCTACAACAGTACTATTAGCATTTGATGCAGTAAGTACGATCTTAGCAGGCTCTTCTTCAAAGCCATCAAAACCAGTATTTACAAACTCGTTAGGACGAATGCCGTCTGTAGCAAACAGTCCAAATGTAACCTGACCGTCTGCGTTCGTTACAAGGTTAGCATCTGCAGCAATAACTTGCTGTGTATCTACAGAATTAGCTGCTACTTCAGGATCAG
>JBCCBI010000060.1:0-17654 GCA_039034155.1 Deinococcota bacterium | reverse complement strand
GTAAGTTTGTACGTCCAAATGCTACAACATAGCGCCACCATGATGTTTTGATGAGCCTGCTATTAGATGTACTCAGCAGGGTTCTCACATGAGAATAAGTGACTCACAATTCATCAAGTTAATGTTAGTTACAAAGATAAAATTTCATCTCAATGTCTATGCCAGACACGTATTTTTGACATATCTCAGATTACCCTCAGAGTTTTCAGGATAAACACACACATCACAAATAGATTTTTCATGAGATAATGCTATTTTTCATACAAAAGGCATACTTCTTACACTCTCTCCGCGCATACTTAATTTCAAGAAATTGCGATGAGGAGAGAGTAAATGAAGCAATGCATCAAACTTGGCATAGTTGCAATGAGCCTCATGGTGCTTGCAGCTTGCACCGTTACCAGTGGTCCTGTTACTCAAGTCAGCTGCGAACAGCGTTTTAACTCAGCACTCGAGCGTGGCGTGGCATACACCGAAGCCCTTGGTGACTACACTCAATGCTTAATTGACCGCGGGGACACCGTCAATACTAGTGTTCGTAATCGTTAGCCTCAGCTAGTATTATTTACATCTAGCTAACTAGGCCGTCACAAAAACTTGTGGCGGTCTTTTTATGAGATGCCGTCATCACGGGTAGATACGAGTAGACTGGTGTTGTGCAGGTCTCCGGCTACGCCACCCAAGCTACTGATAAACTTAATGCTAGAAACACCTATGCTGGTAGAAGTTATCACCCTGCTAATGCCAGTAATATTGCTAAGCAAGTGAATAACCTCGAGGCTCTTTCATGAGCAAGTTGGTTGTACAAAGTACGTGGCGTAATCCCGGCAGTCGCAAGCTCGAGGCCGTCCGCGCCTGCCATGAGCGCGACCTAAAGACACTCCTCAGTTTGCTAGATAGTTATATTGACTTACGTAGCCGTAAAGGTGTGGCGACTTCAGTAGATACTAGGGCGTCTTATCGCGTTGCTGTTACCGACTGGGTTCACTTTTGTTGGCCTGACCCCAATGTTGCACCACCAGTTCCCATTTTACGTGCCACCGAAGAAGATGTTGCTTACTATCTTGGACAACTCCAACAACAAGGTGGGCACTTAGACGGTGCATCTGGTCAACCGCTCGCACCGGGTAGTGCCTCAACCTATCTAGCTGGCGTACGTGCGTTTTACCGAGCGCTTATATGGGCAGACGCACTCCAAGATTCACCAGCACAACTTGTGCCTACACCTAGTGATCCCAGACCTCGCCACGAACGCCGCCCCGCACTTCCCGTTGGGGATTACCAAGAGCTGCTAGCTCAGGTTGAGGTTTATTATGCAGATGATCCAGCGAGGCGCGCCCGCACACGGTTACTTATTCGTTTGCTTGGTGACCAAGGTTTAAGGGTGAGTGAAGCTGTTCACTTGTGGGTAGATGATATTGACCTGCGCAACGCGCAGCTTTATGTACGCAAAGGCAAAGGCGGCAAAAGTCGCACCATTCCACTGACCCAAAGCTGCCAGCAAGCTTTAACTGCATGGCTTCAAGTGCGCACTATTCACGCTCAAGCTGATGAACCTGCACTGCTGGTAAATGTGGGCAAAAAAGTAAAAAAAGCGCGGCTTGGTCGGGCTATGCATGTAAACACCGTGAGGCTCGAGCTAGACCGCTTTTACAAACAACTCAACTTAGGCGAGCGCTACCGTGGTGCGCATGTATTACGTCATACCGCTGGCACACGCCTTTACCACCACACCCGCGACCTCCATGTGGTGAGTCAAGTATTGGGTCACAGCGACATCAACACCAGCAGCATTTACGCCAAGATGGACCAACAGGGTTTACGTGATGCCATGCAGAACATCGGTAAGGACGATCAAACAGCACAATCATCTGATGCATCTACGCCGCCATCATCTGATTAGCACAACAATACAGGCTGGTTTTTGGGTATTTGCGGCAAGATTTGCGTATATTCATCTGCAAGGCTGCATAGACTTGACGAATAGCGCATACGGGTGTAAACTTAAATTATCACGCACTTGAGAAAGGCGCGATTTTTTTTGGCCTCTCCTCTGTCATATTTCCCAACACTCCGACAACCCAATATCACTATATATTGCAACCATCACTCAAGGTCTTTGTTAGAGTATCGGTCATGCTAGGTATCGGAATCGTAGGCCTTCCCAACGTCGGTAAATCAACGCTGTTTAACGCCATCACCAAAGCTAGTGTTGAAGCCGCTAACTATCCTTTTGCAACCATCGACAAAAACGTGGGCGTTGTCCCTGTGCCAGATGAACGCTTGGCTGCGCTGCGGGATGTTTACAGCAAACCCGCCAAAGTGCCGCCCGTTGTTCCCACCACAGTGGAATTTGTAGACATCGCTGGGCTGGTCAAAGGCGCTAGTAAAGGTGAGGGGCTAGGCAATCAGTTTTTGGGCAATATTCGCGAAGTTGCGACCATTGCTCACGTGGTGCGTTGTTTTGAAGATGACAATATTGTTCATGTCTCCGGTCAGGTTGATCCGCTAGATGACATTGAAACCATTCACACTGAGCTAATTTTGGCAGATATCAGCGCCCTCGAGAAACGCCTCGAGAAACTTCGGCGCAGCGCCAAAGCTAATAAAGATGATGCCATTATCGTTGAAGCAGCAGACGCCATGATTGCCCATCTTTCTGACGGACAACCTGCTCGCACCAGCAATGTAGAGCTACCGGCAGATTTTAATTTACTCACCGCCAAACCAGTCATTTATGTCTGTAACGTCTCTGAAGACGACATGCTAGACGGCAACGCCTATAGCGCCAAAGTCACCGAACATGCTGGTAAGGAAGGCGCTGAATCGGTTATCATTTGTGCCAAAATTGAGCAAGAACTGGCTGAACTGTCCGATGAAGAAGCGCTCGAGTTCCTCACCGATTTAGGCCTCGTTGAACCCGGGCTCAACCGGCTCATTCAAAAAGGCTACGACGCCCTTGGGCTTATCACCTTTTTAACGGCCGGCGAAAAAGAAGTGCGTGCCTGGACAGTTAAACGTGGGGCCACCGCGCCCAATGCCGCCGGCGAAATTCACAGCGACTTTGAACGCGGCTTTATTCGCGCTGAGGTTGTTGACTGGGACAAACTTGTTGAGGCTGACGGTATAGCCGGCGCACGTTCAAAGGGTTGGTTACGCACTGAGGGTAAAGATTATATTGTCAGCGACGGCGATGTGATGAACTTTTTGTTTAATGTCTGAGCATGTGCTGCTAGGTGTTGAGTGAGCTTAGAAATATTTGACACAAGAGACAGTGCCAACATGCGCTGTCTTATTCATTTTTGGAGCCGCAATGCCAAATGCTCGAGCACCTTATTGCTTACCTGATGCCATCCTCACTTACTGAAATGTCCGTTTAGCAAGGCCACAACAATGCGCCGACACATCACATGTCCAACAGAGGGTCTCTGATGAAATCTCCCCTGCTCCCTCACTTCCCTGCTCCCTTTCTTTGTAGGCATGTGTCATTTACTGCGGCCTCAACTAAGCTAGAAAACGCACCACCTGCGCTCCTCGAGGCTAAACTAGCACTCATGACATTTCATTCAATACGTCTCTCCTCTTTGATCAACGAAATATATTTTAGTCAAGGAACACCCTCATGAAGGTTGCATTTATAGGTACTGGTTGGGCCAACACAGTCCAAATCCCCGCCTTCCAAGCAGGTGGGCTTAGCGTTGCAGGTATTTACGGGCGTACCCGCAGCAAAGCAGAAACTGTGGCAGAAACGCATGGTGTGCCCTTTGTCGCTGACACTTGGCAAGATTTATTAGACCTTGACTGCGACCTTATTTCGGTAACGTCTCCACCTGCGTTGCATGTAGAACAAGCTAGCGCTGTGCTAGCAGCAGGTAAGCACCTGCTGTGCGAAAAACCCCTCACCTTAACTACAGCTGAGGCAGCGGTGATGCGGAAGTTGCAACAAGATTATCCAGATCAGTTGACCCTAGTTGACCATGAACTGCGCTTTGTACCAGTACGTCTTAAAGCCAAGGAATTGCTCGAGCAAGGCGTGCTCGGGCGTATTCTAACCATCACCATTCGCATCGCCAGAGACCTCCGCATGGACCCAACCAAACCCTGGAACTGGTGGTCAGATGCTAGTCAAGGCGGCGGCATTATGGGTGCCATTGGTTCCCACGCAATTGACGGCTTGTTGTGGTTATTTGCAGGTGTTCAAGCTGATGACGGCACGCCACTGGCAAACCAGCTCACCATGCGCGGGGCAACCCTGGGACAAGTTCACCCCACCCGCGCCACCGCAACAGGTGAGGTCAAACCTGTCACTGCCGACGACATCGCCTCGGTCACATTCAACATGGGCTCCGCCATCGGCACCATGCTCATTCACGGAGCTGCCTTAGATGGGCCAATTGACCTACTCACGATTCGCGGCACAGAAGGTACGCTGGTACTAGATAACTCACTTAAATTGTACTGGGGTAAAACTGACGGACCACTTAAAGAGTATGTAACGCCCCTGCCAGATAACGTTCCTAATCGGTTTCGCTCGAGCCCCTTTGCAGCAGGTACAGTCCTCCTAGGTGAGGCTTTAGCTGAGGCCAGCAAGGACACCTCCACACCGCTCACCAGCCATCCGCGCTTAGCTAATGCAGCCACGCTGGCAGATAGTGCCAATGTGCAAGCGCACCTGGATACTATTTACAAACTTGGTGGCGTCAATGCAACCTAGACGCAGCTTTGGATAGATGGACACATGGATAGATGGACACATGGATAGCTTAGACTCCTTACAATTGGTCTCCTTACAAACAGCCAGACTGGTCTTGCGCGCCTTCCAAGCTCGTGATGTGGATGCCGTTTTTGAGTACGCTAGCGACCCTGAGTGGCAAAGATACCTACCTGTCCCGTCACCTTACACGCTTGAAGATGCTCGAGCGTTCATTGACATGCAACTAGCAGCAGACCCTAAAACCATGCCGCACTGGGCAATTATCCATCAAGGTTCTGTGATTGGTGGCATTGGTATTGGTTTCTTTGAAGACTACAACTTAAAGGTAGGCGAACTGGGCTACAGCCTCAAACGTAGTGAATGGGGGCAAGGTTTTATAACAGAAGCTGCAACTACTGTTATTAACTATGCGTTTGACACAAATCCAAACCTTATACGCATTGAGGCATCTGCTGATAGTCGCAACAAAGCATCTTTAAAAGTAATGGACAAACTAGGCATGCAGTACGAAGGTGTTTTGAGGCAGCGGCATGTTGTTCGTGATGAGCTTGGGGACGAGGTGTATTACAGCATGCTCAGATCTGAGTGGGCATCACAAGGTGGCTAGGTATTGCTCGAGTTGTTTGCTGCACTTGTCACAAAGGTGTCAACACTTGTAATGTCTCTTCACTTGTAATTTGTCTTCACTTGTAATGCATCTTCAACGCTCTATCATCCTCTCCAAGCTTAGACAGACAAAAATGAAGGCATCCTCAACAACATTCAGTCAGTGAACATGGGGCAAAATCATCTGAAGTCCGTTAGAATCTAGCTATGAACGCTTTTTCCAACATTTTTTTACGCATTTTCCCAGTTGTTTCTGTTGTCTTTTTACTCCTCGCAGGTGGTTTTTGGTTGTCCCGTGAACCCGCACCTGTGGCAACCAGTATGCTTGTGAGCCAAGTGGCAGACGTAACCTTGCCAGATGGTCTGGATGTCACAATTCCAGAAGGTTTTGTGCCATCAGCCTATCTTTCTGAAACACAACAACAAGCATTTGACGCACCTGAAGACGTGCTAGTTGAAGGTACAGACTACGTGGCACTCATGATTACCAACAAAGGCAGCATGCTCATTGATTTGTTTGAAGAGCAAACGCCTGAAACCGTCAATAGCTTTGTATTTTTAGGGCGTAACCAGTACTACGACGGCATTGTCTTTCACCGCGTACTAGAAGACTTTATGGCGCAAACAGGTGATCCAACTGGCACCGGCACCGGCGGCCCCGGCTACGAATTTGACGACGAAATTGTTGAGGGGCTAAGTCACGACGGTAAAGGGGTTCTTTCAATGGCTAACTCTGGACCTGGTACCAACGGCTCACAGTTTTTTCTGACCTTTGTTGAAACCCCTTGGCTAGACGGCCGCCACACAGTTTTTGGTGAGGTTATTGAAGGCGAAGCTGTGCTCGATGATATTCAGCGCATTGATCCCAACCAACCTTCAGCCATTGTGTCACCAACAGACACGCTGGCGGATTTGGCAGAACAAGGCGTGGAACTGGCTGGCGAGCCTGACCAAACAGTTGAGGCCTACCTCGAGACTAGCCTAGGCGCTGCACCCGACATCGGTCAAACCTTTGATATTGATGGCATCACGGGGGTAGCTGGACGCATCGGCGAAGACGCTGCCTACGGCTTTTACGGGCAACCCGATTTCATCGAAGCCCTCTACATTCTCGAGCGCCCCGCCAGCAACTAAGTCACTTATATATCACACGCAATCACTGAGGAGCACACTTAGCTGTGTTCCTTTTTTGTTGACCTCAATTTCTGACCACCTCAACTTCTAACCGCCAGCGAGCACTCGCAACAACACCGTGATTTAAATGATGTGGTTAAGGAAACTGACAACATCTCCCCATCCCCCTTTCTCCCCTTCTCTCCTTCTCCCTTCTCCCAATGTCTATCTCAACATTGTTCCGTGACCGGCATTTACGCACTAAACCGCCCTGACGCCACTCAATTGTGTTGGCATACAACCAGATGACACCTACATAAGGTTAAGCTGACAGCCATGACTTATATACCTGATGGTTATAACCTCACCCCTGCGTTAAGTGATACCCCCAAACAAAAGTTTAGCCAAGCTGAGGACGTGCTCGAGGTCGGCAAAGATTACCAAGCAATCATTGAGACCAACAAAGGTCGCATGGTCGTTGACCTCTACCAAGACCAAGCGCCTAAAACGGTCAATAACTTTGTGTTTTTGGCACGGAACAAGTACTACGACGGCGTGGTGTTTCATAGAGTGCTCGAGGACTTTATGGCGCAAACTGGTGACCCCACTGGCACGGGTCGCGGCGGCCCCGGTTACCAATTTGCAGATGAATTTGCCGACGGTCTCGTCCACTCTGGTAAAGGCACGTTGTCAATGGCCAACGCTGGCCCCAACACCAACGGCTCACAAATTTTTATTACCTTTGTGCCAACCCCACACCTTGACGGCCGCCATGCTGTATTCGGCAAAGTCATTGAAGGTGATGACATTCTCGATAAACTTCAACGCATTGACCCTATGCAGCCTAGTGGCATCACCCCAGATGTCATGGAGCAAGTTTATATCGTCGAAAAGTAGGCGTCACAAGTAAACACCATGGAAAACACCCTCACAGTGTCATTGACCGTGAGGGTGTTTTGATGGCATTAGATGTTGTCTAAGTGGACGTGTTTCGTACGTTTTTGGGTAGAGACAACATTAGTCTGATGATAGTTTGTGTTGCTTAGAGCATCATCAACATTTTGAGTTGACGTATAGCGAGGCTCGAGTCACTCATCAACCCAACTTCTTAACGTGCACGTCCCAAAAGCCGCCACGCTGTTGGCAACAATAGCGCCGCAACAGCAATTTTAAGACCATCACCAACTAAAAATGGGGTAAGTCCCCAAGCTAGGGTCGTCGTCCAATCTGGCGCAAACTGGCGTAACCAGCTAAGCCCAAACACGTAAATTACCAGGTTGCCCAAAACCATGGTGCAGGCTGTGAGCCAGATCGTCTTGTCCCAGCCGCGTTCAGCTAGGTAACCAACTAGCAACGCTGCGACCACGAAGCCAACCAGATAGCCAGCCGTTGTACCGCGAAGTACGGCAAGTCCAGATGCACCTGCTGCAAATACAGGCAGCCCGCTTGCACCCACAACAAGGTAAACGAGCATAGTGAGGGTGCCTTTGCGCCAACCGTAAGCGGCTGCGAGCAGCACCACGCCAAGGGTCTGGCCAGTTAAGGGAACCGCGCCAAGCTCGAGCCGCACCTGCGCTAACAAAGCTAGAAATAGCACCCCAACCCCAACATGAATCACATCACGAAAACGCTCTGGTAAAGGGAGTAGATAGTGGATGAGCGGCTTATGCTGTACAGATTGAACAGATGTGGTCACAAAAACCTCCTAGGTATGTGCAGAAATATGTAACAGCGCAGTATACAAGCCCACCTTACCTAACCTTGGTTAAGCACGCACCCTCAACTTGCAAATCCATAGTGTGAACCTCACAGATACACAATTCTGTAACTACAAACCCATGATGCAGACCAAAGTGCTTTGACACGCTCAGGTAAACTAACTCATGCCTAGCCGCTGCATCTTACACAGTCCTAAACCCATCACAACCCCGTTTAGCTTGTTGGGCTATCAGGTTGAGGCAGTGAGCAGCGGTCAGATTCTAGTAGATGATGCAGCTCCTGATGTAACTCGCGATGATAAAGAGCAAGTACATCACCTTGATTCTGAGGTAGTGCAACAAGATCACTTAATTGCACCTGACCCGCTAAGTTCCTATACACATCAGCTTATCGTCACCATTCCAGATGCTGAAGCCCCAGCTGTGATTGCCAGCACACCTAGTACAACCTCAAATAATGCTGAGGCAGTTCCCGAAACAACCTCGAGACTCGACGACCTTTTACTATTACTATCCCTAGCGCACGGTCACGACATTGTGCGCGTGCGCCATACATCCAGTAACGTTGTCACACCAGATAGCGTTGAGGCTGAGACCACACGCAACTTGCACCACTACACGTTTGGACGCGTGTTTGCTGCTGGGTTAGGTCATCACTCAACCAGTTTTGATGAGCATCCTTACACGCGGCTCGAGTATTGCTACGCCACGTTACAATCCTCAACATGGCAGCGTTTTTACAACCAAGGTCACTACCTCAGACTGATGCAAAGCCTAGCTCAACAGACGAGTTTAACAGCAGCGCTTAACCATGCTGGCTTACTGCTCGAGCACCTCTTTGCGCTCCACAACGCGCACTGGCTCACAACACACCATGTACGCACGCTTACCCCGCTCGAGAAGTTATCTTTTTTGGTGGCGTCCTATGTTCTAGCTACTGAAACACATCACGCTGATGAGATAACGCAGCCTAGTACTGCACCTGTAGCTAGCAATCAGCAGCGCCTTAAACGCTACGCACAAGTCTTAAACCAGCTTGTGCATCACGCGCACGTACCAAGTGGCTCGAGCCAAGCTGCACTCAGTTTGATTTCACTTATTGAGTATTGCTGCCTAGCTGCACTTTATGACAGCAGATCAACCACGCTCTCATTAGCCACTGCCTTACCAGATAACGCGCCACCTCAGGAGCAGCCCTCGCTACCTCGCTTTCGTAGCTTGCGTCAGTTTGAAGATATCTGCCGCGATCCAGTCGCTCTAGTACGGCATTTGCACACAGATAACACTGAGGTTGTCACCTCTGCACCGTCTTAACCTGATAGACATTAGCCTCAGCTAACTTCAGCGACATCTCACTCGCTAAGTTAAAATGTCAATGATGTTACGTTTTTTGATGCCAATAACCGGTCAACTAGGTGCTGTGAAGCTAGGTGCTGTGAAGCTAGGTGCTGTGAAGCTAGGTGCTGTGAAGCTAGGTGCTGTGAAGCTAGGTGCTGTGAGCCATGTGTAAGGCTATGTGTAAGGCTATGTGTAAGGCTATGTGTTATGTCAACTGACAGCATTACCTTAAACGCTCCTTTGGACATGCATTTACACTTGCGGCAGGGGAAGATGCTCGAGCGGGTTGCGGCTGCCAGTGCAGCTCACTTTGCTGGCGCGGTCATTATGCCTAACCTCGTACCACCCGTTGATTCACTTGATGCACTGCTACGCTATAAAGATGAGGTATTGGCAGCGATAGGTGCTAGCACCTTCATACCTTACATGACGCTCTTTTTTCGGGACTATAGCGAGGCTGAATTACAAGCAGCTAAGCCGCATATTATCGGCATCAAATTGTACCCAGCAGGTGTAACAACCAACAGTGAAGCAGGCACGCGCTCCATTGACGACGCCAAGCCCACCTTTGCCCGGATGGAAGCCCTTGGCATTCCGCTGCTCGTTCATGGTGAGACAAGTGGTTTTGTGCTTGACCGGGAACGTGAATTTGTAGGCATTTACGACGAGCTTGCCCGTGAGTTTCCTAAGCTCAAAATTATTATGGAGCACATTACAACTGCAGATGCCGTAGCGTTTTTAGACACACACCCAAATGTCTTTGCAACCATTACCGTGCATCATTTACTGATTACGCTAGATGATGTGGCAGGCGGGCTACTACAACCGCATCTTTTTTGCAAACCTATTGCCAAACGTCCTGAAGACCGTCGCGCATTACTGGATGCTGCCCTAAACGCCCATCCTAAAGTGATGTTTGGGAGCGACTCCGCGCCTCACCCGCGCCATGCCAAAGAAGCGTGCGGCTGCGCAGCAGGCGTGTTCAGTGCGCCAATGGCACTTGCGTGTTTAACTGAACTTTTTGACTATTACGACGCGCTGGATAACCTGCAAGCGTTTATCTCTGGTAATGCCCAGCGCATTTACAAGCTCACGCCAGTGGCTAAACACGTTACCCTTAACCGTCAACCGTGGACGGTGCCAACTTACTTAGATGAGGTTACAGATTCTATAGATGCCGTACGCCTTTTTAAGGCTGCCGACGTTCTTTCTTGGCAAGTAAGTAGCCTACATTAATCAATTAAGTAGCCTACATTAATCAATAACGTACATTAATCAATATTGTGTTGAACAGGGTCAGGTATTGCATCGACAGTTAGGGGCGTAAAATGCAATTCAGCAATAAATCCCCTTTGTGGCGGAGCTACATTGTTAAACCTGACCGTACCTAAAAGCTGCGCTGCCAGCGACTCCACAATAGTCATACCTAAAGAATCTTTTGTAGCTGGTTGCATGCCCATGCCATTATCGCGCACACGTAACGTCACCTGCTCAGCATGTGTCAATAACTGAACACAAATATATCGCTGTTCAGCTTCATGAGCATGTTGTTGCACTAAACCATTCTCGGGAAATGCGTGTTTCAACGCGTTACTCATAAGTTCATTGGCAATGAGTCCGCAAGGAATAGCTTGGTCAATATGCAGGACAACCGGATTGAGCTCGAGCCGTAAGGCAATATCCTGGGTGCGGTTAGCGCGCATCACAATGTTAAGTAAGTTATCTAGGTACACATGAAAATCAATTGCATTAAAGTGCTCGGTTTCATACATCACTTCATGGACAAGTGCCATGGCCCGAATACGTTCACGGCTGTCACTCAGTGCGCGTTTGGCAATATCACCTTGATCCCCTTGGGGCAAACCCCGCGACCGCAAATGTAGTAACGACGAGATGACCTGCATGTTATTTTTGACGCGATGATGAATCTCTTTGAGTAAGGTTGTGCGCTCTACAAAGGCGCGCTCGAGCTGAATGGTGCTGTGTTTACTCTCGCTCATGTCCGTCATAACCACAACCAGCTCACCGTTGATTGCATCGCTGCGTTGTATGCGGGTAAGAAACCACAGTTCAATTGCTGCTTGTTGAGGTACAGCTAGTAGGGTGTTCAAAGTGTTAACAGAAAAACATAGCTCGAGTCGCGCTTCACTACCATACTGGCGCACGTGTTCTAACGTCACTGCAAACGTCTGCTGCTGGTTAACTGGAAGTGCCTCAACAAGTGACCTTCCCAAATGTCCTAAGTGTGCATAAACTCGGTTGCGACTCAAACTAGCAGAGGCCAACGCTTGTCCTGCAGGTAGCACTGCTGCATCATCTAAAGATGTTACTGCTGCAGAGGTTATTTCTGATGTCGCAACTAAGTTCTCAGCATAGCTGCTAAGCTGATCCCCCACTTGTTGCTGAGGGGCGTAGTAGCCGAGCTTATCTTGGAATTGTGTGTCAGAACTAACATGGTCATCTTGCTGGGCACTACTAAAAATGACCGTATTATCAGCAGCTAAGGTCATCACTAAATCAGGCATAGTAGTCACTACTGACTCGAGCCGCGCTTGTGAAGACTGTAAGGCTTGGTCAAGCCGTTTTTGCTCGCTAATATCCTGTACGTGTTTGATAATATAAGCTGGACGCGAGACCATCTGAGGAATTTTAGTCGCGTTAACTAGTGTCCAAATAATTTCCCCTGTACTGCTTATAAAACGTTTTTCAATTTGATAGCTAGTTTTGTCTGCAAACGGCAGAGTCAGTATTGCATCGTCTGGATGGGTTATATCCACCGGGCTACGCCCCAGCAGATCAGCTTTGTTGTATCCCAAAAGCATACAAAAAGCATGGTTAACATCTGTAAAAAGACCTTGTATATCAATTAGCGCTATACCTAACGATGAGTGCTCAAACAAACTTCGAAACAGGGATTCACGTTGTTGCAGTTTTTCCTCAGCCAGTTTTTGTTCAGTAATATCACGTATAACCCCTAAACTTTCATTGTCATTAAGTTTGACCCAGCGCGCTTCGCGGTAACGCACCTCCTCAGCTATCTGCAAACGGTACTCATAAGTTTGCATCTCACCTGTTTGAAACAGGGTTTCATAACTTTTTCGCATACTTGTAGCAACTGTCTCTGGCAATATATCTTCAAAGGTTTTGCCAATCATGGCATCTTCTGACACCACCGGACGAAAGACATGAGACGCACGCGCTTCCAAATAGCGCCCTTGTCTATCTAATCGCAAAAATCCATCTGGCAATGCATCAATAAGTCCACGCAGATCGCGCTCACTGCGCTGGAGGGCAGTCTGCATATGGGTTCTTTGTTGCAATTCATGTTTGACCAGTTGATACAACTGAGTGTTGCGTACAGCAATAGCTGCAGCATCTGCAAAGGGCTGTAAACGCACAATACTAGCTTTTGTAAACGCGTTTGGTGTAGCTGCATCTAACCATAACCAGCCCAATACAACTGTGCTTACACGTAAAGGAATAGTTACAAAACTGCGAATCCAGTCACCGCGCTCGCCATCGTACTCGAGCCTAGGATCAGTATCTGCATCAGCAACAATGAGCGCGCCTTGTTCTAAACTTGCTTGTTCTAATTTGAGTTTTACGAACGGTGCTTGAAACGTTGTATAGCTTGCTTCAAGCTGCTGGCGGTGGTTGTTACGGTAGGAAGCTACTTGAACTATATCCTTTTGCAGTAATGCAATACTACTTGCGTCACAAGCAATTAGGTCATTTACGTGGTGTAGGATGCTCGCGAGTACATCATCAATATCTGCATGGGAGACAACTGTTGCCATCACAGCTGCTTGGGCGTCACTGAGCTTACGTTGGTCCCGCTCAGCCTCGAGCAAGGTTTGGGAAGCTTGAGTGACGTTAAACAGGCTGTACACATCTCCCTGAGCATCATGAATCTTGACGGCACTTACATTTACTGTTAGTTTGTAATCATCTTTATGCAGAAGTAGCCATAGTTCTTCTGAACTTGCTTCACCACCAAAACCAGAAGATACACTTGGATCACCTGACAAAAATGCCCGGTGTAATGCCACCTCATGCTGGTGCTCAGCACCTGCTAAAACCATAGTGGACGTGAGGGTCGCACCTACAAGTTCAGGCCGGCTATAGCCACAAAGCTTACAAAATTCTTTGTTAACATCAACATAGTTGCCATTAATGTCCAGTACACACATTGCGATGTGTGCATTATTCCAAATCTGCTGGTAAAACTGCGGCATTATTGTCTTCATGGTGTTGTATACAGGTCGCATGTTAATGTCAAAAACAATATGTCAAAGATACTGCAGAGACGTTGTTGGGGCGCACTAGCTACAAACGCACGTTGAGCTTATCAGCATAAGTATTTTAGTAAAAACTAATGCGTTTAGTGATTTAATTACCCGCCCTACAATCTACACACCCTGGTGCTTTGACGTATCTTTTTTATTATAAAACACTTGTCGGTAGGTCATTACCTACCTGTGGATAACTACCCTAGAAGGTTTAGGGGAGCCTCCAATGTTTCTAAGAGCACTCAAAAGCAGTCCTTTCATACCGATTCCAATGAAATACTTTATACCTCCCTGCGGGTTTTATGCTGCTTTCATCGGGATCGGGTGCTGTTTCTATACACCTTCTAAGTGGGTTAATTCGTTAACGATAGCAATTCCAGGATAAGTCCCCACACACTGAATGGGTCTATTTCGACTCGCATAGCTCGCATTTGAAGTTGCGGGGGCAACTCCAAATGGAAATGCTACGAATTAACTGGAAAAGATATCAGCCACACAACGCCACATGTTTGATTTCAGGACGCTGTGACATTAACAATGTGCTTTATTGAGTCGACTTAATCAACATTATGACGGTGACTACGGTGAGGTGAGCGAGTCATCCTCTACGAGCTCGTTTTGAGGTTTGGGTAAGGTGATTGTGAACGTGCTTCCTTCACCTCTGGCAGACGCTAAGCTTATCTCCCCAGCGTGTGCATCAATAATAAGCTTAACCATATAAAGCCCCAAGCCTGTTCCTTTAATGCTTGCCTGGGGGCCCTCACCAACGCGTTGATATTTTTGAAACAAGTTAGCTTGCTGTTCTTCAGAAATCCCGTAGCCTTCGTCGCTAATATGAACCACAAACGCAGTTGGCTGCTCTTCTAAATGCGCAGTGACCTGTGTATCGGTAGGTGAGTATTTAATGGCGTTATTCAGCAAGTTGGTAATGACGCGGCGGATAGCGTGATTATCAATATAGGTGTTTAAGCGACTGGGTGCCTCGAGCCTAAAGTTGATGCCTTTTTGGGACGCTTCGTAGCTTAATGCAGCCGTGGCATAGCGCAGTAACTCTGCTAAATCACAAGGGCCCCGGGTAATTTGCCATTTACCTGACTCAATGCGGCTGAGTTCTAAAAAATCATCAGTTAAGCGGGCCATGCGGGCAGCTTCACTGCTAATAATGTTGAGATACTCTTGTTGGTCCTCGTCTAGCTCTGTCTCGAGCAGTAGGTCGCTAAACCCTTGAATACCCGTGAGCGGCGAACGTAAGTCATGGGCAATCATGGCCACCATATCTTGGCGGTTGCGGTAAAGGGCTTCAATACTAGCCAGGTTGTTGACCATGCCGGCCACCCCACGCACCCGCCCTGCTTGGACAACTGGCCGGAGAGTCAGCAGGACAGGTGCGCCACTGCGAATAAGGGTCGTACCGAGTTCCAACTGGCGTTGCTCACTAAGCGCAGCCCCATAGTCTTCGCGAAAGCGGTCCTCAGCTAAAGACAGTTTTTGAGGAATTGCTACCAGCATGTTGCGAGCATCTTCAAAAAAAGCTCGAGCTGCCACATTCCTATAAATAGCTTCGCCGTAAACGTTACACACAAACACAACTTGTGGCAGTGTTTCTAAAAGCGCTCCAAACCAACTTCGCTCGGTTTGTAGTAAATCTGCCAGTAAGCCAAGTGCATCTAACTTGCGTGTGCTCGAGCCCAGGTGAAGCGGTCGCGGCGACTGGGTGAGATGCCGTAAGCGTTCAGCACTGCTGCGGTAACGAGCAAGCTGTTGAATATTTTCCAGCGAACTTACAAACAAACCACGAATGTCATCACTAGGTGGTTCAGCCAGTGCAATCGCCAAACTACCTAGGGAGCTTCCCTCGAGCAGTAGCGGTGCAGCTAAGTAACTTGGCTGACCCCTAACTTGTGCAGCCTCCTCAAATACGCGCCCTTGCTGGCGGGCACGTAACGCAAGTTGCTCGAGTTTCGTCACCACCGACTCCGTTGTAACGTCAGCATGTGTATCTAGTTGTGTATCAAGAGGTCGTTGATTTGTCTGCGTTGTTACATGACGCAGTTGCTCAATATAAAGCAATCCATGTGAGGCTGCTAAGCTATCGCAGAGGGTGCTGAGCATCGTGGGTGCATCGCGTACTAGTGAACCTGCACTAAGTCCCTCGAGCCTACCCCGTTGTCGGTTATCGGGCGTATCTGTTACTTCATTAGCCACTGCAGGATGGTTGTCACGTTCACCGACTTTAATCTGCCGCTTATCAACATCTTCTAACACCGTCGCAGATCTCCTACCGCTACCCGCTAGTGACGACACAGCAGGTACCTTGCGCCCTATCTGAGCAAACCCAGACGCATCTAGCAAATTTACAATGCGGCTAGACAGTTGTGCGTCTAGGTCTCGTAAGTGATGGTAATTACTAAGTGCATAAATAAGGAGCGCTGTCACAATAAGCAGCAAGGGTGAGACAAACACACTAAGGTAAAACAACCCTAAGCTTGCTATAACTGTCACACAACTTGCCATAACAATCCACCAAAGTGCGCGCCGCCGCTGGCTGAGCACACCCCACACTAAGCTGAGGCCCATAAGCAGCACGCCATACCACGGGGTTCCCAGCGTTTGCAGGTTCCCATGTAAAAGTGTGTAGACTTTATTTGCGTTGACCTCGACACCGGCCATAAGTCCAAAGGGGGTAATAACTTGATCGTTCACCGTGCCAATAAGCGTATAGCCAACAATGGCAATTTTGTCTTGAACATCTGCAAATGAAAAATTTTGCTGATAAATATCTAAGAACGATAAGGTCGTAAAACTACCACTTGGGCCGCGGTAGTCAATGAGCAAGCTATCCTGCGTAAGCGTTTCTGGTGACATGCTTAAAAAGCGTGCTTGACGTGTAAATGAAGACATATCCGCAGATGTTGGGCTATCTTCTAGCTCGAGCGACGCTTGCCGCGCAGCTATGTAAGGAAACGATGGCAAGGTGCCATCTTGAAAGACAAACTGCGCTTGCATACGCCGGGCACCTGCTTGCTGGCTAATAACGCCCCGTGTTGCATCTTCAAGCAGTGGGTTGTAGGGCAGATGATCGCCGATGCTTAGATTGCGCGTCACCCTCGCTTGGTCTGCACCCACTGCATCAATTAGATTGTTAAGGCCCAGCACACCTTGTACACGTTCACGCGGCGCTTGAATAATGTGCGGCAAAATAACGTCTTGAGCAAGCACCTGCCCGGCTAGGGGTCCATCTTGACTTTCATTAGGTTCAGGAAAAAAAACGTCTAAGGCAATCACCCGCGCACCTGCTTGGGCGAGCGTGTCAATGACTCGAGCGTGAAAGCGGCGGTCAATTGGCAAGCTCGGATAGGCTTCTAAAAAATCTTCACCAACAGCAACAATAATAATGTCGTCGGCTGCTTGCTGGCGGCCACGCAACCGAAACCAAGCATCTAAAATAAGGTCGTCTGCAGGTTGGCTCAACCCTGACAAATAAACAACTAGGGCTAACACCCCTATCAGCAACGAACTTGCTAGTTGTTTCATTGCAAGGTGTTTCACTACCAATTGTTTTACCACTGGTTGTTTTGCTGATTGTGCGGGCACACGCCACCTGTACCTTTAACTATTTGTATCAACGCTATATTTTAATTTTTTCTCGACCACTATCAAAAACTGAGGAAGATGATGTTTCAGCTATTGTCATAACAGTATCAGTCAATACGTTTAAATCTTAAAAGTGTACTTTTATATCTAATACCCATAGTGCTATTATATTTAATATTTATAATACCATGTCATGATTTCTCGAAGTTTATAAATATGCATGCATTATCTCAAAAAGAGAAATGAACAGTCATTATATCACCCCAATTAGACAAAATTAAG
>JBCCBI010000059.1:0-17697 GCA_039034155.1 Deinococcota bacterium | reverse complement strand
TTTTGAGTGGGGCTGTGAGTAGCTTGCGATCCGGCAACCTAACAGCCCGTGTAGATATTCTTGCTCAAGATGAAATTGGCGTGCTCGCCAGTGGTTTTAACGATATGGCTGACCAGCTCAGTCATTTGGTGGGCAATCTAGAAGAGCGCGTTGCAGAACGTACCAGCGAACTCGTTGAAGCTAGCGACGAAATTAAACGCCTTAATAATCGGTTACAAGAAGAAAACATGCGCATGGAAAGCGAGCTAGACATCAGCAGTAAAATTCAACGCATGGTGCTACCTACTCGCCATGAAATGTCCCAAATTGACAGTCTCGAGATTGCCAGTTACATGACGCCAGCCACCGAAGTGGGCGGCGATTATTATGACGTTCTACAACAAGACGGCAAAGTTAAAATTGGTATTGGCGACGTCACCGGCCACGGGCTTGAAAGTGGCGTGTTATCCCTCATGGTGCAAACTGCTGTGCGGACCCTCATGACCACTCAGCAAGATAATCCAGTACAGTTTATGACCGCGTTAAACCGCATCATTTACGACAACCTTGAACGCATGGACATCGATAAAAGCCTAACCTTATCGATTGTGGATTATGAGGCTTGCACAGACCATGGTGTTGGTCATGGCGAAGTCTGCTTAAGTGGACAGCATGAATACTTTATTGTTGTGCGCGGTAGCGGTCAAGTTGAAGTTCACGACACCATTGACTTGGGCTTTCCAATTGGGCTTGAGGCAGATATTAGCACCTTTGTGGACGAACTACGCGTGCCACTGCACAGTGGTGATGGAGTTGTACTTTATACGGACGGTATTACCGAGGCTGAAGATGTCAAAGGTAAGCAGTATGGGCTCGAGCGTCTATGTGCACTGCTCAGTCGCAACTGGTATGAACCGGCGAGTGATGTTTGTCAGCACGTTGTAGACGATGTCTACAGTTATATTGGCAATGCAGAAGTCCATGACGACTTTACCCTCGTCGTTATGAAGCAGCGCTAACAAGCTTATCTCAATTAACTTTGAGCACTGTGACAGCGTTGTAGCATCTTTAACTAGGTAAACTAGAACTGTGTTTAGCACGTTAAAAGCAACACTTAAAGCATCGTTCCCCAAGACGCCGGGGATGTCGCTTGGGTATTCTTCACAACCTAAGTACTACTGGTGGCAAGTCCCCACCTTACTTTCCTTAGATGCACCACTTGTGGCATACGCTTGGCAACGGCTCATCAGCGTTGCGTTTGAAATTTATGTACCGTGGCAGCTTACTGTACTCCTTATAAGTTCTGTCTGGCTTATTTACGTTGCAGATCGCTGTCTAGATGCACGTACGCTCACGCCTCAAACTGCCAGCACGGCACGACATCAGTTTTATGTCGTGCAGGGGCGCAAAATGTGGCTAGCTTGGGGTGTTGTATTTCTAAGCAGTTTACTACTTAGCATGGAGCTTTCTTTAAGTCTTCGTGTGACAGGTTTAGGCGTTGCCGGATTAGCTGTGCTCTACCTAGGATTGATTCACATATCAAACTGGCCACTTAAACTTCCCAAAGAAATACTTATTGCTAGTTTGTTTAGTCTTGGTGTGCACTTTGGCGTGCTCTTTAATACACCGTTACATATGGCTGAGGCTGTAAGTGTATTCATGTTCGGTATATTATGTTTTTTAAATTGCTCGCTCATTGCTTTTTGGGAACAAGATGCCGATAGCAAACAAGGTTATTTATCAATAGCACTTGCTAGACCAGCGTCTCGAGCTTGGCTGCATGTGTGTGGCATGGTTGTCATTGTAGGTAGTGGTCTTACTTGGTTATTTTTCCCAGCTCAGTGGATGGTGTGGTTATGTCTTGTAGTGAGCAGCTTATTGTTGGGCGTGCTCGAGCACTTACACACACTGCTTCCCATACCGCTCTTGCGGGTTTTGGTAGATGCTGCACTATTAACGCCGCTTGCGCTGCTTATTTTCATGTAGTGCCCAAAAGTTATGACCGTTTAGCAGGTTCTTATAAAGTTCTCGAGCAGCTTGCTTTTGGCAGGCTTTTACACAAGGTACGGGAACAGGCAGTGGATGAGCTACTTGACAAGCTCGAGCCCCATCAACAGGTTCTTATTTTAGGTGAAGGTGACGGGCGCTTCCTTCAGTCGCTCACACACAAATGTAAGACACCTTGTCACATAACATGTATTGATAAAAGCGCTCAGATGCTAGCTCGAGCACAGGCAAAGGTAACCCCAACAGCAGACCTACATGTCAACTTTGTACTTGCAGACGCTACTCGAGACATACCACTAGACACCTACGATGTCATTATCAGTTTGTTTTTTCTAGATAATTTTGCAGCAACAACCTTACAAACGCTCATTCCAAAACTAGCAAATCATCTCACTCATCAAGGTATTTGGCTGTTAGCAGACTTTCGGCAAGCTAAGTACGGTTTAGCCGTATGGCGAAGCCGCATGTGGTTATGGCTTATGTATAGATTTTTTCGGTTCGTAACAGATATTGAGGCAGATCAGCTTGTTGATCCAACTAGGTTATTTAAAGAACACGGCTTCTTACAGCTCGAGCGGCAGTCATTTCAGCACGGTTTTGTAGTGCTTGAAACATGGCAAAAGGAGCACACCCAACCCCTAAAAAGATGATGATGCAACCATCACACCATCATCTTGTTGTTCCTAGTTGTACCGTGTTGAGGCTAAGAAGCTACGGCATTGTACTTATTACGAAATTCCTCTAGGTAAGCTTGGCGGTGAGCTTCAAAGTGCGTCATCAGTGTCTTCGCTACCTCGCCGGGTACACCTGAGCCTACTTTCATATCATCTATCTGAACAATCGGCAATGCGCCCTTAGTTGTACTGGTAATAAACGCTTCTTTGGCGTTTTTAAGGTCGTCCCACGTGAGGCGGCGCTCGACCACAGTGGCGTGTTCGTGGGCAACTTGCAAGATGTGCTTGCGAGTGATGCCGTACAAAATGCCTTCCCGTGGCGTGATGATGGCACCGTCAGCATCTACCACAAAAAAGTTCGAGCGGGTCGTTTCAAAAATGGTGTCGCTGCTGTAATAGAGTGCGTCGGTAGCACCCGCAGCACGCATGGTTTTACCGAGCACCACGGCCATCATGTAATTGGTTGTTTTGGCTTCAGGTAGATCGCGGGTATATTCGTGGCTAATGAGCTTGGCACCTTGGTCATACTTTTCCTGAGGCACGTGTGGGAGTGGGTTTTGCAAGATGACTAAATTTGGCGTGGTAGGTGTAAAGCCGTCTTCGGCATAACCGCCTGTTAAAAACAGTTGCAGGCCTGCTGTCTCTTGACCGTTTTTGGCAATGAGCTCGAGCACATGCTCAGTCAGTGCACTACGGCTCATCAGCATGTCGATGCCCAAAATCTCTGCGGTACGTTCAAAACGGGCGAGGTGATCCTCCATAAACAGCGGCACCCCCTCGTAAAGTCGCAGATAATCAAATGCCCCAAAACCGCGCCTAAAGGTGATGTCGCTCGCATGAATGGTCGCATCTGCCTCGGCAACAAAGTTACCGTTGATGCTGTGAAAATGACTCATAACCTCTCCTCTCGCCAGTATCTTTTCGTTCGTGATTAGTGATGGATGTTGATGATTGATAAAACGGTAGGAACTCTTATTATGCGAGGTCATTTGAGCTAAACACAAGCCACCAAGCTAACGTTTGCTGCTGTCAAGGTCACCAGATAAGAACAACACCATGTTGGCGTCAGCACAAAAGATGACATTAGATACCCTTGTACCGAGCACCTACTCGTATAAGATTACAGTGTAGTGTAAATCATCACAAAGCTAATGCTTCGGACACGTCTTACAGTTACAGACTGGCAGCCTCAAGCAACAGCTAAACGCTCACTGGCGAGGTTGGCACCTGCACGCATGGCTTCAAGTTTGGCAAAGCAGATGTCTGGATGAATGGCACCAAACCCTGCAAACGTCCCAAACCCGCAGTCACTTCCAGCCATCACCCGATCTGGACCTACAATATCCACAAACCGTTCTAAGCGTTCAGCAATCAACTCGGGGTGTTCAACAAAGTTGGTTGTGGTGTCCACCACGCCGGGAACCAAAATTTTGTCTTCAGGTAGAGTATCTTTATGATCGCGCCAGACCGTCCACTCATGAGCGTGGCGGGGATTACTCGCCTCAAATAAAATCTGGCTGGGTTTAGCTTTCATGACCAGTTCGAAAATTTTCGCAAAATCAATGTCGCTGGTGTGCGGGCCTTCGTAGTTGCCCCAGCAGATGTGCATCCGCAAACGCTCAGCAGGCACCTCACTCAGCGCGTAGTTGAGCGCCTCAACTTGCATGGTGGCATACTGCAAAAAGGTGGCGTCGTCTTCATCACGGTATTTGATGTGACGGCCCATCGCCAGATCGGGGCAGTCGATTTGGAGTTGCAACCCTGCGTTAGCAATGGCTTCGTACTCGAGCTTCATCACCTCAGCCAGAGCATATAAATACTTCTCAAAGTTGTTGTAGTACTGATCGGGTTGAAACACGGCAATCACGCCGGGGGAAGCCGCGTTCATAAAGCCTTCGGAGATGCCGTATGCGTCCAGTGCAGCTTTGAAGTTAGCAATGTCTTGCTCTAAAGGCCGCATATCTTTAACGGTAATCTCACCCCGACAAATGGGCCGGTGATATTTAGGCGTACCGCCAGCCTTAGCAAGTCTGTCACGGTAATTAGGATATTCGTCAAGGTCTTTGGGCGTGGCTCTGGGCGCGTCCCCAATCTCAAACCCAGTTAACCGGTGGCGAATGTACGTTGCGTAGCTAATTTTGCTCATTTCACCGTCGCTGGGAACGTCTACGCCAGCTTGCTGTTGCTTGCCGACAATGTCGTGAACGGCGGCTTTTATGGTGGTGTCAAACGCAGCTTGGTCGTAAGGTTCACCTTTATCTTGCGCAAACAGCATGTCCACGACCTCTTGCGAGCGGGGCATACTGCCAACGTGAGTTGTGAGGATGGTGTGTTTGCCAGTCATAGGCGCACTTTACCACTAGCCAGGGGCTGACTATTCATCTATAACTGGGGTGAGGCCAAGTCTGTAGGCATAAGCTTGGGCACTAGTTGTGTTGAGGCTTTGGTATTTCTCGAGCAGCGCTTCCATCTCTTGCTCCAAAGCTTTAGCAGCATCAAACTCGAGCCGCAACACACCTGCATGCGACAGTAACGCAGGTGATGTGTCTACATCAGACGTATCTGTCACCTCATCCAAGTTTAAAATGTCTGCCTCAGTTGTCATCTGGACTGTTATATTACCCAGTTCACCAAGCCCAACGAGAACGCCAAAATGGCTATCTGAACGTTGCAACTCACGGGTAATGTTGTCGTAAAACCGCTGGTCCTCTTTGGATACCAACTCGTACAAAAAACTGCTGAGGTCGGGACTTGGCGTTAACTCAAAAGGCACAAAAAAAGCTTCAGCAGCTGCCCGGTACACCTTACTAGCACGTCCACGCCGAGGTTCTTCGCGAATGACGTGAATGATGCCTAGCTCGAGCCACTTATTCACTTTATAAAGCAGGGTTGGCAAGTTTAAGCCAAGCTGTGTAGCCAACTCAGTCAAGACAACCTCAGCCTGAAAGAAGGCTTTGAGCAACCTGAGCTGGCTTGTGTCGGTCAGAATTTTCGCTGCCTCGAGGCTGGTGACGCGCTTGGGTGTGGGCACAGGATTAGCTTACAAAATTTCTACTTTAAAACACGCCCTTTTGATTGAAGTAGCTCACGTTCATCATGGTCTTAGTCAGTTGATGACCTCAAGAGCATCAACCAGAAAGGACACCAACCATGATTTACCCTGATCTCCAAGTTGGGCAAGACAAACTCACGCGTTTACACCGCGAGGCTCAGACGGAGCAGCTTATCCGTCAGATGCACGCATCGTTCAGGACAGTTTATACCGCTGCACTGTCAATAGGTTTGACGCGGTACAACCATCACAACGACACTTCAAACAATGCCGCTGATGATGACAAGCAAGACATTACTGAACAAGCCCAAGAAACAACCTATGCGTGGAAGCTTTAAGCCTCCTCTTCAGGTACAAATTTCAACGCTACACCATTGTTGCAATAGCGTTTGCCAGTGGGCGCGGGGCCGTCGTTAAAGACGTGACCTTGATGCCCACCACAACGCACACAGTGGTACTCGGTACGTGGCCAGATGAGCTTAAAATCGGTTTTGGTTTCTAAGTGTCCATCAATCGCATCAAAAAAGCTAGGCCAGCCTGTGCCACTATCAAACTTTGTATCCGACCTAAACAAGGGCAACCCGCAACCTGCACAAACATACACACCCACGCGCTTTTCATAATTTAAAGGACTTGTACCTGCGCGCTCGGTGCCTTCACGTCGCAGCACGTCGTACTGTTCTGGGGTTAGTTCAGCACGCCACTCTGCATCACTTTTGTGAATAGGAGTGATAACCTCAGTCATAACGTCTTCAGCCATGTAGTTCTCCTTTTTGGATGATGTTGCTAGGGTACCAGTACTATTGCGTCACCGATGCTTGTACGCCAAAGGCAAGCACAAAAACAACAACTAACAAAATAGTCACGGGGGATTCAATGAGCACAAAAAGTCCTAGCGGAATGGCGATACTGAGCGGCACATTGAGGTAGGTCACGCCTAACTTGCCACGCAAAATGAGGTGGCGACGGTTGATGGTCAACAAAAAACGGCTAGCTTTAATTCCCCACTTGCCAAAGCGGTTTCCAAACGGGTTCATCGTGCTCCTCATCATGGTAGTTTTTGATGTTACTAAGCGTGTGTGATCTAGCTACGTGTGTAATGTTCTCGTTGTTATGGCTGTTAGAGTGTTGGTTGGTACTTACATCTTTCTTGATGATGCTGTGGCTCGAGCCTCAACACTACCCTCAGTTTATCCCCTAGCATACTAGCCACAAAGCAAGACTAGCTCACTTAAACTCAGAACGCATACCGTCAGTTGGGTTAATGTCCCTCATCTAATGACAGGTTTGCGTCTGCGTTGGGGAGTACTTGGATGTCAGCAGGTATAACCTCAAACTGGTATGAACTTAGTTTGGTCAATAGCCATAACGTCAATGCAGCAACCGGAAAAAAGACGGTGATACCAGCAGCGTAGTTAACCGGTACGCTCACCTTGGTCTCACCATCGCCATCTTGAAAGGCAAGTTCATGAGCCCGCCCGTAGTCAATGCGCTTACCAACTTCGTGCTTGGTGATGGCCCAACTACCGCGTACAAGCCAGCGGAACAACAAAAATGCATTTGCCGGATGTCTTAGTTGCGCCAAGTAATGGCGTGCGTCGGCTAGTGATTTTCGGGTTAGTGGTTGGGTGAGCACCATCTCTAAAGACCCTGCTTGTGAGGACGCGTCCTCTTGTCGCACGAGGTCTTGAGGTGATGAAGGTTTGGGGGAAGTCACAAATATTCCTTCCTGAACTCCCTAAGTATACCGAGTGAGGCATAGTCTGAGAAAGCTTGCAGGTACGAATATCTACGGCGTATCTTAGCTCTGCGTTAATGCATGAGCCAGCTCGAGCCCAGACACATACGCATCTTCCAGCTTACTTCCCCCGCACCAATCCCCACAAAAAAATAGGTTATCAACTTGAATAAACGGCGCATCGTGCGAGGTTTGTGCTTGCGCGTAGCGCCAGCGCTGGCTGTCTGTCCAAATGGGTTCAACCAGCCAAGGTTCTAGCTCACTTGCAGTTGTAAGTATCTCGCGGATGAGGCCGTCGCGGTCGGTGTCGTAACGGCTGTAGTTTGCTTGGCTAAAGTCTGGACTGGCGTGAATGACGATTACTGTGTGCGCTGGGTCAGTGCGTTTGCTGCTGTCATGCGCCAGCCAACTGATGCCATTTAGCGCATTGTCTTGTGCGCGGATGCCGTGCCAGTCGGGTTTGTGGGTGAGGTCATAGCCTGCGAGTACAGCAATGCAAGGGTTGAGGGTGACGTGCTCGAGCTTCTCTTTTGCCTCACCTAACTCCAGCCCCTCACAAAGGGCCAAGGCTTGTTCAGCAGGTGTGTTGACAATGACTCGCGCAGTCAAAAATGTCTCAGCTGATTCTGTGACAACCTCATAATGACCATCGTGTTGAATAATCTGACTGACCCGCGTTTCCCGCTTCACAATGACATCCTCAGCCAACGTTTTACCGATGCCGTTCATGCCGTTTGGGAAAATATAACGCGGATAGCTAGGTTGACCAGCACGCAGACCAGCGGCATTCAACGTATGGAGTGCTTTGGTCCATACCTGTGCGCTACCGGCCGTAAGCCACGCATCAACTTGCTTTTGAAAGCGCGCGTCTCGCACGGTGAAGTACTGCGCGCCGTGATCTATGCGGTTGCCGTGACGGGTGCGGGTGGCTGCGCGGCCGCCAAAGCCACGGCTCTTCTCGAGCACTAACACCTCTTGCCCTGCTTGCTGTAATTCCCTCGCCACGGTAAGTCCAGCAACGCCAGCCCCGATAACAATTGTGTCTAAACTCTGACTCATAGTCTCTATGATGCGTGACGCGCGCGGTTAACTTACCTCGTTTGCACACAGTTTGTGGGGATTTTTTGTACCGCCCATATCTTAAGTGATGTTTCAATTGTGGTGATGCTTGCACTCGAGCCACATTTTTACCTCGAGACTGAAAACATCACATGATGGTTGTATCGACTCGACAGAGATGACATCAGAGATGACGTCACAATAGCAAGGTGGCACAAGGTGGTACATCGTTATCATCTGTATCTCTTGGTTATCATCTATACCTCTTCTTGTCTCGCTGACGCCCTGCACCGAGCGGGTCAATTCTCTAATGAATTCACCCAAAGAACTACAACCATCACTAAGGTTAATAGTCATCACCTTTCAACTGAGAGGTATTTGTGTTCAGGAGGAGTATAACGTCACCATTTTTAACGTGAGCAAACTTTCTTGAGGAGTGTACTCAAATGCAATCCCACAATATCTATTTTGTCGGCAAAAACGAAATTGACGTTCGCAACGAAGACGTCCGCAAGCCTAGTCCACATGAGGTTGTCATTGCAACCAAAAAGACGCTCATCAGCACCGGGACCGAGACAATCTGTTTAGAACGCCGTTTTGAGCCAGGTACGGGCTGGGACAACTGGGTCAAGTATCCTTTTGCACCCGGCTACAGCCTGAGCGGCGTGGTGATTGAAAAAGGTGCCGATGTAACCAGCATTAACGTTGGTGACCGCGTTGCCGCACGCAAACCTCACCATCAATATGTAACTGCCGAGGAAGATGAACTAGTCTTAATTCCCGCTGGTGTATCTGATGAAGACGCCACTTGGTTTGGACTTGCCAACATCACCCAGATAGGCATTCGCCGCGCTCAGCATGAGCTTGGTGATGCAGTTGTGGTCATTGGCGTAGGGCTTTTAGGTCAGCTCGTCATCCAATACCTGCGGCTTATGGGCGCGCGGCAAATTATCGCTATTGACTTTAGCGAGACGCGGCTCGAGCTGGCAGCAGCTCACGGTGCCACAACAACATTAGCCATGGGTGTCGAAGCAGCACAGGACACCATTTGGGAGCTCACAGAACATGGTGCAGATGTCGTCTATGACATCACTGGCTATGCACCTGTGTTTGCCCACGCCCAAGGGCTACTGCGTAAGTTTGGCAGGCTTATCGTTCTTGGTGACACTGGCACCCCCTCAGAACAGCGCCTCACCCACGATGTCATCAAACAGGGGCTTACCATCGTCGGTGCCCATGACGTCCACTTTCCGCGCAAACACACCACAGACAGTTACTGGAATCACCTCACCATGGCCCAGCTTTTTTACACCTACTTGGCGCGTGGCGATATGCGGGTGAATGACCTCATCTCTCACCGTTACGCGCCTGAGCAAGCACGCGACGCATACAGCATGTTGATAAGCGATCGGTCTGCTGCTATGGGCGTGGTGTTTGACTGGGAGATGTAGACAATAATATTGGTGCTTCGATTTAGTTCCGATTTGATATTACAAGGCAAAATCTCAGACAGCAAAGGATACCAACATGGCTAAAATTACCGTACTCGGCGCAGGCGTCATGGGCACTGCGTTTTGTGTACCCCTCGTTGACAACGGGCACGACGTTCACTTGGTAGGCACCCATTTAGACCAAGACATCATCACCACCATGCAAGCAGGCAAGCCACACCCGCGCTTGGGCGTGCACATTTCGGGGTTGTCACTGTATCAACACGAAGCTTTAAGTGAGGCACTCAAAGAAACGGACTTACTTGTCCTCGGCGTGAGTTCAGCAGGCATCGGCTGGGCAACCAAACAACTTGCCGAACATTTGACACAAGCTTTACCTATTGCAGCACTGACTAAGGGACTTTCTGCTGACTTGCAGGTGCTTCCCAAACTCTTACAAAACGGTTTGCCAGCGGACTACCGTGAGCAGGTGAGGCTTTTGGCGATTACGGGCCCGTGCATTGCTGGGGAGTTAGCGGTACGGCGTGACTCGAGCGTCATCCTGGCAGGTGATGATCCAGACACAGTTAGTAAGGTGCGAGCTTGGCTCGAGACAGACTACTATCACGTCTGGCCAAGTCACGACCTCATTGGCTGCGAAGCTTGCGCTGCCCTCAAAAACCTCTACGCGCTGGTCATTGGCACGGCCAAAGGCAAGTTAGAACAGGCTGGTGAGGCTGACAACAAGGCCCTCATGCACAATCTATCGTCATCTATGTTTGCCCAAGCCCTTGCTGAAATGCGCGTGCTGATTAGCTACATGGGAGGCGACGCTGCTAGTGTAGACGGTTTACCAGGTGCAGGCGATTTATACGTGACCTGTCAAGCAGGGCGCAACGGTCGCATGGGTAGGCTTCTAGGCCTCGGACTACCCTTTAGCCGCGCCAAAGCTGAGCACATGGCCGAGGACACTGTTGAAGGCGCTGAACTTGCTAAAACTATTGCTGCAGAGGTTTTTGACGCAGGCAAGCAAGGAAAATTAGATGCTGGCAAACTCCCTCTACTTCATTTAGCCATTGCGATGGTCACGCAAGATGCCCCTGCCGAGATACCTTGGAAGCAGTTTTTTAAAGCTTGATGATGAGTGAGGCTCGAGCCTCTTGAAATGCAGTTAGCTCGAGCAATATAAGCACGTATCACTTTGTCATACGTCACACGTTGCTAAAGTACAAAAGATCAACAATGGTTTACACAAGCTGACAGATGTACATGTTTTGAGTCGATGTACATGTTTTGAGTCATTGTCACGGTGACTGTATAGGTCACATCAGTACTTGATTGACACATAGACATTTGATAGCTCTGGGAAAAGACATATTCGTACTGAAGGGTAAGGACATAGCGCCTGCTAGCGCCTCTTTACCCACAGTAATGATGGACTAGGTTTACGCATCATTTGTTAATTTAGCTAGACAGATTGCACATTGTCAGCTCGAAGATGACTTTTGTGATGCTTCTCTAAACGCGTCTATAAGAAGGGCTTGCTATGCAACAATCGACCTCTAGGCCACTAGGCTCGAGGCTCAACATAAAACAGCTACTTGCCAACAACGCAATTGTGTTGGCATTTATTGTGCTGTGTTTAGCACTTTATTTTGCTAACAACAACTTTCTTGACCCCATCAACATTCGTAACGTCTTACGGCAAACCTCAATTAACGCCATTTTGGCAACCGGCATGACCTTTGTGATTTTGACGGGCGGCATTGATTTATCGGTAGGATCGGTACTGGCGTTTGGCGGCATCATCGCATCGATTTTGAGCAGTTCATTTATTGGTCCTGTGCTGCCAGTTGCGCTTGCGCTACCTATTGGCTTACTAGCAGGTTTGGCACTTGGGCTAGTGAACGGCGCACTTACCGCCTATTTGCGTATTCCCGCGTTTGTGGTGACGCTAGGCATGTTGAGTATGGCCCGGGGGCTTACACTTATTGCCAGTAACGGCATGCCTATCTCGAGGTTGTCACAGAGTTACATTAACATTGGGCAAGGCATGGTTGGCAGTGTGCCCGTGCCGGTCATCATCATGTTTGGTGTTTACGCGCTGGCGTGGTTTTTGCTATACAAAACCACCTTTGGTCGCTACGTGTACGCGGTCGGCGGCAACGTCAGTGCGGCGCAGATTTCTGGTGTGAAAGTGCGCTTGGTTAAGCTCAGTGTATTTGGCATTAGCGGGCTTTTAGCAGCGCTCGGCGGCATTATTTTGAGCGCCCGCACCACCGCAGGCTTACCCCAAGCAGGTACAACTTACGAGCTAGATGCTATTGCCGCCGTGGTCATTGGCGGCACCAGTTTGTTCGGCGGGCAAGGCACGCTTTTTGGCTCGCTGATTGGCGCACTTATTATTGGCGTGGTTAACAACGGCCTCGATCTACTTGGCGTATCTGCGTATTACCAACTTGTGTTTAAGGGTGCCATCATCATTGCGGCAGTTTTACTGGATTCTTTGAGGCGACGCTAGAGGATGTTCGTGCTGCACACGACAGCCTCAGTCTGATGATTTCAACGCAATCTCATTCACTACTTTTAATTTGAGCAACACAGTTATCAATATCTTTAATATCAATATCTTTAACCTGTCCACTCACAATGTTAGGAGGTCAACCTCAACTCAAACTCACATAACGTAGACCACAAAGTACGTCTTAGACAGAATCATCATCACTACTAAGAATTTTCTGATAGTACCCGTATTAGGGTGGAAGGAACCATCATGAAACGAGTTTTACTTTTAGCTATTTTGGCTTTTGGATTGTTCGCCAGCGCGCAGGACGAGCCTATTCGCATTGGGGCTGCCGTCTACGGCTTGCAAGCTGAGTACATGCAACTGTGGACAACGGCACTCGAGCGTCACCCAGCAGTCTTAGACGGCAGCGTTGAAGTCACCGTATTTGATGGCCGCTACGACGCCTCCGTGCAGTTTGGTCAGTTTGAAACGATGGTTTCACAGGGCTTTGACGGCATCATTTTTGTGCCCATTGACATTGAAGCAGGTGCAGCAGCCGTAGATGCTGCGGTAGCTGCCGGGATTCCCGTAGTTGGGTCTAACACCCGTGTGAACAGCGACCAACTCTTGTCCTACGTTGGCTCAAATGACGTGCTAGCTGGGCGGCTCCAAGCTGAAGGTGTGATTGACCTCATGGGCGGATCAGGCAATGTGGTTATTTTGGAAGGGCCACTCGGTCAATCTGCCCAAATTGAGCGCCGTGAAGGCAACCTCGAGGCCATTGAAGCAGCCGAAGGCATCAACATTTTGGAGATGCAAACTGCCAACTGGTCACGGGCTGAGTCACTTGACCGCATGGAAAACTGGCTTGTTGCTCACGGTGGAGAGATCGATGGCGTGATTGGTCAAAACGATGAAATGGCGCTGGGTGCCATTCAAGCTCTGCAAGCACGCGGCATGGACCCTGCCATGATGCCAACGTCCGGCATTGACGGCATTAGCGATGCGCTGCTCGCAGTGAAAGACGGCTCACTTAACTTCAGCTTATTGCAAGATGCTCGCGGTCAAGCTGAAGGTTCACTGGATGTACTTTTACGCGGCATCATCGGTGAAAGTTACGAACCCCAAGGGCAACTTTGGACGCAGTATGAAGACCTCGACTGGGCTGGCGGTACAGGAGACGTCTACAACGTACCTTGGACCTTCATCACCCCAGACAATGTTGACGCCCTGCTCGAGGAACGCGACTCCCTCACCCGCCGTTAGACGTTGACATTTTTTAGTTGATCTGATGAGTTTGCAGCGCTTCTCATATGAGCGGCGCTGCTTTATTGCTTTTTCGAAAATCCCTCAACACCGCACCATCAGCCAAGTGCTGTCTAAAACTACAAGTCTATCAACACCAATCAAACAGCAACATCACACATCGTGACACATACATAAACCTGATGAAATCTCCTCGTCCCCCTTTCTCCCCATCCCCCTTTCCCAAGCACAATACTCAAGGTCAATAACAACACCTTGCAAAACCACCAAAATACACATAACTAATCACCTCACCAAAATAAATTCACAAAAATAACCTCCCACACGCAACCAAAACCTGCCGAGAGGACACCCCGTGACAGCCCAATTACTCGAAATCCACAACGTCAGTAAAAGTTTTTTTGGCGTGCCAGCACTCAAAAAAGTATCTCTTACAGTCCAGGCAGGCACAGTTCACGCGTTACTTGGTGAAAACGGTGCGGGCAAGTCCACTTTGATGAACTTGCTGGTAGGTATTCACAGCCGCGACAGTGGCGAGATTCGCTTGCGGGGGCAATCGGTAAACTTTCACCGCCCTGAACAAGCGTTGCACGCGGGCATTTCGATTATTCAGCAGGAACTTAGCCATGTACCCGACATGACGGTTGCCGAAAATATCTTTTTAGGGCGTGAGCCGGTCAACTTGGGCTTTATGGTGGACTACCGCACGCTCAACAAACAAGCGGCGGATGTGCTAGACAAGCTCCACCTCAGCATCAACCCCAAACGAGCCATGAAAAGTCTGAGTCTGGCTGAGATGCAACTGGTGGAAATCACTAAGGCTATTTCTTATAACTCGGACATCATCATTATGGATGAACCAACCTCTGCCTTGGGCGATCAAGAGATTGAGGGCTTGCTCGAGGTCATCCGCGTGCTCAAATCTCAAGGCAAAGGCATCATTTATATTTCCCACAAATTTGGGGAGATTTTTGATATTGCTGACGACGCCACCGTGCTGCGCGACGGCAGTTTAATTGCCACCTTGCCCGTTACCGACACACATCAGGATGAACTGGTGCAACTTATGACGGGTAAAGCGGTGCAAGCGTTTCCCAAAAGTAACGAACCGGCAGATGAGGTTTTGCTCGAGGTTCGCAACCTCACCCACGAACCCTACAGCCACAACCTATCGTTTGACCTGCACCAAGGTGAAATTTTGGGTGTGTTTGGGCTTATGGGTGCAGGCAAATCTGAATTATTACAAGCCCTGTTTGGACTTACCCACACAACTGGCACACTCGCCCTAGACGGCAAGCCCATTCGTTGCCACAGCCCAGCTGCTGCGATGAATCACGGCTTTGCACTGGTGACGGAAGACCGCAAACAAAGCGGCTTGCTGTCGCCCCTATCAGTTAAAGATAACGTCACAATTGCATCCCTACCGCGTTTGAACCGCGCTGGGGTGGTGCTCGAGCGCGACGTCAAGCAAGAAGTTAGCACCGTCACTCAAGATTTGGATGTACGCATGGCCTCACCTCGGCAGCTCGTGAAGTACTTGAGCGGTGGCAATCAGCAAAAAGTTATTTTGGCACGCTGGTTACTTACGGGACCGCGTATTTTGCTGTTGGATGAACCCACACGCGGCATTGACATTGGTGCCAAAAGTGAAATCTACAAGTTTATGTCCGCGTTTGCCAGTGCTGGCAAAGGTATCATTTTAGTATCGTCTGAACTGCCTGAGGTTTTGGGGATGAGTGACCGCATTTTAGTGCTTAAAAACGGGCGCATCACCGCAGACTTAGCTCGAGCGGATGCCAGTGAAGCCAAGTTGATGCAGCTTGCAACTTAGTTGATGTCGTTCGAGATTAGGCTAAACAACCTCAGATGTTAGTTTAGTCAATCTCACATTGTGTGAAAAACATTTCCAACCGAGGATTCTGTTAATAACAATCTCACAACGTCGCAATACATGCGTCAGCCTAAGTTTAGGATGTCGTCGCTAAAATCTCCCTTTCCCCCTTCCGCCCCCTCTCCCTTTCCTCAAATAACGTTGACCATTTGTAACAGACCTTCGTACGCCTGCTCACGTGATGAGCTAGTCAGACTAGTCAGAAAGAAACCATAACCTATGAAAGATGTTGTCATTGGTATTGACTCGAGCACCACCGCGACCAAAGCTATTGCGTGGGATAACACGGGAACGCCACTCGCTGAGGGCCGCAGCAGTTTAAGTTTACAGAATCCACGACCGGATTGGCTCGAGCAAGACCCCAACGACTGGTGGACGTCCACCTGTGACGCGTTGCAACAACTCTGGCAACATGTGAATGCTAACAGAGTCGCTGCGCTAGCAATTTCTAACCAGCGTGAGACCGTTGCCGCGCTGGATAGTCACGGTAAGCCTGTGCGTCCAGCTATTTTATGGCTAGACGGCCGCTGTGCCAACGAAGTGGGCTGGCTTAGTGAGCAACTTGGGGCGGCAACCTTACACACCATTACCGGACGCCCACCGGATATGACAACTGCCGTCTATAGCCTCGCCTGGATGTTGCGCCACGAACCTGAGAACTACCACCAGACAGCGCGTTTTGTCGAAGTTCATGGCTACTTGGTTCAAAAACTTACTGGAGACGCTAAAACCAGTTGGGCAAGTGCTGACCCATTAGGCGTCTTTGATATTCACAGTCATAGCTACGCTGAACCCATTTTGGACTTTTTGCAGCTTACAGAGCATCAGTTTATGCCTGCTTACGCGACAACCACCCCACTAGGTCAAGTAACAAAAGCAGCGGCTGACGCAACCGGCCTCGCTGAGGGAACTCTAGTTGCAGCTGGTGGCGGCGACGGGCAAGCAGCGGGCTTGGGTTTAAGTGCCACCTTTCCAGAACGTGCCTACCTCAATTTAGGAACCGCCGTGGTATCTGGGATTTACAGTGCCACGGCTGCTATTGATAACGCCTGCCGCACGCTGGTCGCCTGTGGTGAAGCGGGTTACATCTTGGAAACCTGCTTGCGCTCGGGCACGTTTTTGCTGACCTGGTTTACAGAAACATTTTTGGATGATCCAACTAACGTTAACTGGCAAGCGCTGGAAGATGCCGCTGCCAAGGTGCCGATTGGCAGTGAAGGTTTGTTGTTACTCCCACACTGGTCAGGTAGTATGACGCCCCACTGGGACGTGCGCGCCAAAGGTGCCATGATTGGTTTAGGTAGTAGCCATAAACGTCCGGAGATATACCGGGCAGTGCTCGAGGGCATCGCCTTAGAACAGGCTGCAATGACCGCCGATGTTGAGCGTTTAAGTGGCACACCATTACATGAACTGGTGCTTACAGGTGGCGGTGCCAACAACAGCTTATGGTGCCAAATGTTGGCAGATGTGCTCGCAAAACCGCTTTATCTAAGCCGCACCACCGAAGCTAGCAACTTGGGGGCAGCTATTGCCGCCGCAGTGGCGGCAGGTTGGTATAAAGACACGGCCACAGCCGCTAGTGAAATGACGGCACTTGGCGAATGTTTTGAGCCTCAGCCTGAGTCCCAAACGCGTTACCAAGAGCTTTTTGGTATTTACGAACAGATGTATGCAAGCGTCAGAGACATCAATCATCAGCTCATTATGTTTAGACAATAAGGCTCGGCAGTGAAATTAGCTTGATGTGGTGTCATCCACCAGACAAAACCGCAGCTTTTGCCCTTGCCGCAGTTGGGCAGCGCGGTGCAAGTCATAGGGATGAATAACTGCTGGTTTGTGATAGCCGCCAATGCTACCTCTATCATGTAAAAGCACAATTGGGGCAGCACCTGGCGGGACTTGCACCGCACCAATCGGCACAGCTTCCGAGGTTAATTCGCCGCCGGGAACATCCGAAACATCACCTGAACTAGACGCCAAACGCAGCCCCATACGGTCAGCTTGGTTAATGCTAAAGACTTGGCGCGTAAGTGCGCTGAGAGCTTCATCTGACGCTTGAGGGCCAGGTAGAAGCCGCAAGCTTACGGTTTCG
>JBCCBI010000058.1:0-17786 GCA_039034155.1 Deinococcota bacterium | reverse complement strand
GATGGTTTAGGAATCAAACCAAAAGCTTTTCTCCAGCACTACGTCAACGAAAACAGTATAGCCAAGGAAATGGGATTCGATACAATCTCGGATATCACAGAAGCTCGACTTAAATTTTTAAAAGAACAAGATGAAAGCTATTCTTATAAAATCATATCGAACACAGTGACTGAAAACACAGTGACTAATTGAAGTTTACTTATTTGCCTCTAGTAAGTTTATGGGTTGATTTTTATTTACTCTCTAGAAATCGGCAAACATGCTTGTCAAGGACCAATCTCTGCTGTATACTGCTTTGCCACCACCCGCACAATTTGCCTTATGTGACTTAAATCATGCACAACCCATGTTGCCAGTAACTCACTCAGTTTAACCTGCCCAAACTCAAAGCACTAATGCTTTTCTTGTTGCTTGGCAATAAGAGCACGCACATCAGCGACCAGTTCAAGAGGTACTTGCATAAGCGCCTCTTCCACAAGAAAGGCAGCTTCGTCTTCGCTAGTGGCTTCATCATCTGTTTGCGTTTCATAGTGGTCAACTAAGCGTTTCATCCGCGCGTCTGTCCATCCCTTGGGAAGTATCTGGTTCAAGACTTACCTTCTTTAAAAATTGGTAAATACGCCTGCCAAGGACCAACCTCCACCGTGTACTGCTTCGCCATCACCCGCACAATTTGCCGTATATGACTTAAATCATGCACAACCCACGTCGCTAATAACTCACCCAGCTTGACCTGCCCAAACTCAGGGTGCTGCCCTAAGGTCTCAAAGTCAGCCTCAGTTAGGTTGTAGGAACGCAGGGTGTCCATGTTTTGCTGACGCAACCTAGCAAACTCCTGCAGCAACATCTCAACAGACTTCCCCTGACTCGTTTGTTTGTGTGCAAAGCGGTCAAACGGCGTAAACGGCTTACTTTCCCCGTGATCTAAAATAATATTGAGCCGCACCATCCAGTTGGTGGTTTCCGCGTTGACCATGTGACCTACGACATCGTAGGGGCTCCACGTTTCAGGACCCTCGGTGCCGTTAAGCCACTTGGGGGAAAGACCTTGCACCAAACTCGTTAAGGTGTCGGGCGTGCGAGAAAGTATCTCGAGGGCTTCAGCAAGTTGAGTTGCCATATATATCTCCTGATTGTGTGGTGTAGTAGCTCAATTGATAAGTGTTTCAAGAGATAACGCTAGTTACACATTTCAAAAGGGCCAAAAAATAAGCGCTTGCAAGCGCCGTTTGTTTTTTGATTGTTGCCCTTAGTATACCCCGGTATGCAGTATTCGTCAAGTAGTTGCGACGGTTTTAGGCATCAACCGGAGTTTAGGACTGTTTTGCCACCGCTTAAGAACTAAAACACAAGCCGTTTTAAGCGCCATGATACGTCTTCGATCTGGTATACTCACATCAGCACGCGGCTGTGTCTAGGGTTCCGCGTTTGACCTCGCTCAAGCATTTTTACAAGCATCATCAACAATAAGAGGCAAACGGACAGTGACCAAGCGACACCAAGATGATTTCCATCTACAACTAAAGGGATAAAAGCCTGGAGGTCCAGCTCACTCATGGGAGTGAAAAGGAGCCTTTATGACGTTATTTGCTTTGGTCCTAGTTGTCGCTGCTGCGTTTGCACATGCAAGTTGGAATCTTTTTGCTAAAAAGGTCGGTGGTGGCGCAGCTTTTGTTTGGCTCTTTGGCGCGCTTTCAACCTGTATTTACGCACCTTTGGCACTAAGTGTTATCTTCATTCAACAACCAGTTATTAGCCGTTTAGGCTTTGTGTTTATTCTGGGCAGTGGCGCGTTACATCTTGTCTATTTCCTCGTTTTACAACGTGGCTACAAGGTGGGCGATTTGTCGTTAGTGTATCCCTTAGCTAGGGGTACAGGTCCCATGCTATCGACTGTCTTAGCCATCATCATCTTTACAGAGCGCCCTTCTCCCCTAGCGCTGTGCGGGGCAGCTTTGGTTGTGGTGAGCGTATTTTTGCTGGCAGGCGGTCGGCGTCTACTTCACAGAACGTTATCGCCTCAGGGCAAAACCGCCATCATGTTTGGGCTGCTCACAGGTGTGCTGATTGCCAGCTATACCCTGTGGGACAAGCACGCGGTAAGCGTCTTGCTCATTCCTCCGCTAGTCTTTGATTGGTCAATGAACGTCGTACGCATGGTCTTACTTGCGCCGGTAGCGCTTAGAAACTGGTCTGATGTAACCCATCACTGGCAACATCACCGCCGGGAAGCTTTGCTCGTTGCGACACTCAGCTCACTGGCCTATATTTTGGTGCTTACAGCACTCACCTTTTCACCTGTGAGTTACATTGCCCCTGCTAGAGAAATCAGTATTTTAATTGGTGCGGTTATGGGTGCAACGTTTTTGAAGGAAGGGGATGTCAAGCGGAGGTTAGCGGCTACATCACTCATGGTTTTAGGGGTTATTGCGCTAGCATTTGGTTAAGGGCATTTGGGTGAGGCAGATGCACTCGCTCGAGCAGGCCAAAAAATGAGCGCTTGTAAGCGCTGGTTTATTTCTTTGACTATTTTTCAAGTATACCCCGGTATGCGGTATTCGTCAAGTAGTTGCAGCGTTAAGCTGTGCTAGAAGGGTAAAGATGCGTTTTAACAGTGGATACACCCCAGATAATACTGCATCACCAAGCTGATTTTGCAATAAAGTCCTGACGTTAGAAGATGCCTACGAAGAAGATGCCCACAGAAGTGAACGTGATATCAACTTTATGTTGTATTTAACGTGGTGATGCAATACGGATTCTGACCAAACGACTTATTGTGTATGTTTTGCTAAAACCACCTCGAGGGTTTCAACAAGACGTTGACATTTTTGGACATTAAGCCCATCAGGGTGGGGTGGTGCAAAGCGCCCGCTGTCGTTGTCAAAATACTTGCCAGACGCGTCTGCAAAAGCATCTTCTAGCGCTGCACGTTTTAGTATATTAGCCCCTATCTGCAGGTCACCCCCGGCTACACCAAAGCCCTCTTTGACCATTTTGCTGCCCAGCATAGAACCAGGATTTACGGACACAATCATGGGGTTCTGGTGGACACGTGCTAGCCGGTGTGACCACATCATGAGCGCTAATTTGCTTTGAGCATAAGCTGCACTATCAGGCAAGCGGCGCTCTCCACGTAAAGCCTGTAGGTCAACAGATGCCTGCGCGGCAGATGACACGTTGACAACACGAGATCCTTGGCCCAACAGTGGCAGAAGACATTGTGTCAGTAAGTAAGGGGCAATGGTATTGACTACAAATCTCACATCAAACCCAGCCTCAGTAATGGGGTAGGGCGTTTTGAAGACACCTGCGTTGTTAACGAGTACATCTAGCGTGTCATGCTTGTCTATGACTGCTCGAGCAAGTGCCTCAACATTTGCTAAATCTGACAGATCAGCAACATAGCTCTCTAGCTTACTTGTCCTAGACAGGGTAGAAAGCGTAGTGATGAGCTGCTCGAGCTTATCTGAATTACGCCCGTGCAACAAAACATGATGTCCTGCTGAAACCAGTAACTTAGCCGTTTCTAACCCGATACCGTCGGTTGCGCCTGTAATAAGAATGGTTTTTGTCACAATATCTTCCTTGTTTTTGTCAGGGTTTTTGTTTAGTGAAAGTCTGGCAAGAGTGCATCTGCTAGGTGTACTAGAGTTGCCTTGGTGTCTGCTTGGTTAAAACGCAAGTTGAGGGCGACATGATTCACGCCAATGTCTTGCAAAGCGTTGAGGTATTCCCGCAAAGGATTAAGCCCTGAACGAAAGCCCAGATGGATAGCCTGAGCTGGGCTGTCTGGGTCGTCAGCTAGATCAATGTAGAGTGGTTGCATAATGGGCTGAGGAGGTCTAGCTGCAGCTGTGACTCGAGCCTGCCAGTCTCGAATAATCTGTGCCTGTTGCGACGGGTGGTGTGGATAGAGCATCCAACCATCACCATGTTGCGCAATCCAGGTGTTGTCTTGCTGACTACCGCCTGTGATGAGCAGCGGCAGTTTGTTTGTGGTGGGTTTGGGTAGCATATCTAAGCCGCCACGCAGACTGCCGTAGGGATTATCAAACACAGGGGTATCATCAGCCATATGCCTGATGTAGTCAAAAGCAGCCCGAAACTGTGCGCCACGATTCTCAAATGTATGGTTAAGCGCAGGATATTCTTGAGGTCTGTCACCTGAGGCAACACCCAAAATAAGCCGTCCATCTGAGAGGACATCCGCACTCGCCGCTGCTTTGGCAACATGAGCAGGGTGTCTTAGTGGCAAAATGATACTAGCAACACCAAGCGCAATCTTTGTGGTACGAGCAGCCAAAAAGCCCAGATACACAAAAGGGGCAAAGAGCTGGCCGGCATCGCCAAAAGAGGGCACATTAAAGGGCACATCACGTAACCACACGGCTGCGAAGCCAAGGGCTTCTACCAACTGCACTCTCTCTAAATGCTGCCGCATGGTGGGCACAGAGCTAGTAGCATAGCTTTCAATGGGTATAACCACACCAAGACTTAAACGATTAGGCTTAAAGACGGCATTGTAGCCTTGGTTGATGGTTTGGAACGTCGTTTTCTCGAAAGTGTATTCAGTCATTTTGTGAGTGGCCTTATAACGTGTTTTATTCGCGGGTTTAAGTACAGCTCATCTCTGTATCTCGGTAGGAACGGTAAAGCACCCTAGTGTTACCAGTAGGGCGCTTCACACTGCATCTTATACGTCTCAGGCGAGGTCGTCTTTGCCTGCAATGAGAAAGTGGTGGCTGGTTGAGTTGTTCAAACGACTCTGCAGATAAGGTTGATACTCAGGGTCATTTTCAAAAGCTTTGGCAGCCTCTTGTGATGGCCATTCGATGATAATTCTCAGTGCCGCATCTTCACCCTTACCCTCGAGCTGCTCATGACTTGACGTACGGGCGATGTATTTTCCACCGTGCTGGGCCACGAGCTTATTTGCGCTAGGTAGGTAGTCAGCGATCCAGTCTTCATTGCTAGGTGTCACAAATAAAACGGAGTAGTAAGCCATGGGGTTGCTCCTTTGTCTAGTTAAGCTGTGTGATTAAGTTGTACGGCCAGGTCTGATGACTATGCTTCAGACATCGTTTCAGACATCTCTGGGGATGACTGAGAACATTATTTGTGCTAATGTAAATATAATCAAGTACGAACACATTTGATACATAGGCACAAAAATGTTTCTATAGGGGTTTTGATGAGCACAGAATTTGTTAAAAAACACCCAACAGACTATAGCTGCTCGGTTGAGGCTGCACTCGATGTCATCGGCGGTAAATGGAAAGGGGTCATTCTTTTTCATCTACTAGGTGGCACACAACGCTTTGGCGAACTACAACGCCTAATTCCAAATGTGACCCGACGGATGCTGACACTGAGCCTTAGGGAACTTGAAAGCGTGGGATTAGTCCACCGTGAGGTCTACAAACAAGTGCCGCCTAAAGTCGAGTATTCTCTCACGCCATATGGACGCACACTAGAACCCATCATTAAAGGTTTGCGAGCGTGGGGAGATAAGTATATGGAGCGCCTGAACACAGATGACAGATGATGTGATTAACGCTGGAGTAAGGGTTTAGGGCTATCGCTTGCAGAGATTCAAAATATCTTCAAGGGTGAGTCCTTAACAGTCAGAGCGACTTCTTTGTTGCCTGATACATCCACTCAAACGCACTTGGCGCGTGGCGTTGCTGCCACGCGTCCACAATGAGGTTGACATTGTCTTGTAAATCGTACTGGCAATCCACCTCGAGGTCGTACCTGCAATAGTCATGGGTTTTCATGTGATAGCGCGCTTCGCCAATTTGCCTATTCCCACGGTCACGCTCGCGTTGCTCGAGCACGTCCGCCGGACATTGCACGCCCACAAAGAACACATCAAAGCCGTGGAGTAACTGCACTAAGTCATCCATCCAATCCTGAAATTCAACAATGTGCTCAACCAAAAGGTGATTACCTTCACTTGCAAACGCAGGTAACACCTTGTGAAAGCCATCAAAAAAGTGGGGTCGCAACTCGCCCCAGTCAAACCTGCCCCCTTGGTCGCTGCGCGACGGTGCCATGCCAACCTCAATAAATTGGTCAGACGCCATGTACCAAAATGGCTCTGGTAGGGCTTCTCGCAAGGCCTTACACAAGGTTGATTTGCCAGCGCTGGACGTGCCGTTGATTAAAATGATGTTTCCGTTCATTCAATTTCGTAAGATAGCACGACTTACAACTGCAATGTCTTTCAACTACAGATCTTTCAACTACAGGTCTTTGAGATCTAGAGTCAACTCAGCAAAATTGCCCCAAAGCTTTGCTAATGATGTTCTGCGAGGGCGTGACAATCTCTTGCTCTTTAAGTGCAGCGCGTGCCATCCGTTCAACAACAGCAGGCATAGTTTGGTCCATTTGAAATGCCAATATCGGCATAATGACAGCCGCTAAAACCCTTGGCTTGGGCGTAAGCTCCCACCAAATATTGACCTGCGTCCCTTCATCTACGGGGGTAAGTTCCCAGCCACCTATCATGTTGTGGACTGGAAATGGGAAGTCAGGTGCATCTGCCAAAAAGCGCACACTAAAACTGCGCCCTTCATCCACGCTAGTACAGGCTTCTGACCACTGCTTGCCCGCCTGATTGGTACAGGTACGCACGACACCAACCTCGGCGACCTCACCACCTTCTATGATGGATTTGCCTAGGCCCGGCGCATAGTTTTGAATATCACCAAGGCGCGCAACAACCTCCCACATGGCGTTTTGAGATGCTCTTACGATCACGGATACACAGTGACGATAATCCCCAGCTGGCGTTTTGTGAGCTCTGCGAATTCCTAAAAGTTGCCAACTACCAAACACAAAAACACACAGGGCAATAAACAGCACCAAGTCTTGCCCTTGGGCTGAGAGGGCATTGGGAAAAAACGCCAATAAAATGAGGGTCGCAAGTACCCAAAGATAATCTGCTGCACTTGCATAAAGGGCACGCCACGTTGCTAACCGTTTACGGCTTGCCTGATGAATAAGATCAAACGCAAAAACAACCAAGCCAATTCCAATCACACGCAAGACTATTGAGGGCGCTCCTCCTAGCCACGTTGCAACACGTGCTGGCGCAATAACCAGAGTGATGCCACACATGAATGAAAAAATTGCATTTGCACTAAGTGCTGCTCGCAAGACACGAAGCTGTTTCATACACAACCTCCATAGATATAATCTTTTATGTCAACCAAGGTGACACACGTGCTAATATCAAAATACTATGAGGGTTAAGCTATGTCAACCAAGATGACACAACAGCTAACGCAACGTGTCACCCAACGCGGTACGCCGATGGTCGAAAGTCAGGCACTACAACTTGTTTTGCGTTCCAGTCAGCTTGCTGAACAACTCTCGAGCCATGTGACAACCGTTCTCAAAGCAAAAGGCTACACAACGGTTAGCCCAGCTATGCTCACCTTTTTAAGCACGCTCGAGTGTGGCATCAACTACGGGTCAGACATCGCCAGAAGTCTTGGTGTTTCCCGTCAGATGGTTGCTAAAACCGTTAAAGGGCTTTGTGCAGATGGCTATTTGGAACAAGTTGATGACGTAGGCAAGCGCAAACAAATTTTATTTACAGAACTAGGTGAACAGCTCATGGCTGACTCGAGGCAAGTACTAGCTGATCTTGATGGCACTCTTAGCGAGCACCTTAGCGAAGACCTGTTAATCACAACAACACAAGGTATTCAAGATATTCACGAGGTGCTTACGACGCTGGATGCCCCCCTAGACGCTAGAACCTAGATGCTAAGTCGTAAGGTATTGAGTCCTAATCAGCTATCATCTAGCAGCTTTACAATCATAAAAACACCCCAACATCTCAATATGCAGAGGTTTTACTATGACGCGCCATCTAACACCACAATACCTGATGCTGGTTTTACTACTTTTATTCACCGAGGAAGTCATGGCCCAAACAGACTACATCTACAGCACGTTTGACCCTGCCTTTGAAACACAACTAAGCTTGAGCCGTATTCCTGCAAGTTCTGTGAATAGCTTAGACACTAGCCTCGAGACAACACCCTCACCTTATGAGAGTGGGCAGTTTTGGCTCGAGTCCGCCAACTTTAGCCAGCCAGCCCCGTGGCACAGCACGCTGTTTATTCAGCAGGATGGCAAAGTCCTATCTTTGTACGTTCGCAATCATGCCAATGTTACCCCTCAAGCAACTTGGGTAAACGAGGAACTTGTGCACGTGCGACTGTGGTGGGGGCGGGCTGTTGGCAGTGAGTTACTTATAGATGTGACGCGCAACGATTTTCTCTACCGCCGGATGGTCTACTGGACGCCTGTACTCGCCACCACAGGAACCCTGAGCACTGACATTCCCAACTTCAGCTTGCGTCTAGCACACATTCAAGGAAGTGCGCCGCTAGGTGAGTACAGCAGCATTCAGGTTGAGCGCATTATCAATGCTGATGTTGACCTCGAGGAAGCCACCATCACCTTTGCAACGCCCATGTTCAGCGAGTGCATGATGACGCTGACATATGAACAAACAGCAGCGTTGTACCAATCTTTTGAGCAGTTGTTGACAGAGCGCAGTGACAATGCGCCGCCACGTCCGCGTGAATCGGTGTGCCGCAACTGCACCATTTACGACCTGAGTTGGCAGCACGAGGGGGAGCAAGGGTCGTTTGTGTTTTCAGAGGAGCAACCCTACCGCTACCCAGCACTGGACACACTTGTGCCACTGCTTGAAGAACTTAATGATGACCTCGAGCAGGCTGTGTGTAGTCCTTAAGCTGTGTTTGTGCCTAATCCAAGACGTTCCAAATTTGCCACTTGCGCTGCTTTAGCAGATATTGAATTTCGTTTACCTGCAACATCACCAGTTGCCAAGGTGCGTCCCATCCTTCATATTTCTTGTGTTAAAGCTGCGCTAGTCCTGACAACGCGCTGTCACTTGAATTTCAATTTTAATGTCAGGATTCAGCAAGTTGGCAGCTAACATGGTGGCTGCTGGGCGAACATCTCCCAAATATTTGCGAAGTATGGGCCAACATTCGGGAAACGTGTCAGCATCTGGCACAATGTAGATGACTCTAACAACATCCGCGAGGCTCGAGCCTGCTTCTTCTAAGGCAGCTTCTATATTTTTGAAACACTGCTCAGTTTGCTCGCGTATGCCTTCAGCAAGTGTCATGGTTTCATAGTCATAGCCAGTTGTACCCGACACAAATACCCAGTCACCATCTTTGACGGCGCGTGAGTAGCCAATGTCTTCTTCAAACTTAGACCCAGAGTTAATGTATTGCCTACTCACGATGCACTCCTTCTAACTAGATTGGATATCAAGTTTAAAATCTGTCGATGACTGTGATGCCTGTCCCGGAAAAACTAGCCATGTTGATGAGGGCATCGAGTGCAGCCTCTAAGCTAATTGTTTTTTGAATGAGCTTTTCAGGTGCTAGTTTACCCGCCCGAATCATGGTCAAAAGTTGTGGATACCGGTGAGCTTGCATCCCGTGACTGCCTAAGATTTCCAGCTCGTGCGCAATGACTTTGTTCATAGGCACGGCCGCGTGGGCGTTGTCTGCGACCATCAAACCAATCTGAATGTGCTTGCCGCGCTTACGCAAATTAGCCACCGAGTTAAAACAAGTGACGGCTGAACCAAGGGCGTCAATTGAAACATGTGCACCACCCTCAGTTATGTCGGTAACGTTTTGGACAACATCATTACTTTTTGAGGCATTAATGGTAGCACGTGCGCCAAGTGAGGTAGCAAGCTCGAGCGTCTTGTCATCAATATCCACCGCCACCACATTTGCACCGAGCGCGTCCGCAATCATGATGGCAGATAAACCCACGCCACCACAACCGTGTACAGCCACCCACTGCCCAGCGGACACCTTGCCTTGATCCACAATTGCCCGAAACGCCGTCACAAAACGGCAGCCTAAACTTGCCGCCGTAGTAAACGCCATGTCGTCGGGCAACCTCACCAAGTTCACGTCGGCGTAGTCAACGGCAACATACTCAGCAAAGGCACCCCAACAGGTCACCCCCGGCTGAATTTGATTGTCACACACCTGATGATTGCCAGACGCGCACTGTGAGCAAGTACCGCAACCACACACAAACGGCAAGGTCACGCGGTCGCCCACCTGCCAACGCGTTATTTGCTTACCTACGGCGGCAACAACACCTGCAAATTCATGACCTGGCACGTGCGGCACGCTCACGTCTGGGTCGTGGCCCATCCAGCCGTGCCAGTCGCTGCGGCACAGTCCCGTGGCTTTGACCTGAATCACGACACCACCCGCTGAAGGCACCGGATCAGACACAGTCTGCATGGTCAAAGGAGTTTGGTAGTCTTCGTAGACGGCTGCTTTCATCGTGAGTATCTCGTTTCCAAAAATACGTCGTGGTTTAAATGTTGTTGTCTAGACAATGAGCTCGAGGTGCTGAGGTTATCTCCGTGAGATTATCCCAGTGATACCAAATCCGGTTGATCCCTGCGGGAATCAACCCCTGCCAGAGCAGGTAAGATACGCTACGAAATCCGTGCTGGACCAGACGATGCCTTGAGGCATTATTTGGGATATAAGCGGATTTCGTATGACACATTATTTTTCGTAATGATACCTAAGTGACGCAATGTGCACCGCATCTTCTTGGACTCTATAAACTTGGACTCTATAAACAATGCAGTGTTCATCGGTAATACGCCGAGACCACCAACCTGACAAGTCGTGCTTGAGGGGTTCAGGTTTACCGATACCTTCGTAAGGTGAACGCTCAATTGCTTTAATGAGTAAGTTAATACGCTTGAGGATTTTTTTGTCATTAGCTTGCCAATAGAGGTAATCTTCCCAAGCGGCTTGGTGGAAGACTTTGTAAGTCACTTAAAAAGGTCACTCAGAGAGCGTGTCTCGAGTGACCAGATGTTCACCCTTATCAAAGTCACGAACAGCACCCAGCAAGCGCGCTGCATTGACAGGATTACGCAACAAGTACATCGTTTCTTGCCACGCATTCCAGTCGTCCAAACTCATCATGACCACAGCTTTATCACTGCCTTTGGTGATGATGAGCGGTGTATGGTCATCCACCACACTGTCAATGGCAGTGGCTAAGTTTTTACGCGCAGTGGTGTAGTTGAGCGTTTTCATATGTACATTTTACCGTACAGAAAATCGACGTGCAAGCCTATCTGGTGTTGAGATAAGGTCATCAACTTAAGCATCAGCATCCAAGTTTTAATAGCCTAAATTGATGTTACATATCGTTTAAACACCAAACTGCCGCAAATGATGATCTAAATGTTTAGAAAATAGTGTGTTCCACTGCTCAGCAGAGAGTTTGCCGAAGGTCATGTTCTCGAGGCCCTCGTAATGCGCCGTGCCTTGGTCAAACGTAGCGTTAATATAATCAATCATCCGAGTTTTTTCAGCTTCAAAATCTTTAGGCTCATTCACAACAAACATAGGTGCAGTCGGACTATTTTGCTTGTAAGGCTTGTCACCAATGACAATACCCTTGGCAAAGAGGCGTGCAAAAAATTTATCGATGAACCCAGGCGGCGCGTGTTTACCGGGTTCATGAACAATCTCGTAGGCAACATTGCAATGTGCAAGCATTTGCCCAACGTCCATCTTGCCCCATTGCGCCTCATTATCTGCTGTAAGCGCGTTGACGCGGGCGAGCATGGTGTCTTTACCTTGTGAGGCAAACATGTTTTCGGTGGTTAGTGTCATAGTAGCCTTTCTTTTAGCTAGAGGTTATTCAATAGCTAGAGGTTATCCAAATAATGATTGTGTAGAGCTTCGGATTAAGTTAAGTACCTCCAAGTTGAAACGTAACACTTACCAAACTCAGCAGCGCCCATCCTTAACCGCCATCTAACAACTGTGGTTTTCAGATAGGAGGTACTTACATAAGTTTAACAAATAAGCCTCGAGGCTGTGCCACTAAATAGAAGATTTATGAGTTGGCTGCTCTAGCGACAAACTTAGGCAATAAATTTAGGTCTTAACTAGCTCTGCTAGCTACTTACACCGCTTTCAATGTCGTTAAACTAAGCGTCATGTCGTTACACTAGGCGTAATACTGCAACCGCTAGAAGACCATATCTGATGCTTGACAGAAAGTATAGAAGCTATGTATTGTATCCAATATACAAAAAGTTATAAGCTAAGTTGCCAAATCTAGGATTCATTTCTAAGGACTAGAGTTCATTTTTGAGTGAGGGTGAACGAGTGATCCAAGCAAAAGACACCTTGCAGCATGACACACTTTTAACAAGGGTCACCAACCGCTTGCGCAAACTCATTTTGACCAATCAAATCAAAGCGGGAGAACGCCTCAAACAAGATGATATAGCCCGGTTGCTAGGTGTAAGTCGTACCCCCGTCAGAGAAGCCATAAGGCAACTTGAAACAGAAGGGCTCATTACCACACTTCCTTATAAAGGAGCTGTGGTCACACGTGTCAGCGAAGAAGAGCTTGAAGACATCTACCAAATAAGAATTGCTCTCGAGGCTCGAGCAACCCGACTAGCCTGCCACAATATGACCCCCAAAGATATAGAGGTGCTCGAGCAAATTGTGGCTAACATGCATTTAGAAAGTACCGAAGGACGCGCTGAACAATCACTTCAGGTTAACAGGCAGTTTTACCAGTACCTATTTAGCTTATCTAACCGACCTCAGCTTTTTGAACTCACCATGAATTACTTGGATAAAGCCAACCGTTTTCGTCAACAGTTTTTCTATGATGAATCACAGCAACAACATACAGTTCAAGTGCATGTGACTCTAATTGCATTATTCCGCAAGAACAACATAGACGACATCGTTGCCTACACAAGCCAACAACTTCACTACTCTTTGGCTGAAATCAAACAGATTTGCGTTTCGGCTACATCCTAGAAATCTACAGTTTAGGAAGGAGAATCAGACGCTCAACTCAACCTAACCACAGCTACCCAAGTATCTTTTTAGAGTAACTATCTTTTCGGAGGAAATATGAAAAAAGCATTGTCCCTTTTGGCATTCATGCTCGTAGTCAGCACAGCATTTGCTCAGACGGTTCTTAGTCTGGATGAAGTGCCTGTGGGTGAACTCGACCCCGCCAAAGCGTCTGATTATGCAGATAGCATTCTTATGTTTAATCTTTACGATACGCTCGTTTTACCAACGCAAGGTGGTCCGGGGTTATCACCTCACCTTGCGACTGACTGGTCAGCAGATGGAAACAGCTACACCTTTAATTTACGTGATGATGTCATGTTCCAAAGTGGTAACCCCTTTACTGCAGAAGATGTAGTCTTTTCTTTTGAGCGCATGCAGGCTTTAGGAGCAGGATTATCGTTTTTGTTTGGCGTCGTTGAGAGTGCTACAACAAATAGTGAGTACAGCGTTACGTTCACGCTTTCTGAACCAAACGCGCCTTTTGTTTCTGCACTTATTCGCTTACCCATTGTCGATAAAGCACTTGTTATGGAAAATCTCAGCGAGGGTGACGATGCTGACATGGGGGATTGGGGTTCCGCTTTCTTATCGGGCACATCAGCAGGTACGGGTGCCTACAGTGTTGTTTCACACAACCCCCAAGAAGAAACCGTGATGGCTAAAAACGCAGATTACTTTTTAGGTGTTGCAGACCTAGCACCAGACACTGTTCGTTTGCGTTACGGGCTAGAAGCCGCAACCGTTAGAACACTCATTAGCAATGGCGAGCACGACATTTCGTCACAGTGGTTACCGCCAGAAGTTCTAGGTGCCCTAGCTCGAGATGGCGCACAGCTTTTAACTGAGGCCGGCACGGGTGCCTTCTATTTCAAGATGAACACCCAAAAAGCACCCCTTGACGATGCAAATTGCCGCCTAGCTCTTGCCAACGCGTTTGACTACGAATCAGCCGTGAGACTGCTTGCAGTTACCGACAATATTTCTCAAGGAAGCCCAGCCTCAGGTGCTATTCCTGTTGGTATGCTTGGCTCAAACCCAGCAGAAAATACACTTAGCAGAAACCTAGCTGCAGCCAGGGAGCATATGACAAACTGCCCCTACAGTGTAGACGACTTCGTTCTAGAAATTTCATGGATTGCAGAAGTACCCATCGAAGAACGTTTAGCACTTCTTATGCAGGCTAACTTCAACGAACTAGGCATCAATTCAGAAATCCAGAAGCTTCCGTGGGCTTCATTTAGCGAGCAAGTCTCGAGCCCAGAAACAACCCCACACATTTCGCAGCTTTTTGTAAACGCTGTAACAGGTGATCCAGATACGCTTCTTTACGGCATGTATCACTCTTCAAACCCAGGCACATGGCAATCACCAGAGTACCTCGATGACGCTTTTGTTGATTCCTACCTTGACCAGGGCCGCCAAGCCACAGATGAAGTTGAGCGTGCAGCCGCTTACACGCGCTTAAATGAAAGACTTATGGAAATTGCCCCAACTATCTACGGGTTTGATCGCCAATCTGTGTTTGCAGCAAGTAGCCGCGTGAGCGTGCCAGCCATGACTGACCCAAGTCAAGCGTTTGGGGTCGACGGGCTAGGGTTTAGCTTCAGACTCATGGAAATGCAGGAATAAATCAAGTCTTACCGTAGGGACACACGCCTTGCGTCCCTACGCTTTACATCTTTGCAACTATGCCCCCAACTATAATGAATCCTATCTTTTTACAGCTTGTCAAACGGCTCGCCACATCTATTTTTATTTTAGTTGGGGTTTCTATTCTTATCTTCTGTATTGCCAGGGTTATTCCCGGCGATCCTGCTCGTATTGCGTTGGGGCCAAATGCAACCGTTGAGCAAGTGCAAAATCTGCAGGATAGGCTTCACCTTAATAAGCCTATTTTTATCCAGTATGGTATTTTTTTAAGAGAACTGCTACAGGGTGATCTTGGCGTTTCACTGCTAACCAACCGCCCTGTAACCCAAGACATTGCCCAATTTCTACCTGCAACCCTCGAGCTTATTCTAGTAGCAGGTCTCATGATGATCTTGCTTGGCTTACCACTAGGTATTTTATCTGCGCGCTACCGTGACAAATGGCCTGACCACGTAGTTAGGCTCATTTCTTTACTGGGCGTTTCAGCGCCTAGCTTTGTGTGGGCTGTTATTTTTATGCTGTTTTTTGCTTACTTTTTGCCACTCTTTCCAATTGCTGGACGCATTGATTTTGACATGTCGCTCGAGCAACGTACAGGGTTTTTACTTTTGGATAGCTTATTAGCTGGCAATGCTGCAGCCCTGGCAAGTGCAGCTAGGCATATTTTTTTACCCGCGTTTGCACTGGCACTTTCGGGTATTGGTCAAGCCGCTAGGCTCACCAGAGCCAACATGGTAGAAACCTACAACAAGCCTTATATTGAAATGGCGCGCTCGTTTGGTTTTAAAAACCGCCGTATTGCCAATAGCTACGCGTTTCGCCCGTCACTTATTCCCTCACTCACAATCATCGGTCTAGATTTTGCAGCCATGCTAGGTAACGCCTTTTTGGTTGAGGCCGTCTTTGCATGGCCAGGCTTATCTCGTTACGGGGTCCAGGTGATTTTACGTAAAGACTTAAACGCCATTGTCGGGACCGTTTTAGTCATTGCTACAACGTTTATTTTGGTCAATATTATTGTCGATACGTTGGTATCCATTATTAATCCGCGCATTCGTTTGTCGAGTAGATCGTCTTAACCGTGCGTAGAAGCTTATTTATTCTGTCCCGAAATCCGCTTTCTTTAACAGGGCTCATTTTAGTTACCCTTGTCATTATCTGTGCAATTTTTGCACCTCTTATTGCACCTTTCCCTCACCTCCGACTGAAACCACTCTGTCTTCGGAGGGCGACACTGTCAGGGCCACGACTCCTCCCGAATGTCCTTCATTTTCCGAAAGGGTCTCACCGAGATCGTAATCCCAAATTTTGACAACTCCATCGGACCCTCCACTGAGAAAGTGTTGCCCGTTTTTCATCATCGATAATGAGCTTATTTCACCTTGTTCTTTGTCGCATGTCTCCAGAGACCGGAGAAGCTGCCCGTCAAATACTTCCCAATACCCGATACGTCGATCAGAGCCTGTAGTAAGCAGCTGGGCACATTCGGGATGATACACGATGCTTTTGAAAACTATTTTGTCGAAAATACAGAGAATCCGGTAGTAGTTCTCGATGTCCCAAATAATGCACGATCCGTCGGCCGAGCACGACAGAGCTTCTTTGTTGTTGGGATTGATTCGGATGCTCCAGACGCGCCCACGGTGCTCTTTCATCGACCGCAGCAGACTCTGCTTGCGTGCTCCAGAGCTCCACACGCGGATGGTCCCGTCCATTCCGCCTGAAACCACGCGCTTGCTTTCCAGAGTCCCTTTCAGGGCCGTGACGCCTCCCACATGCGCATCCAAAATTTCATAAAGGAGTTTGCCGGATTGAGGCAGAAAGGCTCGGATTTTACCATCCGACCAGGCGCTCAGAACAGTTTTCCCGTCGTGTGAAAAGTCGATGTCGTAGCATTCGACATGCGGAACGCTCATGCGCAGCAGCTCCTTTTTAGACTCGACGCTCCAAATTCGAACCTGCTCTTTGCCGCAGGTCGCGAACACTTCCGCGTACTCGTGTGGGAAGACCACCGCGTTCACCTTGGAGAAGTGGCAAGAAGCCTTCAAATGCATGCGCAGATCAAAGGCGTTTCCGAAGTATATGTTGCCTCGCGAAGTGCCGCAGAAGAAACTGGTTTCCTGTCGGGCCAAAGCCAGTCCCGTGATGCTGCCTTCCAATTCCGATGAGTTCTGGATTTTGAGGCGCTGAATGTCGATTCGGGCAATGGTGCCGCTGCCGCTGGCGACGAGCAGGTCTCCATTGGGCATCACTCTGATCAGGCGAACCCCGTTTCCAAACAAGTTTTTGACGGGAGCCACTCTCTTGAAGATGCCGTTGGCCAACTGGATTTCCAGAATGTCGCCGGTTTGGGTGCCGGCATATAAGAACTCGTCGTCGGCGTCGATGGCCATGCACAGGAAATTCCGTTTCAGATTGGAAATGTTGCATTTGCTACTTTCAATTTTGCGAGCATGACAGTCGATTCGGAGGAGTTCGATGGTGGAGTGGGACACGAGTCCCAGTCGACTGTTGTCGTTGCGGAAGAACTGGATACCCTTCACCTCCTTGTCGCCTTTCAGCGGTTTCCCGTAGAGGGCCTTTCCGGTCTCGGTGCACCAGATGATGACCCTGCTCTTGTCTTCGGGGCCGCCGACACTCGCCAAGTATTTATCGTCTTCGGAAAAGCACAGAGCACGCACCTCCTCCTTGTGCATTGAGAGCCGGTGTCGGACCTTCTTGGTTTTCCAGTCCCAAAGCAAAATGGTGCTCAAGAAGCCTGACTTCTGTTTGTCTGCGGAGGCGATCAGGTCGCCCGATCTTGACATGTTTATGATGGTGATCGGTTTTTCATGGCCCTGCAGGAAGCTCTGGGTCTGCGATTCGAGCTCGCGCACACAGAGAGTCGAGCCCAAGGCGTAGATCAGTGAGGAGGATTGCTGGTGCATGTGCAACGAGTTGTTCACGGAGCCGGAAAAGCCGATCACAGCTTCCATGGACAGCGAAGGCTTTTTGGAAGAAAAAGACGTTTTCATGAGTTTGATTATTGAGTTTGAGTGGCTTTAAATTTAAAGGCCCGAAGACATAAAAACGAATGACGCATGGGGTTTGGGGTTAGGGTTAGGGTTAGGGTTAGGGTTAGGGTTAGGGTTAGGGTTAGGGTTAGGGTTAGGGTTAGGGTTAGGGTTAGGGTTAGGGTTAGGG
>JBCCBI010000057.1:0-17821 GCA_039034155.1 Deinococcota bacterium | reverse complement strand
GTTCCCTGACCACTGATAACTGATAACTTCCGATGTCCCGCCCAGCCAAAACCTTCCTCATCGAAGCCGGTAGCCACCACTACCGTGTTGACCTCCGCAATGCGGCGGGTCGCTTCGAGGTCGCGGCGGTGTATCGCGGTGAGGAGTCGGCGGAAGACGATCTTAATGGTCCAGTCGGCATTCACGCCTTCGATCCGATGGGGCCGACCGCGGGTGCGGATTGGATCGCGCCGCTTCTCAAACTCCGCCCTAAACCGGCGCCCGAGATCACGATTCTGAGCGATCGGGTCAGCACGGTGATCGCGGAGATCCCGACGGACACGGGAGAAGATCTCCGCACTTCGGCGGAGTTGGAGGCACAGACAATCAGTGGGCTTTCGTCCTCCGAGGCGGTCGCGGCGACTTCTCGACTGCCGGGTGAGCCGGGGATCGCAGTTTGCTGGGTGGTGCAGGTAGCGATGCGTCAGGTCGCGGCGATGCGAACGGCAGTCGCGACGGCGTCGAAAAGTCGTCTTGTTGAGGTAGGGCACCCGGCTGGGGTCCGGCTCGACCCCATTGCCCCTCAGCTCGAGGTCTGGAATGAGTTCGCTCTCTTCCACGCGCCCGGTGGAGAGCGGATCGACTTGCACGGCTGGAATGGTCCCGACGCACTTGCCGAAGCCGAGGTCGATGGTCGTGTCATGACCGCCTTGCTCGAAACCAGTGATGGATTGCGCTTCCTCGCGGGAGTAGCGGATGCGGAACTCACGATCCCGGAAACCCAAGTCACAGAATCACCAGTTAAAGAGGTTCCGATTCCCGGAGCCCCGGTCGCCCCTCTTCGCCAAGGCGACGAAGGGCAGGCTGGACCGCCACCAGTCCCGGTAGTTCCGCCTCAGATCACTCGTATCGATTTCTCAGAGATCGAGGCGGTCACGATCTGGAGTGGCGCTTTAGCAAACAGTTGCGATCCCCTCTCGGGCAAGCTGCTCGGTCAACCGGTAGTGAAAGTCCCGAAACCGCCCACATCCGGTGCCGCAATCGCAACCCGAGCGGCGTTGATCGCAGTGCCAGTGGCGGTGCTACTTGGCGGACACTACTTCGTGACCGAGCGCATCCAGGCCAATCTGGAGTCCGATCTTGAGCGACTCAAAGCTCCCGCAGAGCGGGTCGCGGAATCGCGCTCGAAGATCAGTGCGTTGAAGCAAGAGCTACAGAAGATCAAGTCCGAAGAGGCAGATCAGGGCGGTAGCGATGTCAATGTTTATGCCCATCGCCGCCGGATCGGAGCCCTCCTCGATGGCATCGCGACAGGTTCGAAAGTGACGGAGGCGGTGGTGGTGGACTTCCGCCCCGACGAGCTCGATACCATAGTCACCGGGGCGGCGACCACCTTCAACGCCCCACAAGCTCTCGCGAGTCAGATCGACGCGGCCCTCGCTTCGGATGGTTGGCGTGCCGCGCTCGTCCGGCGCACCGCGCGGATGCTGCGACCCGACGGAGGTCCCTGGAGCTACGAAATCCGGCTCACCCCTGGGCGCCCAGTCTCGATTGAGGAGGAAATCGGTCAGGACGAAGCATCCGAGCCCCAGGATGGGGTCGAGAAAACCGCTGACGCTGAAAGCGCCGGCATCTCCGTGGCTCCGCGTGGCACCACGACCGCTTCGGTCAATTTTTGAAATCCCAATCCGAGCATGAAACCACTCACTCCACGTGACAGCCTCATGGTGACTCTGCTTCCCGCAGGGATTCTCCTGATGGTGTATGCGATCTTCATCGCTCGTCCCGAGGGGGAGGACAGCAAGGATCTGCGGCGTCAGGTCGCGGTGGCGCAGGCTCGTTTGCCTACAGCTCAGGAACAGGCGGAAGTGCTCTCTGAGTTAAGCAAGCTCGGGGCAGAAGTCCGCGAGAAGCAGGCCGCAGCGAAAGAGAGGCGGGAGAGAAACGAGGCGATCCAGGCTTTCTGGACGGACCCAGATGCGAAGGCAAAAGCAGGCGAGTTTGTCGGTAATGTGCTTGCCGGCAATGGAGTCGTCCTCGTCGAGGAAGCCGTCGCCGACGATGAGCAGCGCAAAAATTTCGAGGCCTTACTCGAACCTCTTCCCTCGGCCGAGCTGTGGCGCTTCCGCCTCGCGGGTAGCTACGATGCGATGCGCCGCACAATCTCGGCGATCGGCCAAACGAACCTGCCACTGGTGCCCGCTGGAATCGAGATGGAATCGACGGTCGAGGGAAATCGAACTATCCATCTTTGGAATCTCTGGATCTGCAGATGATTGGCATCCGCGACAGTTCTGAGAGCGTTGAGATGGCGGAGGTAGACACAATCTCTCCGAGAAAAGTGCTGAACCGTTATCTTCGCACCCTGCTAGAGACCGAGGCGTCCGATCTGCACCTCGCGCCACGCAACCGTCCTCTCTTCCGCATCAGCGGGAAACTGTGCGAGCTGGACGCTTACCCTGACGTCCTCGAGGAAGAGGAAATGGAATTCCTCGCCGAAGAACTCGCGGAAGGCCCGACCGAGGAAACCATCCCCTCGACCGGTTCGCTCGACGGTGCCCTCACGGTGGGCGACGATGGCGAGGGGCGTTTCCGTTTCAATATCTACCGCCGTCTCCCAGGCTACGCGATCGCTTTGCGTCGTCTTGAGAACGAATTTCGCTCGCTCGCCGAGCTGGGATTGCCAGAGTCGCCAATCAAGTGGTGCGATTTGCCCGACGGGCTGGTTCTCGTCGCCGGGCCGACCGGATCGGGAAAAAGCACCAGTCTCGCTACACTGATCGATCACATCAATCAGACCCGTCCGGTCCACGTCATCACGATCGAAGATCCGGTCGAGTATCTGCATGTCTCCGACCGGGCGCTGGTAGACCAGCGCCAGATCGGAACCCACGCGCCTGACTTCCAGACCGCGCTGGTTTCTTCACTTCGGCAGGATCCCGACGTTATCCTCGTCGGCGAGATCCGCGAGCGCGAAACGATCCGCACCGCAATCACGGCAGCGGAGACGGGGCACCTCGTCTTTGCAACGGTTCACGCTCCCGACTGCGCCGGCGCGATCCAACGAATCGTTTCGGTTTTCCCCTCCGACGAGCAACCGGGCGTACTCCGCCAGCTGAGTATGAATTTGCGCGGCGTGCTCGCTCAGCATCTCGTCCCCGCCGATGGTCCCGCCGCGGGGGACCGTCACGACTTCAAGAAGGGAAAACGCACCCGCGTCCTCATCAGCGAAATCCTCCAAATCACCCCGGCTGCGGCAAACCTCATCGCCAAAGCGCAGTTTTCCCAACCACCACGGTCCTTGCACACCAGAATGAAATTTTTCGCGCAAAATCCGGTAACTGCTGATGGGGCTCGAGTCAAACACACACGCATCTTGCACGTTGCTAGCGCTAGCTCGCACCATCTCCGCATAAGCTGGACGGTCTTCGTGCAACTTGACGGTGAGGTTAATACCTACCTCAGCGCATTGTTGAGCAATCATTTTAACTAACCGAGGTGACTCGTGTGGGTGAATGGTGGGTGCGTCTAAAACAAGGCTAATCTCACTTAGACCAGCGTCTTCAAGCAACCTACGCGCTTTGTCTGGATTGTAGTCATAGCCGCTGATACTACTGTCAAAGCCAGCATGTAACGGCAGCAGGGGCCCGTACAGGGGTAGCGCGTAGCCTTGATGCAGTGATTTGATGAGGGCTTTGCTGTCCACAGCATAGTTGAGGGCTTGACGTACACGGGCATCACTCACGGCCTCTGACAGCAGGTTAAACATAACAATGACGCAGACCGTACTCTGCAAACTCACAAGGCGAGCACTTTGCACAACGTCTGGTAAGTGTGCCAAGGGCACTTCATTAATGATGTGTGCTTTGCCAGCAAGCAAGGCGTTAACGCGTGCTTCGGGGTCAGCTTGGGCACGAAACTCGAGCCTCTCAATTGCCTTTGTGTCACGCCAGTAAGTTTTGGATGCCTCGAGCACCACGGCATCATCTGTCACATCCACAAGCTTGTAACCGCCCGTGCCGATGATATCCGCTGCTGAGACAGCATCCCCCAAATGCTTTTCCGGCATAATGGGGAACCGCTCGAGCAAATCCAACAGTTCTGAAGCGGGTTCAGGCATGTCAATGCGCACGCCAGTGTCACCTATGGTGTCAATCTGCGCACCTGCTAGGTAGCTTTGATAGACGCCAGCCGTACCAAGCTCCCCACCTAAGTCTTCGTCACGAATGCGCGCTAAGTTGGCAACAACATCAGCTGCAATAAGGGACGTACCGTCACTAAATGTGATGTTGTCGTGTAGCTCGAGCTGCCACTGCCGCCCGTCATCTGAGACCTGCCAGCTTTTAGCGAGGTTGCTGCGAATGTGTCCAGCGGCATCCCGGCTGACCAGCGGCTCAACCACGTTTGCCAAAATGCTGAGGCGATTTTTGTCGTCACTGTTCATATGCGGGTCGCCAATACGCACGTGAGGTTGCAAGATGATTCGTTCCATGCAGATACTATGCCACATCACCACTGGTGTCGTTTATGAAGTCAAAGTTGATTTGAGGGAGATAGCCTCTCAAGCAGCATCAAATCCAGAACTGAGTTAGCTAATTTTGCTACCTTAACGCTTAAACAGGGTTTGAAACATCAGCGGGCACAATTAGGATGCTTGTTCAGATGATGCCTTATCGCTTTGACTGCGGTTATTACGCGCCGTGAGGATAACCCCAACCAGCAAAATACCTGCACCAATAGCAGTCAGTACTGAGGGAACCTCTGTAAAGACAATAAGCGCTAGTAACGCCGCGCCGATAGGCTCGAGCAAAATGATGGTTGCCACCAAGGTGGGTGACACGTAGTTCATCGCATAGTTAAAACTGGTGTGCCCAATGAGCTGCGGGACAAGCGCCAGTAAGACAAGCCACAGCCAGGTAAGCGCTGGATACGGTGCGTAGGGTAAATTAAACACCAACGGTAGCGGTAACAGGGCGAGTGCTGCAACTGCGTAAGCACTGCCTACGTAAGCTTGTAGAGAGAGCCCACGCCGCTGCGCTGAGCGTCCTAGTAACAAATACGCAGAGATAGCAACTGCACCAGCTAACGCTAAGCTGTTACCTAGAGCAGGCTGACTGCCGATGCTCGAGCCGTCAAAGCCAATCAGTGCGCCGCCCAGCACAGCTAGTACTGCACCAAGTAACACGGTGAGCGGCGGGGCAAGCCCCAAAAAAAGCCAACTAAACAGCGCCATCCAAAGCGGATTAGTGTTCACTAGAGCGGCGCTCGCGGTCACGCTGGTGTAGCTGAGGGAACTTATCCAGGTCGCAAAATGAGCTGCCAAGCAAAGTCCGGCCAGGATAGCGTAAGGTGCATTTTGGAGGGTGAGTGGCGTGCGTTTGAGGCCGCGTATCGTAAACGGCGCAAGGGCAAGGCTGGCAAACAACATGCGGTAAAGCGCCACGACCACACCAGGAGCAGCTGCTAAGCGAATAAACACCGCCGCGGTACTCACCGCGAGTACGCCTATTGTTAGGGCTAAGCGTGGACGAATAGCAAATGTATCCTGTTGATCTTGTTCAAATGATGCTGTAGGTTCTGGCACAAGACGTTTACCCTACCTGAGATTTTTGCGTTGAGATTTTTGTTGCCCAAGCTCCTGTTGCCCAGGCTCCTGTTGTTTGGAAAACCAGCGCACAGTTCATCGTACCTAACCAAGAATGTCAAGTAGTGAATTAAACAATGTGACAGAGGGCTTTTCTTTATGCTAAAGAAGATGGTCACAAGCTTGATGTTTCCCCGGTACTCGACAGATACAACATGTGTCAGAGAGTCTATCGGTTGTTATGTTTAGAAGCTCATTGAAGCAAGTTGTGCTGTCATCAAATGCCAACAAGACCGTAATTTTTGATGATGGACGAGACAGACCTTAATGATGCCATCTCAGTGATGCCATCTCGACATCGAAAGTTTTGTCATGAAAACGTCAGCTAGTACCTTGATGACGTGACCAGATATGCTCTACCGTAGATTATCTGAACACTGTGATGTTGCTTAACACAATAGATGTTGCTTAACACGATAAATGAAACACAGCGAATGAAACATGACGGATGAGTCGTACTGCTACCTCAAGGTCTTCCTCAAAGGACACTATGCGCACCGAACAACTGCCTGCTTACAAGTTACCTTCACTAAATAACCTACGCGCTGATCTTGCAGGTGGGCTAGCCGCAACCATTATTGGCCTGCCTAAAAACATTGTTTACGGGCTTATTGCATTTGCGCCACTGGGGCCAACTTATGCCAGCATTGGGGTAACCGCAGGCTTTTTTAGTGCCATTTTTGCGGGTTTTATGGCTGCACTGCTCGGTAGCACGCCGTCACTTATTTCAGCCCCATCGCCGGCGGCGGCGCTCGTTGCCAGTTCGCTTATGGCCCAGCTGTTTATGCCTGGCTTTAGCCGCGTAGGTGCAGAACTTGACCCAGCGTCGTTTACCAGTATTGTTGTCACTGTTGCGTTTTTGGTGATGTTTTTAACGGGTCTACTGCAGGTGGGGTTTGGCTTTTTTCGAGCTGGTAACCTCATTAAATTTATTCCTTACCCAGTCATTGGCGGGCTGCTGAACGGACTAGCGCTTACGGTACTGCTTGACCAAATTCCTGATTTACTGGGGCTCGAGAGCTTCACCTCGGGATTTGCTAATTTTCAACCGCTCAAGCTTATTATTGGGGTTACAACTGCGCTGCTTATGTGGTACGGTTCGCGCATCACAACACGCGTGCCAGACGCGTTGCTCGCATTGTTGGGTGGATCGCTATTGTACTACTTGGCTGTAGCTGTTGGTCTAGGTGGAGCTGTTGGCGACAGGTTAGGGTTTGTAAGTCCGGGTGTACCGCAAAATTATTTGGCAAGTTTTTTTAGCGTGTTGCGGCTCGAGGGGATGCTCGAGCTTTTCCCCACGCTACTCTCAGCCTCGTTTAGTACAGCTTTACTTATCTCAACTAAAACCCTGCTGGTGGCGCTCAGCCTGCAAACGCTCACCAACCACCGCACGAACGTAAACCGTGAACTCATCGCCCAAGGTTTTGCCAATATGTCGGCGGCTAGCGTGGGCGGCCTTGCCGTAGAAGGCTCGTTTAGCCAAAGTGCGGCGAGTCACCGCGCGGGTGCTACTAGCCGTTTATCTGGCATGATGTGGGGACTTTTTACGCTCATTATTGCGTACTTCCTGGGGACGTTGGTGGGCTTGGTGCCCAACATTGTCATGACGGGCATTTTAATTATTGTGGCGTTTTCGTTGGCTGATCCGTGGAGCTTGCGGCTTTTGCGGGACTTTTTTACAGGCAAAATCCGTCAACGTGGTTCCCTGTGGGGCGACATCATCGTCATTTTGCTAGTTACAGGTGTAACCCTGGTGGCAGATTTGGTCACGGCAGTTACAGTCGGCTTGGTGCTCTCTGTATTGCTGTACGTCTTTAAGATGAGCAAAGCAACTATCCGCCGCAACTACGATGCGGTCATGCAGCACTCGAGCAAACAACGTGATGATCAGTCGCTCGAGGCGTTGAGTGAAAACGGTGCGCAACTTGGTGTGGTTGAACTTGAAGGCTTCATCTCGTTTGCCTCTGCCGATACGATTGTGAATCAAGTTGAAGCCTTAGCTGAGGCTGGCAAGCAGTATCTTATTTTGGATCTTACCCGCGTGAATGACATGGATATTACCAGCGCCCGTTTGGTGGAGCAACTCAACAGACGCCTTGCCAACGACGGCAAAGAACTCGCCTTAAGTGGGGTTGCCCGCAGCTCTCAACTAGGGCAGTTTTTGGAAACAACAGGCATTATAGACAGTTTTGATGACGATCATCTTTTTGAAGACACAGACGTTGCACTAGCGTGTTTTGAAGACAAACTTCTACAGGATACGCTGCCGCAATATCTGTTTAAGGTGCTGGCAGATAATCCCAAATGGCTTTACCTTTCCAACCTCAAAAAGTCTCGCCAAGCAGATATGGACGATGACGAAATTGCTCTTGAAGATATTACAGTACTGCAAGGTATGTCCGAAGACGACATGGCCATCCTCAACAGTTTTATGCACCGCGAGCGCTTTAGTGCAGGTGACGCTATCTTTCAAGAAGGTGATGCAGGTAGCGCCGTATTCTTCATCGCCAAGGGCCTAGTAGATGTAAGCAAAGGTGGCGAGCGTATTGGCAGTTTTGCGGCAGGCACGTTTTTTGGTGAAACCGCGCTGCTAGATGCCCGCAGTAAACGCACCGCCACCGTCACCGTTACGGAAGATGCTGTCTTTTACCGCCTGAGTGCCATGGACTTTCAGATTATTAAACAAACGGCACCCAACATGACAGTCACGCTTTTAAGTAATATTGGCCGCACCCTAACCGCCAAGATGCGCTACGCACGCGGTGTGGTAACTGTCTAATACCCTTTCCGGTTAATTCGTTAACGAATTAACCCACCTAGAAGGTGTAGAAACGGCTACCGATTCCGATGGAAACGACATAAAGCCCGCAGGGGTTTATAAAGTGTTTAATCGGAATCGGTACAAGGTATTTCTAAACAAGCACTGACCCATCAGATGCTAAAAAACATCAATCACGCCAAAAATCTAAGAATTTAAGCTGTGTTGTACGAAGCCTCATCACGACCTAGGTGAGGTAGGCTGAGGCCATCACAGTCGTTGTTTATCGTCATTAACTTCAAACACTGTAACCATAGATTCAAGGGGGAATGATGGAACGTGTAGCACTGGTGACAGGTGGCTCGAGCGGCATCGGCTTAGCCTCAGCACGCGCCCTAAAAGCAAAAGGGCACAAGGTCAGTATTGTGGACATCAACGCAGAAACAGGGCAGCAAATTGCAGCCGATGAAGGGTTACACTTTGTCGAAGCAGATTTGAGCACTCAAGCGGGTTGCCAACACGCCGTTGAGGATACCGTTAAGGCTTTGGGCGGGCTAGACATATTGGTGAATAACGCGGGCTTCCAGCACATCAATCCCATTGCTGACTTTCCTGAACAAACCTGGGATAAGCTTATTGCCCTCATGCTCACGGCACCGTTTTTACTCACCAAGTACGCGTGGGACTACCTGATTCGTTCGGGTCACGGGCGGGTTGTGCACATTGGTAGCGCGCATAGTTTGACAGCAAGTCCGTACAAAGTTGGCTATGTGACGGCTAAACACGGACTTTTAGGGCTTATGCGGGTGACGGCGCTCGAGGGCGGTGAGCACGGCCTCACCTGCAACACAGTTTGTCCCGCGTATGTGCGTACGCCCTTGGTTGAAAAGCAAATTGCCGACCAAGCTAAAAGTCGCGGGATTGCAGAAAGTGAGGTTGAAGAAAAAGTATTTTTGGAAAATGTGGCCGTGAAGAAATTGCTCGAGCCGGAAGATGTCGGTAACTATGTGGCGTTTTTGTGTTCTGAAGACGCTTGGGGTATTACTGGCTCTGTCCAAAGTATTGATTTGGGTTGGACGGCTAGGTAAGAAAGTATTATCCAGGTGCTGAGTAGCCCTCATCTGATGTAACTATGTCTGCCACACCATCTTCAAAACACAAAGTAAAACGAAAACGCGACTGCTACCACCAGCACCCACCAAAGCGTCTCCCAAATGCCACCTAAAAAACTATAACGCCGCAAATAAGCGTTGAGTTCTTGGGGCGAGGTCGCCTCGTCTTGGTGACCTTTAGTAACTGCATGTATGTAAAGCTGATGGGCAACAAAGCGGTCTGCAATGCGCAGTGCCAATAAGAACGTAATCGCAGAAATATGACTAAGCCAACCTGCCATGCTTTAGCCTACCGTACTATCGAGGCTAGCTGTTTTGGTATGTGACGCGCGCAGGCACTAGGCAACGACTGTTCCATGCCCTGCCAATGCTTCTGTAATGGGTCGAGGGATGCGGGCATCACCAAAGATAACCTTGCCAACACCACCTTGAACGGCTTCGGCGGCCCCAAGAACTTTTTTCTTCATACGGTCTTGAGCAAATTCTAAATAGCTTTCCACGTCATTTGCTGGAATGTTGGGGATGAGACTAGCTTCATCTGGAAAGTTACGGAGTAAGCCGGGGACGTTGGAAAGCAGTAAAAGTGCTTCGGCGCCCAGAGCAGTGGCAACGGCGGCGGCGGCACGGTCGCCATCTACATTGACAGCCACGCCATCAAAGCTAGCACCAGGTGGGGTGAGGACGGGGAGGTAGCTGTTAGTGAGCAGAAGCTCGAGCAGCTCCACATTCACCTTCTCCACCGTGCCAGTATGATCGCCGCGCAAAATTTTCACCTTACCGTCTTCTACGCTGCGCACAGATGTTTTGTGTTTGCCTTCAAAAATGCGTCCGTCTAGCCCTGAAAGCCCGACTGCATTGACATTATGACGCTGCAAACGTTCCACGATGCCTTTGTTCATTTTGCCGCAGTAGACCATTTCAAAAATCTCTAAGGTCTCACGGTCGGTAAAACGGCTGGTATAACCGCTAGGGCTGGTGACGAACTTAGGTGGATGTCCTAGTGCTTCGGCAATGCGGTTGGTTTCAGCGCTACCGCCGTGAACAATGACTAGTTTTTGCCCAGCCTGCCAGAGGTTGGCAGCATCTTCACAGAGGGCGTCGTAATCAATGCCTTCTGAGCCGCCGACTTTAACAACTATCATCAGAGGAACTCGAGCTCAACCTTCTCATCCAAAACCACTGTCGTGCGCTTCATACTAGTTATAGTAACGCACTTTGTGGAGGAGGCATTTGCGCCAGTGTTCACATACGTGTAAGTCGTGTCAGTCAAGTGCCTTGCTCTGAGCGACATGATACTCGAGGTACAACTTGTGTGGGACTATCAACAAGATCGAGTTAAGTTTGAGGGCTTTGCCAATAGCTATCCAGCTTTGTTTGACAAACTCAAAAAAGCTGGTTGGACAGGCGGCAAATTGCCCCGGCCGTTGCCAGGGCCGGCTAGGTTAAGTTGGGCTCGAGCCGCAGAGCTGTTTGTCCTTCACCCCACAGCACTCGATTTTTTGCTTGTTTTTGAAGGCTTAGAGCTTGAAGCATCTTACGTGGTAGGTGACCTTGGTCCGTACACCAGTCACGTGCGGTTTTATCCAGGCCGTGCGTTTGCTAGCATGAAGACATCTGCCTTCGACTACGACGAAGACATTACAGATATTCTGGAAGACCCAGACCCTTTTCCAGTTGCTGAGTCCGCGGGTAAGGTGTTGTTTATCACGCCATCTTGTCGGGCTGCATTTATTGACCAATCTCTGTGCGGCTACATAAGAGCACCTGAACCATTCATGCTGCTTAATGCTGTGTTGTTCAATGTTGGTAGTGACCTAGTTGAGCGTGATGCTGTGCCGTTTGGTGACCGCGTGACCGGGCGGTCGATGTAGCATGCTGGTGACTGGTTGATGCTGCATTGTGAGTATTAATGATGCACCTAACGCACCTTCGCAAGCAAGTTGAACAGCAATTTGAATATGGCACGGTCTGGCAAGGGCGTGATTTTGTGTACCCTCATGACGGACTTGTGCAGTCTATTCGCCAAGCGAGCCCAGCAACACGCGCTGATTACGCTGAGGTGATTCGGCAACTTTTGTGGAGTGACGACTTGCGTCACCGTACAGGTGCCATTGCTGTTTTGGATGAAGTGATGCCGCCATTAACTGCAGCTGAGGTGCTTGCTAATCTCGAGCAACCCCCTCAGCAAGCGCCAGCGTGGCCGATTGGTGACAAAGACTTAGAGCAATCAGTCGCAATAACCCTTGCCAGTAACGCTACACAGGATGACATCAACACGCTCGAGTGGCTCAAAACACTTTCCCTGGAACGCGATTATGCAGTGTTTCTTTGGTGTCATCTAGCCCGCTTAGACTCAGCTTGGACAGTCGCTCACGCTCAGCACGTTAACCACTCAACACTCGCGGTGATTGCTGCCCTGCCTGAAGTAGACCGGGAAAATTACATCAAAGCTAAAGCGCCTTGGCCAGAAGAAGAACCGTCAGTGCTTACAAAAGCGTTCTGGAAACAATTACCACCACAGGAAGCTGCTCGGTTGCGTGCGCTCATGTATCCAGAAAAGGTATTTGTCTACCAAATCGGCAATGAGTACGCGTCGGATGACCCGGTGGGGCTCGAGACACTCACATTAGTATCTGATGGCACGCTAAGCTACCGGCGCAGACAGCGCGGGCAGCAGTGGCAGGCACAAACAAAGATAGAAGCGTCAGCCCAACAAACATTAACCACAGCGCTCGAGGCTATCGATGTTTCAACCTTTCTTGAACGTAACTTAACACCGGGTGCTGCGGTAGTGCAGCTTGAGTATCAAGGTAATGCCGCCATCATCGACTACTACTATGCTAAGACACTAGCTAGTTATGGCAAGGTTATTCGTCAGATGGATGTTTACCTGAATGAACTACGCGACATAAGTGAATTCGTCATCGCACCAAAGTTGCAGGATGATGAGACTTAGCGCTTACCGCCAGCTTGCCATGCAGCTCGAGTCTTTTTGTCCATACCACGTGGGAGTTTAAGTTTGCTTGCACCCAGGTAAGTCATGAACTGTTTTACAGATGTCTCGAGTGCCGCTAACATCTCCACATCCGGCGTAATATCATCCTCCCAATACCAACGGTAAAGCTCCCAGATGCGATCTTTGAACCTCGAGTCAAACCGTGCTACAAATCTGTCACCATAAAATACAGGCAGCACATAATAGCCCCAAGCACGTTTGGCAGCGGGTTTGTAGACTTCCCACAGATAGTCAAAGTTAAATAGATGCAGTGCTGCTTTGCGGTCCCAGATGATGGGGTCAAGCGGGGCCACAAACACCATGCGTGGGGGGAGTGGGGGGTGTTCGAGCTTGGCTAATACCTCTAGCAATACGTGAAAGCGCATGCCTTTGACATCAACTTCAAGTAACTTTCCTTCGGATACTAACTCCGCCAAAATCTTGCGTCGTTCAGGAGCAGGCAAATATAAACTCCACACCTCAGCACTGGGATTGGGGCGCAACAAGCCAACTGCGTGGTGGCGCAACAAAATAAGCCACGCCGTGCTATCACGTTCACTCACAGCCGGTGCTGCTAAAAGCTCAGTGGGCACAACGTTCTCTGTGAGGTCATAGACGTGATGCCCCTTGTTGCGGCTGTGCGTCACCACCTGCCCGGTATGCCATAACCCTCGCAAAATGTTCTTAGTGAGTTTGGGACCGTGCCACGAGCCCTCCCACTCCGCCCGGTGAGGTTGAAACTCAAACTGATTACTGCTGAGCGGGCCGCGCTCCGTGAGTTCAGTGCGCACTGTCTCAACTGCCTCAACGTAAGGTTCTAGCACTTTTGTTTGCCAGCTTTTGGCGTGCCACTGGTGATACACCCGCCGCACAGCCCAGTCGCGCATCCGCACAAGGGAAGCTTGCTTGTCCCAAGCATCCAGCAAATACCTATCCTCATACGCAAGGCGTTGCCAGTCGTCCACTTTGTAGTCAGCTACCCTTGCTTGCAGCACCAAATCGTGATTGCGCCCAACTGGATTTAAAGGGTCAAACTGGATGCTGCCTAAGCGCTCAAACACGCCTTTACTATCTGTTTGTTCAAAATGATGGCGAGCAAGGAGTTGGCGTGCGTCGGCTAGAGAGAGGGTAAGGGGCATGTCTGTTCTAGTTTACTTGGAAACATCAATACATTGAGCGAATTGTAAAGCGTGTCAGCTCAGCAAAATAGAGGCGTCTATGCTGTCAAAATTGATACGAATGGCGTGAGGCTTGTTGTTGATGGTAAGCCTGATGCGATGCCTCATGAGCATTTTTCTTGTTTCAAAGATGCAGAGGTAAAAGACATCCTTAATCTGAAACAGGTTTCTGAGAATCGCGTTTACTAGCCCGATTGGATATTGAGTTGAGCGAAGACATCCTCAAGCATCCTGAGTGTTTTCCTAAGGTTAGCAAATTGTAGCGTCTATAAATCAACCTGTAATTTTACACATAAGCATCAGCGATGCCGAGTGACAAAGCTGCCTCAATAAGATAGAATTTGAACTTCAAGGGAGACGATTGTTGTGGAAATTGTGCGAGTTTGTTTTGAAATAATGATTGTAAGTTTATGCGCGTTTAGGAGTGTGATGATGTATGCCAGCTAGCATGACCGTGCCGCTTACGCCCACTGAAAGTGGTCTCAAAGAGGTTAACGACATCAAGATGTACTATGCCATTTACGGAGTTGCTGCTGAAGGGGCTAAGCCGCTGGTGATGATTCATGGTGGTTTGGGCAACGCTGACTACTGGGCCCAGCAAATTCCGGTGTTTAGCAAAACACGCCAGGTGATTGTGCTCGATAGCCGCGGACATGGCCGCTCGAGTATGAGCGAGCAAACTATCAACTACGCGCTGATGACCCGTGATGTACTGACCCTCATGGACGCTTTGGGCGTAGCCACCTTTGACCTGTTGGGCTGGAGTGATGGCGGCATCATTGGACTAGAACTAGCTATCAATTATCCTGCACGGGTAGGCAAGATTGTTGCCTGTGGGACCAACTACAAGTTAGCTGGGCTGCGTGATGACATGGATGAAAATGAAACGTTTAATGCCTATATTGAGCGGGCGACGAACGACTACAAAGCGCTATCGCCCAATCCTGAAGGTATTGATGCATTTTTTAATAACATCGAAACCATGTGGGGTAGCGAGCCTAACTACGATGAAACGCAGCTCGAGGCTATTAGCACGCCAATGCTAGTACTAGCTGGCTACCACGAAGAAGCCATTCGTTTGGAACATACTATTGCCATGACGAATCTCATCCCCACTGCTGAACTTGCTATTTTACCGAGCACAGGCCACTTTGCGCTTTGGGAAACGCCTGACGTGTTCAACACAGTTGCAATGAGCTTTTTAGGAAATGAGTAAGATAACGCCTTGGTAAGCGGCTCAAGGCTTGTTTAACGGCATGATACGCCCTGCTCAAGGCTTGTTTAATGGCATGATACGCCCTGCTCAGGGCTGTTTTACGCGCGGTCATCTGGCTTGCCTGGCACAAGCTTGCGGCGCATCATAATGCGCGAGGCATTTTCCGGCACGCTAAAGCCAAATTTTTCGTAGAGGCCGTGGGCATCTTTGGTCAGTAAAATCATGGTTTTAAGAGTGCTGCAGGGTGGATTCGTCATGATGGTTTCAATGAGCCACGTGCCGAGGCCGTGACCTCTGGCTTCATCTAACACAAACACATCTGCCAAATAGCCAAAAGAATAATTGTCAGTAACGACTCGGCTAAAGCCAACTTGAGTGAGGTTGTCACCTTGCTTTCTGTAGAGTCCAAAACACAGTGACTGTCGCATCGTTTCCAAGATGGCATCCGCAGGGCGTCCGTTCGCCCAATACGACTGAGTAGACAAAAAGGTAACGATGAAGTCTTGGTTTAGCAAGCTTGTATCTGTAGAGATGAGGTAGGAAACATCAGCAACTGTCTTATGCCAACTGCGCGGTTCGGTTGCTAGGTTAATTGCTGCGCTCACGGGTGAAGTCCGAAGAATTCTAAACCTAGTGTCTCGTCCCAGCCCATGCTGATGTTGAGTGCTTGCAAGGCGTGCCCAGCTGTACCTTTCACGAGGTTGTCAATCGCGCTCATGACCACCACGCGGCCGGTGTCGTTGTCCATAGCAAAGCCAATGTCACAGTAATTTGTACCATCCAAAATTTTCGGGTCAGGCACGCGGTGGATGCCTTTGCGGGCAGACACAATACGAATAAACGGCTCATCGTCGTAAGTTTCGCGAATAGCGCCGAGTACATCGCGGTCCGCATAGCCATCTGGCACAAATAGGTGGGCGGTCACCAAAATACCGCGCACCCGCTCAACAGCAGTTGCCGTGAGGTGGACGGGAAACTTGCCGGGGAGTTCTTGCTGAATTTCTGCCGTATGGCGGTGACCTGTGGCCGCATAAGTGCGCACCACGCCCATTCGCTCAGGGTGATGACCTGCGTCAGTTGGGCGGTTGCCGGCTGCTGAGGAGCCAATTTTAGCCTCCACAATAATGTCACCCTTAGCTGGCACAGCGTGTTTGAGTAGCGGGTAAAGCGCCAGTATGGTTGCCGTAGCGATGCAGCCTGCGCCAACAATGTGAGTTGCATCAGCTAGTTCAGCGCGGTGAAGCTCAGGATTGGCGTAAACAAACTTGCTCAGCAGCTCAGGGCGTGGGTGGGGTTCGCCGTAGTACTTGGCGTACACGTCGGGGTCATTTAACCGAAAGTCCGCTGCAAGGTCGAGCATCCGGGGTGCTAACTTGGCAAAGTCATCAAAGCGCTTGGCAGACTCTTTGTGGGGAAGGCCCAAAACGAGTAAATCAGCTTCCTCGAGGTCATCAATTGATGAGAATCTTAAACGGCTTACACCCCGTAGGTTGGGGTGAACCAAGTGAACGGGCATTTTGGCGTAGCGTTCGCTGGTGATTTGGGTGACTTCAAGCTGTGGATGCCCCAGTGCCAAGCGCAAAAACTCGCCGCCGGCATAGCCCGACGCGCCGACGATGGCAACGCGTAGTTGTTTAGCTGATGATGGTTCTGACATAAATGTGCAGTTTACCGTAAGGGGTCACGTGGGTTTAGTACGTTACCAACCCTTGCATTACCAGTTATGGCGCTCACGGGTTGACGTGATATGCGCGATGTGATGGGGTCCGTGCCACGCGTAAACGGCTAAGTTGCGCTCGAGCGGCACCAATTTCCCACTATTTGGGTTGGTCAGTGTGCGCTGTAGGTCGGCAGGCATGAGTGACTCGAGCAGCACCGTCCACCGAGCATGAAGTGCCGTTAGTAAATCAAGCGAAACCTCAACGGGCATGCTGCTATCAGCAAGATTAGCCCATTCACCTTCGCGGTAAGGTTTTAAGGGGGGGCTATCTTCGGTAAGTGCTAGCTTAAAGCGCACCACGCTATTAATGTGACTATCTGCAATGTGATGCACAACTTGGCGCAGCGTCCAGCCTTCGGGTCGGTACTGTGTATCGAGTTGGCTATCATCGAGTCCGTTTACTGCCTCGCGCAAACGGGTTGGAGTATCCGCAATAATCTGCCGCCAGCGGGCGTGATCGTCTTCGGTAACGTGTTCAGGGAACTGAAATTTACCAATGGGGTAACGTAGGTCATCAGGTGAGGTCGACATGGGTCTAGTTTACGTGAATTTGTAGGTAGTGTTTGGCTCGAGTTGTCAATATCAGCTCATAGATGCTGTTACCAAGGCTAAGTGACTGGGGGCTTACTTCCTACAAGCAAGCACGTAAAATTGTCCTTGTACCGCAGTGCCAAGGTTGCGGTTTAGGGTGTCCGTAAATAGCGAATGTAGGGCACTGTAAATGTCATAGCTCTAGCAGCAATGAGGATAACCAGCCCCCACCACACGCCAGTCAGCCCCCAGCCAAAAGGAAGAACCAGTAACAGCACAAGCGCAGACACAGCACACGAGGCCATCATCGCAAACGCTAAAAACGACCACCGGTTGAGGCCCATAAAAATACCGTCCCAGACAAATACTAGTCCGTTGAGAGGTTGTGTAAAAATCACAAAGGGAAATACCGCAGACACTGCCCGAATGACCTCTGGATCGTCTGTAAACGCACGAATGAACAGAGGGCGTCCAAGAGCAAATAGTACTGCTAACCCTACTCCTACAACGACACTCCAAAATAGCGCTCGGTTTGCAATGGCTTTGGCTCGAGCCGGGTTTTGCTCACCATCCATCGGGCGCGAACTCGCCAGGGAAGCACCGGTCGAGGCCGATCTGGTCTGCCCCGTACCGGACAGCGGCACCCCTGCCACCATCGGGTATTCCCTGGCCTCGGGCATTCCCTACG
>JBCCBI010000056.1:0-17838 GCA_039034155.1 Deinococcota bacterium | reverse complement strand
GGATCATTATTAGAAGAGCAGGCTGCTAAACTTAAACAAAGTATAGTAATTCCAATGCTCCGTAAATTAATGATGCTCATTGTTCCCCTTACTTGATTCCACAGTACTCATGGAACTAAATAGGCTGCAATATACATAGGTTGTAAGCCCGTTTGCACATTTCTGCCTCTAATCTCCATATGCTAAATGCCTTGACTAATCGAAGAGCTGACATATTCTACCTTTTCAGATACACCACTATCATTATGCTCGACACGACTCCAGTACCTACCAGCATCATCAAACCCTCTCCAGCACAACAATAAATAAACCTTGTGAGGTTATCAAACCTCACTAATTGACTGACCCCCTTGACTCTCACGCTACGGTAGACCCTACCTTTAATATAGGTCGTTAAAAAACGCAACGACAACTTAAAGGAGGCAACATCATGGTTCAATCTGTCAAGCAAGGTGTAGGTCGCAATGTCAAGCAAGCTAGTGAGCAAGGAAGCAAGTGGGGGCTCGAGCGATTCACCGCGTTCCTCCTCATCCTCGAAGGATTTTTAGTTTTTGTACCCGTCGTCGTTTTAGGTGCTGCCATCAATTGGCCTGCCAGCCTCGACGAACCTGCTAGCGTCAACTTTCCACTTCTCACCGAAAACTGGGACATGGTGCTGCTAGGCTACGGCGTCTACCTTATCTATTCCATTTTGTTTTGGCCGCTGTCCCACTTAGTTACACGGGTAGTTACACCAGGTGATGTCAACACACCACTACTTAGCGTTGCGAGTGGGTTTGGCGTGGCTTCAGCAGTCCTGCGCGTGTTGGGCATCATCCGCTGGTTGTACCCCATGCCAATGCTCGCTCAACTTTACTTAGCACCAGATGTAAGCGAACAAACTCAAGAAACAATTTCAATTGTCTACGAGACCCTAAACGCCTATGCAGGCAACATCGGTGAAATGTTAGGCGTCAGCTTATTTGCAGCAATGTGGTTCACGCTGGTGTCCATCGCGCTACTGCGTTCAGCCAATTTTCCTAAGTGGTTAGGTGTGTACGGATTGGTCTCTGCGTTTACGCTTTACACGCCGCTCGTCAGTGTTGCAGGTGTAGACCCAGGCTTACTAATTCCCGTGAGCGTCACTGTGTCACACGTTTGGTTTTGGGCGTTTGCAGGTGTCTTGCTAGTTCGTAAAGCGCGCAGCTAGCGTTTAGAACATCAATATTTGGCTCGAGGTTAATAACAACTACCTCAACCATGCCAACATCAACCAACAAATATATCCACAATCAAAAACTCAAATAAATCAAAGGAGTCATGACATGAACACAAACCACGTCATTTTTGGAACTGGACCCGTAGGCCGCGCCATTATGAACGAACTTGTAAACCGTGGCGAGAACGTCCGAATGATAAACCGCAGTGGTCACATGGAGCTTAACAAAGCTCAGCAAGAACGCGTCACCGTCAATAAAGCAAATGCCTACGATGTAGATGCTGTCCGTGATGTTGTTCACGGGGCAGAGGTTGTCTATCAAGCCGCTCAGCCAAGCTATAGCCAATGGCCGGAGAAGTTTCCACCCTTGCAAGAGGCTATTTTGGAGGGAACTGCGGTAGCGGGTGCCAAGTTAGTCCTTGCAGATAATCTGTATATGTACGGCGAGGTTGATGGGAAGATTCACGAGGAACTACCTTATGCAGCAACAACGCGCAAGGGTATGACTCGAGCTCAACTAGCTCAAACCGCCCTAGACGCACATCATGAAGGTAAGCTGCAGGTAACCATCGGCCGCGCATCCGACTTTTATGGACCTTACGTACGTTCGTCTACACTAGGTGAGCGCGTGTTTGAACCGCTTCTTGCAGGTAAAACGGCGTCTGTACCGGGTAATCCAGACCTTCTCCACAGCTACACATTCATAGACGACTTTGGCAAAGCTTTGGTGATGTTGGGTACACATGAAAGCGCGTATGGTCAAGTTTGGCATGTCCCTAACGCACCAACTCGCACAACAAGAGACGTCATTGAACTTGCCGCAGCGCACCTTGGCAAACCTGCCAAACTCAGCGGTATGGGCACGTTCATGATGCGCGTGGGTGGACTTTTTGTGCCCGAAGCCCGCGAAACCGTCGAGATGATGTATGAATTTAACAAGCCTTTTATAGTAGACAGCAGTAAGTTTGTAGATGCCTTTGGCGACATCAGCACGTCTACCGAAGACGGTTTGCGTCAAACACTTGCGTGGTACGAGCAGCAGCTTGCCGTTGCTGCTTAACCCAAAACCCTCCTAGGTGTTGTTATCGCTCTAGGAGGGTTCTTGATGTACGTCACTTGGGGATGTTGCTGAAACATTTGGCTGAGGCTTACGCTTAGACCAACGCCCCACTGACCAGCGCCCCACGGCAATAACTGTGAGAAGTGCAATAAGGACCAAATTAACGCCAATTTGGGGAATTTCATTAGCAGCAAGGTGGGTACCAGCTGCACCCAACATGATGATGATAAGCCCAATGGCAGCAATAGGTGTAAGTTTAGGCGCAATTTTAGTTGCCCACGGCACCACCAGCCCAATAGCGCCAAGGAGTTGGAACGTGCCAATCATACGCATAAAGCCAACAGAATAAGGCAAGTTAGCAATATTTTCACGCGCTGGCTCGAGCCACAACATGTTCATTGTACCGCCCATGCCAAACAATGCTGCTAGTAGTCCTTGTAAAATCCACAAGACGATGTTCATAAGGTACACTCTCCCATTTGTGACTGCGTTAAGACGCCACATGTGGATGTACCTTGCGAGTGTCAACGTTTGGTTTAGGTTACATCAAGTTGTATTGGCACCTTAAATAGCGCACCTAGTTCTAGTCTCGATTAGCAATGGACATAAGTTCATCGATAATATTGGTTTGCTGAGGTTGTGATAGGTCATCACTCAGTACAACTTGACCTAAATAGCCGCAGTAAATCACGCGTGCTTTGGCGTGAGTGCGCGCGCTATCTACCCCTATATCATTTAGTAAGGCTGTGACGTACTCGAGGCGCTTAGCGTCAACCTCTGCTAACGTCGTTTGCACGGTAGCTTCATAAAACGACCACGCACGCACCGCTCGCTCCAAAGACCGTTCACTGCCCACAGCAATGCGAATGAGGCGCTCGAGCTTGGCACACGGCGTTACTTCTTGTTCTTCGATGCTATCAACGATTACTTCTACAGTAACGCGATACCAATGCTCCAAAACAGCTTTATGAAACGCCCCCAAATCTTTAAAATGCCAGTAAAAACTACCTCGTGACACGCCCAAAGATTTTGCAAGCGTGTCGGCTTTAAGTGCCGTAAAGCCGTGCTGCGCAAGTTGATGTAAGCCGTGGTCAAGCCACTGCTCTTTGCTTAGACGACTCACAACGCCCCCATTCTTCAAGTACATGATGCATAGAACCTCACTTTATATCACCTAACCATACAGAGGTGTATTGACAGGTCAGGATTTCGGCCATATAGTTACCATACAGTTATGTATTGTTTTTATCTTTGACGTTCTGGACATACTATGGGAGGGCATCAATGCGAAACGTAGCACTTTATCTAGCAGGTAGCTTGGCCATATTTACAGCCATTTATCACGGCATTGTAGGGGACCGCATGTTGCAACTGCTCGAGATCACGCCAGAAGAACTTGCCTTTGTACGTGCCACCTATCAACTTGGCTCGGTGGGGTGGCTAGCGGGTGGTGTGCTGTTAATTGCCGCAGGTCGGTTGCAGTCAGCGGCAGCCCGCAACTGGATTGTGGGAGTATTTGCAGTTGTCTACGGATTTCCTGCAGTGGGTAATTTTGTCTTAGTTGGTGGCAGACCTAGCTTTGGGTGGTTAGCACTAGCTAGCATTGTGGTGTTAGCGCTCGTTGGAAGGCCCATGTCTCCTATTGACTCAATGAACAAGATGACGTACTGATGATTGTAAGTGCATTTGTGCTTGCAAGTATCCTGTGTGTTTTGAGTGGTTTACATGTCTATTGGGCGTTTGGCGGGCGTTGGGGAAGCAACGCGGTCATTCCTACTCAGGTTGATAGCGAGCAAACCCTGTTTACACCGCCGCCCATTGCCACCTTAGTCGTGGCTGCTGCTCTAGCTGTTGCTGCTTTGCTCAGCCTTGCGCAGGTTCAACTCATCAACTTAGGACTACCTGCGTGGTCACTGCGCACAGCTATGTGGGGTCTCAGCGCTATTTTCCTGCTGCGTACTGTGGGAGATTTTCGCTATGTTGGCATGTTTAAACGCGTACGAGGAACGCGTTTTGCACGTATGGACAACTTGCTTTACAGTCCGTTATGTTTACTGCTCAGTATTTTGGCGGCCAACTTAGCACGTTATTGATGTAACTTTTGTTAATCTTCTCAATTGACATATTTTTCATGCCAATTTCGCTATCGCTATCTGTATCAACAGACATCACTGGAAACTTGAGGCCGTTGCTCTAAGCGCGCTCGAGCTTCGGCAGCAGCATCTTGCTCAACATTAAGGTAGTTCCAATTGATACCAGTGACATCCAACCAGCTGCGCAAGTTTTTGGTGAGGCTGTACCAATCAGCACCCTAAAACATCATCGATAACGCTTATTCAGCTGTAAATCCCGCAGCGCTGTGGCTACCATCACAAAAGGGTTTGTTCTTTGATTGCCCACAGCGGCACAGCGCAGCTTTGTCACCATAGAGAATGCGGCTGTGCGAGGCATTGCGAAGGGCAAAGTTACCGTTTACCAACAAGGGACCGTTGGGTGTTGTCTGGAGCTCGAGCAGCCCGTCCGTATCCACCACAGCATCCGCTAAATTTGTTGTACCCAACGCACCACCATCTTCAAAGGCTGCGTCATGATGGCTGTAGTCACAAAAGGGTTTGTTGTTGGATTGCCCGCATCGGCACAAGGCAAGGCGGGTGGTTTGCTCGAGCACATTGCCATCACTATCTTTAAGCGTAATGTCACCGCGCACGTACAGCGCGCTATCCGGTTGTGGGCGCACACTGTTAGTCTCTGGCGATTCATTGGTCTCTGAGGTATTAAGGTGAGTATCAGCATCTTCTACAAACGCATATTGAAGTGCCCCAGACGGGCAACGCTCAACCACATCAATAACTTTGTCTGCATCTGCACCGTCTGGGTTTACCCACGGTCTGCGGTTCATGTCAAAAACTTGGCTGAGGCCGCTTTTCACACACTCGGCAGCGTGCATGCAGCGTTTGACGTCATAGGTCACATTGATGACCTCACCACGATATTTTTTAGGATGGGTTGCCATGTTGCCTCCTCGAGAGTTGCCAACTGAGGTTTTTGCTCAGTGATTTAAGTTAGCTAATGCCACATCATCAATAAGACGTCGTTGAGTCCGTTGTACGTTACTTGCAAGTATAGCTGGAGATGTCCGCTTAAAATACTATTCTAGGGCGCTGGACTACTTGCAGAAACAGAAGTTGAGGGTGTCACAGGCACGTTGGATTCAGCGGTAACTTGCCGCAAGCGGATAAACGCCAATATGCCAGCTATGCCGCTTGCTACTGCCGCTGCTGCAAACACACCTTGTAAGCCAAACAAATAGCGCCCAACCAATGCTAGCGGAATGTATAACCCAACCATCCGCAGTAGCGATAACCCGGCAGCTTCAAAGGGTTTGCCCAACACATTGAGGGCCGTTGTGGAAAGTTGTAAGACGCCCTGCAGACCGTAGCTCGAGGCCACAACGGTCAAGTACAAAATAATCACCTCAACTACCCCAGGCTCGCTGCTAAACACCTCTGCAATGGGGCGGGCAAACAGCACCAGCACCGCAAATATACCCACCCCAAAAAGCACCGAAAACTGTTGGCTTAGCCGGATGCCACGGCGCACTCTGCCGAGTTCACCCGCACCCCAGTTCTGCCCTACAAACGGTCCTAGCACAGTTCCAAGCGCCATAATAACGGTGAGCGCTAGTGCCTCAACGCGGGTAGCCACGCCCATAGCCGCGACCGCCTCTGGCCCGAACGCAGCCACCAAGCGCGTAATGACCCCAAGTGAGGCTGGCACGATCACCTGCGTAGCGGCAGCAGGCAAACCTAAATACAAAATAGCTCGCCACGACGCAAAAACGTCTGACCACGGTACGCGTACAAAGCTAATCATGTTTTCTCGTTTAACCAATACCCAGACTGAGACAATAAACACAATAGCCCTAGCAATCACCGTAGCAATAGCTGCTCCTGCAATACCTAATTCTGGGAACGGACCAATGCCAAAGATAAGCAGCGGATCCAAAATGATGTTGACAATAGCCACCACCATCATCACCAAACTAGGTGTACGGGTGTCGCCAGTTGCGCGAATGGCACTGTTACCAACCATCGGCACCACCACAAAGCCAACGCCCCAATACCAAATGGACATGTAAGTACGAATATAGCCGAGGATCTCATCTTCTGCACCCAGCGCGTGAAATAGCGGGTCGATCGTCAGTAAGCCAATGACACCAACGCTAACGACAATAAGTAACGCTAAGCTGAGGGCGTCTGTAGTTAACCGCTGCACGCGGCTACTGTCACCTTCGCCGATGGCACGTGAAATTACCGCAGATGCGCCCACACCCAAACCAAGGGCGAGGCTGCCAATCACAAGGACAACGGGAAACGTAAAACTCATCGCCGCCAGTTGGTCAGTACCTAGGCGTGCTACAAAAAACGTATCTGCTAAGTTAAAGGTAATGATCGACAAAATGCCGATAATCATGGGTAGGGTGAGGCGGGCAAGTAACGGCCTCACAGCGCCTTGGGTCAGTGCAGCGCGTCTCATTGGTAGTTAGTCTTCTGTAATAGGCTCGAGCAAACCATGCATGTAGCAGGCGCTAACACGCTACTGACACTACTTAAAATGACCTTATTTGCGATGATCTTTGTCATATCATCTCCCTAATAACGTTGTTGTACACCAAATTAGAAAATTTATGGGTGAGGTGCGCCTAATTTGCTCATTAGGAAAAAATTTACGTCGACTCTAGTGAGGTTCGTTGTAAGCAAGTTTATCGACCCAAAAGCAGGTTCTAATCTCCCTCTTGAAGCGTTTGGAGGAATGGCTTAAACCCAGCTAAAATGGCCGCCATGTTATGCCACAAATTGACAGCCAGCGAGCAGCTTCTTAGACTACAGGGATGCTTGCCGAGCCAGACTCCCTGCTTAATTTAACCAGTTTACTGGGCTACCAACGCGACGACCTGAGTGCTGAGGGGTTGCTTTCACCAGACCCTGAGCGTTTAGCGCCTCTTGATTTAAACCTAGTAGGCCCGCTCGAGTGGCGTGCACGTGTTCAGCGAGTTGGCGGTAGTGATGACGCCTATCTGCTCGAGGGTAAGCTATCTGGCACTGCTAAAATGCCCTGCCGCCGCTGCCTAGATGAGGTAGATGTACCGCTCACAACGACGCTACTTTACAGTATGGACTATGCACCAAGCTCACGCCCTACTGAAGGAGGCTTGAGTTTACGCGATGATAATGGCGAAGATGTGTTAGTCATTGAACGACCCCAAATTGATATTAGCGAGTTACTGCTCGAGGTTTTTGCGCTCGAGCTTCCCCTCACGGTTCTATGCCGCCCTGACTGCAAGGGCCTATCTTCAGAAGGCATTAACCTCAACGACCATCCTGAGGCTGCCAGCGTAGCTTCACCTATTAGTGACGAAGAATCACCGGATAATGCATCGCCGTTTGCAGTCCTTAAAGATTTAGACCTGTAGAATAGAAGCTTGTGCGTTGCGTCTGTTTGTTGAGGCTATCTTCAATTGCCTCAGCCAGTAGTACAAACACGCTGATGCATCACATAAGTTATTAAGTTTGAAAGATGCATACGTCTCGTATACATGCACAAGCTCGTATACATGCACAAGATGGTTTGTACACATCAATCACCTTGACACTTATTTTGCACGGCTGAGTTTTATACAACTTAACGATGCCGTTATGCTACTAAAGACATAAGGTTATTTGAAAAAACGTTGTTCATTTTAAGAGGAGAGACATCATGGCAAAACATCCCGTCCCCAAAAAGCGCGTGTCCCGTTCACGTCGTAATAATCGCCGTTCTCACGACGCGCTGAGCGCACCCACGCTGACAACCTGTCCAGAGTGTGGCAGCAAAACTTTAGCCCACACTGTGTGCAGTGAATGCGGCACCTACAAAGGTAAACAAGTCCTCGAGGTGGATTACTAAATCTAGCTGTCTGCATCAAGGGACAATACGAAAGTTCATTTGTAACCGTGATGTTCCATCAGTAACTTGTATAAATATTGCTAGTATGTGGTTAACTGTATCAATCTAGATAGCAATTTAACCTCGCTTCGCAAGTCAATATCACAACTTGTATCTCATTGAAGGCTGCCTCGAGCAGTCTTTTTTGTTGCAGGGTGGGCTGGAACAGTGGGTTAGAATGGCGCGTTAACGTAGAAGGACGTGATAACTTGTGACCCTTTCCCATACAACTCGTGCAGGAATTGCTGCACTGGGGGCCTACGCACCTGCCAAGGTGATGACCAACGCTGACTTTGAAGCCATCATGGATACCAGCGACGAGTGGATTACCACGCGCACGGGCATTAAACGCAGGCACATGTCTGCTGACGACGAATTCACCTCTCACATGGCTATACGCGCTGTAGACGATATGATCGCCCGCCACGGTGAGCAGATTCTGGCTGGCGTAGACATGGTGATTGTGGCAACTAACACGCCAGATGCACTGTTTCCAGCCACGGCCGCACTGGTTCAAGATCACTTTAAGCTCAATGCGGGCGCGTTTGATTTACTGTCTGCCTGTTCAGGCTGGCTGTATGCGCTGTCGGCTGCGAGGGCCTATATTGACTCCGGTATGTGCAAGAAAGTGCTTGCCATTGGTGCCGAGGCTTTAACTAAGCTCATCAACTGGGAAGACCGCAGTACAGCGGTGCTTTTTGGGGATGGTGCCGGCGCTGCCATTATTGAAGCTGTGCCAGCAGAATTTGGCTTTAAGTCGTTTGTGCTTGGGTCAGATGGTGGCGGGGCAGATCACTTGCATATTCGTTCGGTGGGGCGCTGCCTACCTAGCGGCAAACCGCTCAGCGACAAGTTAGTCATGAACGGGCGCGAAGTCTTTAAGTTTGCCGTACGAGTCATGAATACGTCCACGATTGAGGCCGTGAACCAAGCAGGTCTAGATAATGACGACATTAGCTTATTTGTACCCCACCAAGCTAACTTGCGCATTATTGAAGCAGCGCGCGAGCGTCTAGAACTTCCTCCAGAGCGAGTTGTTGTAACGGTTCATGAGTATGGCAATAATTCCACGGCCAGTATTCCTCTAGCACTTGCCCACGCACTGGATGACAAGCGCATTCAAGAAGGGGATAACTTGCTGCTCGTAGCGTTTGGCGGCGGCCTGACTTGGGCGGCCAGTGTGCTTACTTGGGGCGGGTTTCATTGCTATAAAGGGGGTTCTGCATGATTGCGGCGCTATTTCCCGGTCAGGGCGCACAAAAAGTCGGCATGGCACAGAACTTTTATGAAAATAGTCTAGCTGCAAAAACGGTGCTCGACCAAGCTGAGGCGGTTTTGCCAGGCTTGCTCGAGACCATGTGGCAAGGCCCAGAAGAAACACTTACGCTAACTACCAACCAACAACCTGCTCTACTTGCCGCAAGCGCGGCTGCCCTCGCAGCCTATTTTGAGGCAAGCGGTCCTGCATTTGCCGCTGCTGCTGGTCATAGCCTGGGTGAGTTTAGTGCTTACTACAGTGCTAGCGCGTTACCACTTGATGCAGCCCTAAGACTTGTCCGGGCACGCGCACGCCACATGCAGGACGCTGTACCTGCTGGTACAGGTACGATGGCAGCCATTCTTAAACTCAATGCCGCCCAAGTTGCTGAGGTCTGTGAAAGTACTCCCGGTACTGTTGAGGTTGCCAACTACAACTCACCCCAACAAACCGTTATTTCAGGTGAGGTTGCTGCGGTGGAAGCTGCAAGTACCACCCTCAAAGAGGCTGGCGCAAGAGTGATACCCCTAGCCGTCTCTGCGCCCTTCCACTGCTCACTTATGGCACCCGCTGCCAACGCGTTTAAACACGATTTAGCGGCTGTAAGCTGGCAAACCTTAGCCCATCCTATTGTAAGCAACGTGGATGCTAAAGCCATCACCACACCTGACCATAGTATTAATTTGCTTACTCAGCAAGTGACTCAGTCTGTGTACTGGACAGCTTCGATTGAGACGCTTGTGAACATGGGTGTCAATGTGTTTTTAGAATTTGGCTCGGGTGCAGTACTTACTAACCTCATGAAACGCATTGTGCCAAAGGGAAGTAATGTAATTTCACTTGCTATTAATGACATGAAAAGTTTAGATAATGCACTCGAGCAACTGGCGGGTCTCGTGCTGCCTGTGGAGGCACACTAATGGCTGAATTAAACAGTAAACGCGTCTTGGTAACTGGCTCGAGCCGCGGCCTCGGCAAAGCCATCGCCGCAGAATTTGCGCGGCGCGGTCACACCGTTGCCGTTCACTACGTGCGCTCAGCTGAACCTGCCGAGGCACTGGTAGCAGACATTCAGCAAGCAGGTGGCACAGCGCAAGCTTTCCAAGCAGATGTTGCTGACCCCAAAGCCTGTGACGCGCTTGTTAAAAACGTCCAAAAAGCGTTTGATGGGCTAGATATTGTCGTAAATAACGCGGGCATTACCAAAGACGGCCTCACCTTGCGCATGAAGGTTGGCGCCTGGCAAGATGTCATTAACACCAACTTATCGAGTGCATTTTTTATTAGCAAAGCCGCCTTGCGTCCCATGATGAGCGCTAAATGGGGGCGCATTGTGAACATTGCCAGTGTGGTGGGGCTTACCGGTAATCCTGGACAGGCGAACTATGTGGCAGCTAAGGCGGGGCTTATCGGCCTCACCAAAACGCTTGCTAAAGAGTACGCGACTAAAAACATTACGGTGAACGCCGTAGCACCTGGGTTTATTGTCTCTGACATGACGGACACGCTAGATGATACCTTACGCGAAAACTACCTGAGCCAAATTCCTATGAACCGCTTTGGTGCTGCTGAAGATGTTGCCAACGCCGTTGCGTTTTTAGCCAGTGACGCAGCAGCGTATATTACTGGGCAAACGCTTACAGTGGATGGCGGCTTGGTAATGTAAGTCTGAGTTTAGTAACTGTGTTCAGAACTCAACCCTGTTCAACTCTTTTTATAAACTATGTCTGACAAGAAAGTCTTACTTCTACTGTACCCACATTGCATTTCCTTTGAGGCTATGCTCGCTGTTGAAATTCTTGGGCAGAAGTATTGTGTAGAGGTTGTCACGTTGGATGGCGAACTTCATACAGATGCATCTGGACTCCAAATAAAACCTCAGATTGCCTTTGACGGTATCCAAACTGATGACTATGTTGCGCTCATTGTTCCTGGAGGTAATCCTGATGGCATTATTGGTGAGGCTCGAGTGCAACATCTTATTCACAGGTTTTATAGCGCCCAGCTGATCTTAGCTGGTATTTGTGCAGGTGTTCTTGTCCTTGCTGATAGTGGCGTTCTAAGAGGTCATGATGTGACCCATAATTACACTGAAAGATGTGCTCCCAAAAACGTGGTTGAACTAACCTCAAGATTTTGGGAGGGAAGTCGTTACAAAGATTCACTTTGTCTTGAAAGTGGCAATATAATTACCGCACTACCTAATGGCTATGTTGACTTTGCAACAACGTTAGCGGAGAGACTAGGTGTCTATTCAGCTGAACAAGCAGTGCGAATGAATCAGTACTATTAGCATTTCCACGAGTAACTGCCTGTGGCAGTTACTCGTATGACCTAGGGGAGTAGAAATCGACCTGCTCAGTGTGGGGGGACTGATTCTGAAACTGCTATATAAACTGCTATATAAAGGGCATCATCCGAATCATTCTTGATTGAGTGCTGACTCAATCCTCTTAAAGTGAATGCCTTATCAAACACTACCGCTATACCAAAGGCATTAACGTGACGATTGCGTCAATATGAGTATTTTGACGTTACGATTGGTGTACCATCACAGATATGGTGGCAGCTTGTGCTTGACCCTCAAGAAAAAATTGCTGGTCGCTACGAAGTTGTGCGCCACATCGGTCAAGGCGCTATGGGTGCGGTCTATCTTGCAACAGACCTAGTTGATCAGCGCGATGTTGCCATCAAAGTGTTAACTTTACCTCCAGACGACCACAAAGCCCGTTTTCAACGCGAATTCCGGTTGATGTCACAGTTGCGTCACCCACACGTAATTGAGGTTCTTGATAGCGGTGAGCACGATGACCTGCCGTTTTTGGTTATGGCCTATGTAGCTGGAGGAACATTATTTGAGCACTATCCTAAAGCGCCAGCAGATGCTACTGAGCTGCAGGCACGCCTCGAGCTCAGTTGTCAAATATGTAATGCGCTAGCGTATATTCACAGCCAAGGAGTGATCCACCAAGATATTACCCCCAGCAATATTATGCTCGAGGGCAACCACTGCTTTGTCATGGATTTTGGGCTCGCAAAAGCCCAAAGTATGAGTAGCAATTTTTTGACCCACATTGGTGATGTAATGGGTACAGCCGCCTACATGAGCCCCGAGCAAATTCAAGGACAACCGCTTGATACCCGTAGCGACCTTTATGCCTTGGGCTGTGTCTTGTACTGGTTGCTCACTGGGCGTGCAGCTTTTGCAGGAACAGCTTTGGCTACCTTGGTAAATGCACACGTGCACCAAATACCAGATGCCCCCTCGAGCCACAACCATCATGTACCAGCAGAGTTAGATGGCATCATCCTTAAGCTACTTGCCAAAACGCCTGACACACGCTACGGCAGTGCCAATCAAGTTTTAGCTGAGCTGCGCAAGCTCGTTAATACGCGTGAGCACTGGCTTGATGTGGCTGATAACTCGGGTGCGCATGGGGCGCCATCTCAGCCTGCCTCGAGCACATCTAACATCTCTAACTCTAGTTTTACTGCCCCTGAAGACACCGTTCAAACTGAGCAACACTCAAATGCATTCACACCTATACCCTCACCTCAAGATGTCTCCTCAGCCGAACCGATAGATGCCTCTCAAGATCAAGCAGCACCCGTAAGTGTGCCACCAGCATCATCTCGGCAGCAACGCTTACTGCACGCACCCTTACTAGGACGCGCGCCAGTATGGCAGGTACTCGCAGACGCACTTGCTGCCTTTCCAAAGCAAGGTCAGCTTGTGGTTATTGACAATCCTGAACCTGGCTTTGGAGCAACGCGCTTACTGCGGGAGGTATATCAGCGCAGCCGCGGCCGCCTGCTAGCGAATGTCATCGTCCGTCATGATGATCCCAAATTACTCAACGTACTCAACGCATGGTCCAAACCATTGCGGCGGTACGCCCAACAGGTTGAGCCAGACGGTGCTTACTTGCGCCTCGAGCCACGCTTGCAAGCATTACTGGTGGGTCAACATGAACAATCTGCGGATGAAACCCCACCTGCTACCAGCCTCAACCTGCTGCCCACAGACGCATCTACCCAACTCAGTTTGCAGCAAGAACTGTTTGACACAGTAAGCCACCTGTTTGCCAAGCACCCTTGTGTCTTGCTCATTGACAATATTGACAATGCTGACGAAGCCAGTTGTCAGTTATTGTGTCATTTGCTCGAGGCAGACGCGCTACGGGCGTCGCTAGTGATTATTGCTGGACGCTGTAGCCAAGCTGGGGAGCCACTAGGTCGCTTTTTACAGCAGGTGCGTCAGCAGCATGCGGGTAGCTACACAGCGGATGAAGATGCATCTGTAAACGTGTTGAGTCGCTCGAGCTATTTAACATTACAATCCTTGCCAGATAACATCATGGAGCAATTACTTGAAGCCCGCTTGGGTGCGCCGCTTGAAACGTCTTTGGTGGACCATCTTTGCCACCACGCAGCAGGCAGTCCTCGCTTAGCTGAGGCTTTACTGCGCACCTTACTTAGTGGTAACAAGTTGAGTAAGCATAACAAGCAGTGGACGTGGAATACAGACACTAGCCACCTGCCAATTTCTGCTCATGATGTGTTGCAGGAACGCCTTAGGCAACTTCCTAACCGTGTACAAGCCACCTTACGTACAGCCAGCACCCTAGGTCATCAGTTTGACTTTGCCAGCTTGCAAGACTTGTATCTTTACGATGTCCTTCAGCGAGTGCAAGGTAATCAAGGTGATAGGGTTAACGCAGCTGCTAGCACCAACGTGGAAAATGACGCCGATGACAATATTCATCAAGCTGACGTATCCACGAGGACAATGGCACAAGCACATCTCAATACCCGCAGCTTGAGCCGTACGTTACGCAATGCGCTGCTAGACGACCTCACCATACTGGTTCAGGCAGATTTGATTCGTGAGACCTCGAACGGTTACCGCTTTGCCCAGCCGCAGGTCCAACAGATGCTCCACGCTGACCTCGAGCCTAACCGTAAACGCCGCTATCACGAACACTTGGCCGAAGTACTCACCAAACGCAGTAACCCAGCCCCCGAGGTTCTTGCCTGGCACTATGCTGAAGCCAACTTGCCCTACCATGCCGCTGCCCATGCACTCGCCGCAGCTCACCGCGCAGAAGCACTGTTTGCCAATGCGCAAAGTGAAGCTCACTACCGCTTTGCCCTCAAGCTACTACCTGCTACCTCGATCAAGGCTTTACAGACAAAACTAGCCCTAGCAGGTGTGCTCGAGCGCACTGGCAAATGGCAAGAAGCTGCCAAGTGCTATCAACAGCTGCTCGCTACCCGCCTCAAACCGCAGGCACTGCACGCCCTGGGACGGCTCGAGCAAACACGTGGCAATTTAGTCAGCAGTGAACGGTATTTGCGGCAAGCGTTGCGACTAAGTGGCAGTACACAGCGGATTAATAGCGACCTAGGGCGCACACTAACGCTTAAAGGTGAATTTGATGCCGCCAAAAAAGTCCTCATTCGCAATTTGCGCGCTGCTGAGGCAGCTGTTCAAGCTGATTCTGAAGATGCCTCAGCAAGAACAGCTAGGCAGAGTGACCAAGCTCGAGCCGTTGCCCAAGCCCATGTTGACCTTGCTGAACTTGCTATTCATTGCGGGGACAAAGCTAGCGCGCAAAGCTCACTCACCCTCGCCCAGCGCTGTCCCCCTCAGTACCGCCGTTTACACGCTAAAATCCACAACCTGTTAGGGATAACTTGCCGGTTGCTCGAGCAGCTTGATGACGCCGAAACTCACTATCAACAGGCTGAAACATTGTACGAAGACATTGGCGACCTCGAGCGTAGTCTCAGTGTACAACTCAACCGCTCTAATTTGCTTGCTGATCGCGGCGAACGCACAGCTGCATTTGAGGCAGATGCGCGTACCGCCGCCCGTGCCAAGCGTGTTGGCGATAAAAAACACGAAGCCATGACCGTTGCCAATCAAGGTGAAGAGTTACTGGCACAAGGTAAGCTTGACGCAGCCCTCACCAAACTGCACTATGCTAGCCAGCTTTTTGACAAGCTTAATTACAGCCAGTACTACAATCACGTACAACTCAACGTGCTGCTCGCCTATATTCGGCAGGGACGGTTTGAAGATGCCCACGCTGGTCTGGATAGTTTGCACGTGCACGTCCAACAAACCGCCCAACCGCAGCAGCGCGCCCGCTTTGAGTTAGTGCTAGCTGAGTGTTGGTTGTGGCAGCAACAAGCGGACTTAGCCGTAGACATCCTGGAGGAAGCTACCGAAACCCTCCACTTGCTTCAAGACGTTCGCGAAGCCATCGACGGTTACGTACTGCTAGCCCAAGCCTATGCGTTTGACAGCCCAAGTGACATTAGCACCTGTTTAGAGCAAGCTACGCGCCTAGCCGAGGGCGTTCTTGATCCGCTTTATGCTCAGCAAGTTGCCTACGTACAAGCTTATCTTGAAGGAGACAGCACGCGCGCACAGGCTGTGAAGATGTGGCTCGAGCAACATGGTTACGGTCATTTTACTAGTCGTGTACGCAAATTACTTGCATTAAGAGCCATTGACTAGACCTGCGCCAGGTCTAGGGTTGAGGTGGATTAGCTACAAATGCGTGTACATTCTAAGCAATGTCTATTAAGATAGCCTTCAGCTTTAAGAAATAGTATAGCCTTGGCGTTACCTACTAGCACTATCTGCCAGATTTTTTGTGGATACACATTAGTTTGCTTGAACGGAGACAACATGAACTACATCTTTGTGAACATCTGTCTGTACTGTTTCATCTGGACCGGATTTGTGATGGCACAACAGCCCTCAGCAAGTCCAGAATCATCAGAAACGTACTATCAAAGCCTCGCCCTAGAAGCTATTTGCGGTGCAGACAATATCTCTGGTGATGCCACCGGCTGCCAAGTCTGCCCTGCAAGTACAGACCGTGCGGGCGAAGAAACCTACAACCTCATTACAGACGTGTATCAAGGCAGTTTTAGTACAGCTAATCAAGATGAACTATTAGTAGATGTGCAAGGTTGTGAACCTCGCGTCAATGGGATTACTGGTATGTATTTGCTACGTAATACCGCGCCCGTGCAAGACTACGACGTAGCCAACTACTACACAGGCGCACAAGGACGCACCTGCGACGCTTACACCTATCCTGATGGTATCGACCGCTTGTTATGCCAGGGGGGTGCGGTGTTTCAGGGTTTTCTTTATCAGTCTCTTGACGCAGTGAGCTATGTGAATGGTACTTTTGAAAGCCTGACACTTGCTAGTGGCTTTGATGCTAGTGGTGCTTGTATGAGTGGTGAACAGCTCGAGTCCCAGTTTAGTACCGACATTCCTACAGATTTCCCCGCTACCACCCAAATTGAAATTGACCGCCAATTTGAGCGCGTAACCTACGATTCATGTGAGGTCGTCTCACGGGAGGCGGACGCAACCTTTAACTACACCTGGATATATCAAGATAGTAACTGGCAAATTGCTGAGTTTGCACCACTTTTGGACGAGGGGTTATCGACAGATCAGTATGATGGGGCGGTTTTTCAATTGCAACTGACCGACTTACCTTCACCTGTGTTGCTCGAGTTTTTAGATAGTTCGCTAGATGCTGACACCTTCATTCGCACGTTCACACCCTAAAACCAACATCCCAATGTCACTCCAACATCCCAAAGAAACAACTATGCGCTATCTGTTTATCACACTTTTACTATTACTATGTTGCACCTTTGCACCTCCCGCCCTTGCCCAGCCATCTATCTTTGACGTTGTGGGCAGGGGTGAACTCGAGGTCATTCAAGAAGCCTTTAACAGTTGGGCAGACCCCAACGCAACCGACGAAAATGACCAAAGCATCCTCATACAAGCTGTGAGCATGAACCGACTAGATATTGCCAACGTACTTTTGGATGTCAATGCGGATGTCAACTTTCAAAATAGCCTCGGACAAACTGCCTTACTCACGGCAATTGTAAACGCTCGTCCAGATCCAACGAGCGGAGATCGACTGACACGGAGAGCGGCCAAAGGAGAGCACGACCCAGAGGCCCAAACGCACCGCGTCTCCATCCAAGCAGAGGTGTCCGACGCTCAGCGCCCTGCCTCAAACCGGGTTGATAGACGCCGTGAGCAGACCGCGTCGCCTGCGTCTGGGCCGTCTTTCACGCTTTGGCTGTCGAGGATCACCGCCGAGAGTGGCAAGATCAGCCGCGACCCCCGCTCCGTCACGTGGCTTGCGGAGCCGCAATGAGGGCAAGCACAGAATCATGGGCGACAAGGCTGGCCATATTCACATGTACATGTTTTCCCAACACAACATCCGTCGATATAACCGCAAAGGGAGCAATAATTGCGCCCAGACCAATTTGTGCTGT
>JBCCBI010000055.1:0-17879 GCA_039034155.1 Deinococcota bacterium | reverse complement strand
CAGAAAGGAACGCAGATGTTTCGCATGCTCCTGCCTATTATTCTGGCTGTGACCCCGGTCATCGAGTTAGATCGAATTGTACAAGCTATGAAGATATTTGACTAGCTGTACCAAGCAGCTAGCGTAGGTGATACGTCTTTAAAAAGACCTTAGCTGTTCTACAATAGGTTATTACGTCATGTTTAGTTTTAGAGGGATGCGATGATTAACGCGAGTCAACGTCAACGCGATCAAAATACTCGAGATGGTTTGTGGCAGCACTTACGACTGGCGCAACGCTTTTACTGGCAAACGCAACTTTGGCACTGTGCGCTGGCGGGTTTAGCTGCCTCTGTATTTGGGTATGTGCTTGGTCTACCTTTCTTATGGCATACAGTGCTTACTGGGCTGGGGTTTGCAGTTGGCTTTGCTTGGCGCAGCAGGCACGGTAAACCCAAAGCACTGCGTTACATTGAAGACGAAATTGGCTTAAGTTACAGTACTGCTGTTGAGTTACAAGCAGATATTGACCCAAGAGATGGTATTGAACAAACAGCTGTAGAAGGTTTTGATGATAGCCAGAGAACGCTAGCGGATACACGGTATCGTGCGTTTTTTGCTAAAGAAGTTACCCGCCGGGCTAATTATAGAGTGCGGCGGCTCGAGCAACCTAAGTTACAACCGTGGTGGCTACCTATGGTGGCCTTGGCGCTTATTCTAATTATTTTGCCAAACATCAGCCTGCCCCGCTTACCCCGCAGGCTAGGACCTAACCAACCCCCACCCACTCAAGCAAACGGCAGGCCGCTAAACCCACTTGCTGAAGAAACGGCTGCGGACGATCCCCTAACCGAACAACCCAACGCCAGCAGTCCCGAAAGTGAAAGCCGTCCAGATGAGGTAGACGGTGAACGCGCTGCTGAGCTAGAGGACTTTGACACACCAGACGACAGCGACGCCCCGCCCGCTGGTGAAGGTGATACTCTTGACCGCTTTGTGGAAGGCCTTGGCAGTAGCCAAAGCACCGAATCAGCAGATAGCCGGCCGCAGCCAAGCGAACCCGATGAACCTGAACCCCAAGCCGGGGGAAATGCTGTCCCACGCGCAGGCGACCAAAACTTTCGGGAAATTCCGCCAGATGACCGTGTACAAAACGTTGCCCAAGGTGAAACCCCGCAAGGTTCCGGCGAATTTGCTAGAGACACTGGCAGCGATCCTAGTGACCAAAATAGTGAACAAGGTGATGCAGACGGTGATGGCCGCTTAGCTGCTGCAGACAGTAACGCCCCGCCCGAAGACAGTGGTGCTGGTGAAGAATCACAAGAAGGTGAGGCTCAAGCTGAACAAGAAGGCGGTGATCCCCAAGCGGGTAGCCAAAGTCAACCTGAAAGCAGTCCGACTGACACACCAGAAAGTGGCGGCAACCCACAAGATACAGCTGCCGATGCTAGCCAAGATGCAGGTGATGCTGGTTTTGATGAATCCTTAAACGATCCAAGCAACGGTACAGGAGACCGCGGTGGCCGCGCTGAAACAGATGATGGTGAACTAGGTGACGCTAGTGACCCTGAACAGCTCGAGAGCACCTTACAAGAAGGTGTCATCAACGTGGGTGGGCAAGTGCGCTTACCCGGTGATGATGAAGTAACACTTCCCGTTGGAAGTTCACCTGAAGTATTTGAACGCGGTATCGAACAAGCGCTCAGCGAAGGGCGTATTCCGGTGGAGTATCAAGAGATTTTACGCAGTTATTTTAGATGACTAGAGCAATCTCCATTGTGAACATCTGCCATGAATATCTGCTACAGCTAGCTATCTCAGGTTGATATAGATTTGTGGCGACATCCTAAGTACGGGACAAAAGTCGAATACAAAAGAGCAGGTCAAGTGATTTGAAGAAAAGATTTTTAAGCAAATGTCTGATGTGGTCAAGACCATGACGAAAGAAGGACTTGGCTGGACGTAAATGCGCCTTACGCTTAAGCAGCTTTGTCTTGGAGTCATGAAGCCATTCACCGACATGATGAGCTCAGGCAAAAGCGATAGCCAGTAAGGTAAAGAGCGTGTCGAGCTTATAAGCCTGAGTGAGATGAGTAGCTTCGATGTTAAAGCCAGTTGTTTTGAGGGCGGAGAAGAGCATTTCTATAGTCCATCTAAGCTTGTAGGCTATAAAGGCTTTGGCGGGAGAACGGTTGGTAGCGATAATAGCGTAGTCGTTGTGAGCAAGTTTCATACCAACAACACGTACCTTACAACCGTAAATACTGTAGCTGTTGTTCAAAATCTTAAGATCACCTAGGGGTAGGTAGGCAAATAGTGCATAGACTGAACACCAGTTGTCACACAAGCTGTCTTTGCGAATACGGATAGCAAAGGGGATACGGCGCTTGTCGAGGTAGTTAAACCAGGTCACGCCAATGAATTCACGGTCAGTCAGAAAAAACGCGATGTCCTGAGCTGCAACGAGTTCTAAAAAGTTCTGAAGTAGGTCAATGCGCTCGTCGCTTGATGAGTTGCCCTGTTTAGACAGAAAGCTCCACACGATGGGAAAGGCAATGCCTCTGTGGACAATGGCTATCACCAAGATGTTGATATCAAAGCTGCCAAACTGCCAGTTCGTACGATCAGCACAGATCGTGTAGGGTGGCGGCGGCAACAACCTTAGAATCAAGTGGGCGGCTTTTATCTTATCCAAGCGCATCTCTGTGAAAAATCGTTTGATGCGGCGGTAGGATGACTCTGGCTGGGTCACACCTTGAAATGCCAAACTGAGACTTACCAGATTTACGGTCTTCTCCTGAACCAAGGCTAGCAGCAACATACTTAAGCATAACAGTCTTGCTGCGTTCATCGGCATCTCCCTCGCTAGTATTTCTTGCAGGCTTGTTCTATGCTGATACAGGCTTCCACGACAGTTCTTCACAAAAACTATTCTCGCTCAGGAAGCCCCTTTTTGTCTTTTTGTCCCGTACTTAGGCCAAATTTATTCAATGACTTAAGTTAACGCCCCCTTAAATTATAAAACAAGACGCGTTAAAAAAGGTGTTGTTGGCTGGTTGCTGCCGCCATCTGGTTCTAATGTGAGAGCAAAACTAGCCCCTATCTCCGTACCCTCTGGTACAACAAACGCCCGCTCAGAAGCTGTTCCTAGTGACGTGGATTCCTGATCTAAAGCAACTTGCCACGCTTGGTAAACTTGACCGCGTGGTGGGGCGGCTTCGAGTACAACCAACACATCCCCTTCACTACGCCGCACCAACACACCTAGCGATATGCCATCATCATCTACTAAAGGTTGGGTGACAGCACCGGGTTGAGCGCTGTAGTCCTCGAGCAACTGCCCAATCGCTAAATCTTGCTGCATAGGGCTTAAGACAAAGGCCCAAATTCCGCCCAGTACTGCACCAGCAATTAATAAACTTTGTAATACTGTTACAAACCAAGACGCACCTTTGCGTAGGGGTCTAGTCGTCTCAATATCGGGGTCATAGACAACTTCATAAGGAGGTTCGTAAACGGGACTAGCTTCTAGCTCGAGCCCACCTGCAGCCTGTGAGGCAGTAGCTTGTGAAGGTGTAACTTGCCTATCTACCTGTGGCTGCGTGGGGGCACCGGGGGCTACGGGCGCGTTCACGTCTGGCAAGGCCCGAATGCGCTTGAGCAAATTATCCGTGGCGTACTCGGGAATGGCAACAGGTGGTAAATCTAGGACCATCACGGCGAGGCTGTCCATAGTTTGACGCACAAAATCCGCTGTTTGTGGGTGGCGTTCAATAGCTGGCTCGAGCGTCACCGACTCGCTATCGCCTAGAAGCCCGAGGCTGTACTCAATTAACTTGTCTTCGTTCACGTACGTGCCTCTCGCCCATCACTATCCTGCAAGCCAGTGTCCTGCAAATAGGTGTACACACGCTCTAGACTGGTCCGCAAACTCGTGGTGACTGTCCGCAGAGGTTTACCCGTGACATTAGCAAGTTCTCGGTAGTTACAGTGCTGAAACAAAGCTAACTCAATGAGTTCACGTTCATCTGGCGTGAGGATGGCTGCTGCCCGTTTGAAGTCAGCATCTACTGGTAAAGGCGCTTGATTAGGTGCGTCCCAGGTCTCGAGCAAGGTGCTGGACAGCTTGCGCTTAAATGCTAAGTTGAGAATGTGACGGTGCGCAATAATCACAATCCAGGTTGCCGCTCGAACCCGCCGTGGGTCGTATTGCGGGGCCCGCTGCCAGAGGTTGACAAAAATATCTTCCACACTGCTTTGAATATCTTCAGGATTTTGCAACATGCGCCGCGCCAATGCCCCCAAGTAGGGCGCAAAGCGCGCATACAATTCCACAAACGCCACTTCGCTACCGTGGGCCATACCCTCGATGAGGGCGTCATCTGGAAACGTTTTAAGTTCGTCTGCAGGGTTACTCATAGTATTCCTAAGGTTAGAGGATGCTTACAAACATCATCTTTTAGCAAGACTTGACATAATTTTAGTGATATACACATTTCGAATATAAATGTCATCATCAGTTGCTGTAGATATTACACCAGCTTGGCACTCATCTTCCAACCTTGTGCCTATTCGTTAACATGCAAGTGGTCAAAAGATAATCACAGACACGTCGTTAGCAGCACGTCATCGCGGGTAAGTATCATCAACAAGATAATATCAATTAGGCACGCGGGTTTATGTTTGGATGATGTTGCAGGTTCAGGCAACACCATGCTTGACCTTAGTTATTGAGTTAGCAGCTACATAGCAATGCTCGAGACAGTCAAAAGCCGCAAACAAGGTCACAATGAGCCTTCTGGACGGCCATCTGGGTCAGCCAAGAGGGAGTAGCCATGAGCAACCCACAAGACTTCCGCCACGCCCTAGGGCGCTTTGCTACAGGCGTTACCGTTGTGACGGTACAGCACGAAGGTACAACTAGGGGCATTACAGTAAGTGCGTTTATGTCGTTGTCGCTCGAGCCGCCTCTAGTGGGCGTCTGCATCGACAAACGCGCCCAAGCTCATGCCGCTTTACTCGGTACTAAACAATATGGCGTAAGCATTTTGCGCGCCAACCAAGCAGATGTAAGCACCCACTTTGCAGGTCAGCCCATGTTAAACGAAGACCCCTTTATAGACTTTAATGGTCTCCCGGTCATTAACAATGCCCTAGCACATATCAGTTGCCAGATTGACGCTCAACATGATGCCGGCGACCACACGTTTTTTGTTGGTAACGTTCAACACCTTGCTTGGTACGACGGTGAACCGCTGCTTTACTCACAAGGTAGCTACCGCACGCTTGCGCCTCGAGCTGACAGCTAGACAGTTATGGGCAAGTGGCAAGACATCTATCGATCCTTAGAAGCTGCTGGCGTTGACGTCAGCAAGCAACTTGAAGGCACAGCTTGGTTAGACCGTTTTATCCCGCCATCTCCACAACACGCTGGCAAGATGCTCGACCTAGGTTGCGGGTTGGGTGCAGATATGCTGCGTTGCGCCCAACTTGGCTTTACACCTTATGGCCTTGATTTAGAGCAAAAAGCCGTCGATTTTGTGCAAAAAACCCACGGCTTTACCAGTCAACCCCACAACTTTTGTCAGCCTCTACCTTTTGACGATCAAACGTTTTCGTTGGTACTCTCCCGGCTGGCAGTTCATTATCTCAATATGGCGGAGGCAGAGAAGCTATTTAAAGAGGTACACCGTATTTTGCAAGCTCGAGGAAAATTGCTATTTGTCGTCAATAGTAAACGCCATCTTGAATTAGGTCTTCAATACAACTATGCAGATGCCCTAGAAGTCTCCCCTAACTTTTGGCACTTACCGCATGACCACATGAAGCGGAGTTATCTGTTCTACACTCCGCAACTCGCCAAAGAACTTCTAGGAGACGGCTGGACGTGGCATTATCTGCAAGAAGAAGCGTTTACCCATTGGGGCATAGATAAGCGTGTGGTTATTGGCGTTGCCGAAAAACGTTAGCTCTCAACTGAGTGGCTAACGTTTTGAGTTGATGTGTTAGCTTTAAGCTCAAAAAGCCGCGAAAAAAGCGTCTCGTCCACCAACACCAGTATTTCCTGGGAAAACACCTTCAGTACCACCCACAATATAGATAGTACCGCTGTCTGTCACCGCTATCGCCCGGCCGTTTTCACTTTCTAAAGTGCCAAATTGCTCGCTGCGAATAACTTGTAAGTTACTGTCTAAAACCATCATAAATACATCGTTACTACCTGCATTGCCAGAGCTAGTACCGCCAGTAGTAGTATTTACTATGCTGCCACGGGTAAAACCCGTTAGGTAAAGTTGCCCATTAGCATCAAGAGCGAGACCTTCAGCAGTATCAAACGCGTCTGTGCCAAATTGCTCGAGCCGCTTAGTGATGCCGTTTTCATCAAACTGGATGATGAAGATGTCGTCTCCACCAGCACTCGTCATGCCAAACAGTCCTTGGGTCACACCCACGCCATAGACGTTTTCTACGCCGTCGGTGACAAGCCGGACAATGGCGTCATTGCGCTGAGTGCCAAACTGAAACACAAAATCTAGCGCGCCCACGGGCGTAATTTTGGCAACAAAGCCGTCGCGTGTACCCGCGTGTTGATTGCCGGGCATGGCACCTTCAGCACTGCCGCCCACAAACACGCTGCCGTCACTGCCGATAGCGAGCGCAGTGGCAACATCATCTCGAAACGAGCCAAACTGCACCGTAAAGCGTTCGTTACCGTCACTGTCAAACGACTTGACGAAGACATCGCTACCACCTGCAGATTCTTGACCAGGGAATTCTAAGCGCGTAAAACCCGCTACAAACACATTACCGCTAGCATCTACCGCCACCGCGCTGGCACCATCGTCTAAATTGGTCCCAAATTGGGTGCGAAAGCGCTCAGTCCCCGTGGCATCAAACGAGACCAGAAAAGCATCATTAATACCTAAGTTGGTGCCTGCCAGATCACCTTCAGTACCACCGACCACGTAGCTGTTGCCTGTACTGTCTACTGCCACAGCGCTGGCAGCATCCCCCCGGTTGGTGCCAAACTGCACTTCATAGAGGGTTTCACCTTGCGGGTTAAGGCTGACGATAAATGCATCGCTGCCGCCGATATGTTCACTGCGAGGCATCGCACTCTGACTAAACCCCACAATCATCACGTTCCCGTCTGGCGTTATAGCGAGGTCATTCGCAAGGTCGGTTTGACTCGAGCCAAACTGCCTTAGAAGTGTCTGCGCGGGTGCAACCGTCAAAAACATTAGCAAGATACTTAAACCTATAATACGTAAGCGAGAGGGCGACTCGAGCCACTTGTTTAGATTCATCATGCACACTCCAATCACGGGTTAATAACTGCCAGTTATGACTGACAGCGGGACTATCACCGTATATCACCGTGCATTGTAAAGAGCATGTGCTTAAGACCGCGTGATGAATATCTGATTTGTATGCTTAATGATGTGTTCATGCGACTTCCGGCGCAAGCAGCACGCCTAAATCAAGCTCAACAGGCAGGTCAACACCAAACCTCTCTATCAAAATTTGACGGTACTGCGACTCTAAACCGATAACACCCTCTTGTTTTGTTTGGGTGCGCCAGTCAGTGGTGATGAGCCGCCCGTTTGAAATGGTGACGCGGCCTGAGTCAGTCGCAATACTGCACACACTTTTTTGGGTGAAAGTGGATGCGCTCGAGGTCTGCTGATACTCACACATGTTCACAAAATCTGCAAGCTGATAACTCTCTAAGCTAAATGTGTACTGAGGCGATGGCCTTTCATGGGGTTTAGCACGCCACAACGTGTAACCATCACCATCTAGGGTGATGTGATAGTTGCCATTTGCTTGAGGTTGTACGCCATCAGTAAGTTTAAGCGGTTCTAAAAATGAGTCACCGAAGCCAACATCGACCAGTAAGGGTTCAGCAAAGCTATTGACTAACAAGAGTAGATGGTCAAACGGTGGGCCAAAGTTAGTGCCGTTGTGAACCCTGCCCGCTAACATCTGCACGTCATAGCCTAGAGACGTCAACAACTCATAAAACAAGCCATTCAATTCGTAACAAAAGCCACCACGCCGCTGCTCAACAATTTTGGTGTAGAGGCGGCGCGTGGGTGATAGTTCAATTCTACGCTTTAAAGGAATATCCAGATTTTCAAACGGCACGTGCTGAAGGTGGTTCCGGTGCAGAGTTGTGAGCGTGTTTAAGCTAACATCACGGTAATCAAAACTGCCAAACCGTGCCAGATAACGATCAATATCCATGCTTCAGATTACTCAAAAGTTAGGTGACATCTTGCTGCGCTAGCTTCATCAGCCTGTAGGCACGAACTGATATATCAACGATGCTCACATCGGTAATACTCTTGGAGCATCCATGAAAAGATGCTTATAAACAAGAAAATCCACATTACAGTCGATAATCTTTCAGCAACTTGAGACTAGGACAATGAGTGCATCCTCAATTTAATAAGATCATCAAAACCAAATTTTACTAGCGGGGTTTTAGCAGACATCTTTCTGGCGAGGTCATCTCGAAACTGCTGCCATCATCTTTTCGACAATCTCTTGCCGACGTTGACATCATAAAGTTATAACGTTATGATGTTTAGCACTATCACTCATCTTATGACGAGCGTTGATGCCATGTCGATGGCTCCACACTGTTGCCATCATTCTCTGCCAAACGCTAAAACCCATTAATTTGTGATAGACAACGCTATGAGCCAAAAACAATCAACAACTCTCACCAATTCAGCACAACCTCAGCAGGCAGATAGTCTTGTTCGCAGCAGCAAAATACCCATTTACCATCAACTTTATGAAATTTTGCGCGACCGCATTTTGTCCGGTGAATGGCAAGCGGGCGATTTACTTCCACCTGAACCAGAACTTATGGCGACGTTTGACGTGAGCCGCATTACCGTGCGCCAAGCGGTGGAACTGCTGGCCAATGAAAACCTCGTTTACAAACGGCGGGGTAAAGGCACCTTTGTGTCGATGGCGACCCTTAAAACGGATGCTAGCCGCTTGGTGGAATTTGAAGACGACATGCGTGGGCGTGGCTTGCAGCCTGCTAGTATCGTCCTCACGACCGAAATTGTGACGGTTTCGCGCGTCACCGCTGAAAAAATGAATATTGAGGTAGGCGACGAACTTGCGTTTATCAAACGCTTACTGCTTGCCAACGGTGAACCCATTTCTTTAGAGGAAATTTATCTTGTCCACAAGTATTGCCCCGGCATTTTAGAAGCTCATGATTACGCTAACGAGTCACTTTATGAGGTGCTCGAGCAAACCTATGACATTCGCTTTACCCGCGCTGAGCAAACTATTTCTGCGATGGTTGCACCTGACCACTTACAGCAACAACTCAACATGTCCACCAACGAAGCCCTACTATTTATTGAACGCATCGCCTACTGCCAGCGTGACCGTGCCGTGAAATTTCGGCGCAGCCACTACCGCGCAGACCGCTACGCCTTACAACTTGCCTTAAAGCGCTAGACATCATCACAGGTTACTCGTTAGTCCGTGGTGATGTCTAAATCCATGCCCCAAGGATGTCACCATGCCTGCCCAACTCACCTCTGTTCCGTTACCCGACTTTGGTTTACCAACGGTTGAACCAACCCTTGACGCCAACATCTACCACAGCCGCCTCGAGCATCTTCAAACTGTTGCTGGCGAACACGGCTACGATCTTGTGCTCGTCTATGCTGACCGCGAGCACTCAGCTAACCTCAGCTATGTAACGGGGTATGACCCGCGTTTTGAAGAAGCGCTGCTTATTGTCAACGTAGAGTCTGATGATAAACCGTTACTGCTTGTTGGGAATGAAGGTTACGGGTTTAGTGATATTAGCCCGATTCGAGATAGGCTCGAGGTCATCCTCTACCAAAGTTTTAGCTTGCTGGGTCAGGACCGTAGCCGTAGTAAACCCCTAAAAGACATACTCGCTGAGGCGGGCATTGGCAAAGGCAGCAAGCTGGGTGTGATTGGCTGGAAGTACTTTGGGCAGCAGGAGACGAATACACCACAGACGTGGCTCGAGCTACCTGCTTACCTTGTTGACACGCTACGGGACATGACAGGTGGTCACGAGCAAGTTGTGAACGCGAGCGTGCTGTTAATGGACTCGAGCACAGGCTTGCGCGCTACGAATGAACTTGACCAACTCGCACGCTTTGAATTTATTGGCACCCACGCCTCCCAAGCGGTACGCAACGTCTTATTTGGCGTGAAGCCCGGCATGACTGAGTTTGAAGCAGCCCAACTCATGCAGCTCAACGGCTTACCGCTTTCTTGCCATGTCATGTTGTCAGCAGGTGAGCGGGCGTTTTTGGGGATGGGCAGCCCAACCAGCCGCGTAATTCAACACGGCGACCCATTTACCAACGCGTTGGGTCTGTGGGGCAACCTCACTAGTCGGGCTGGGTTTATGGTGGCTTCACAAGAAGAACTTCCTGACGGCATCAAAGATTACCTCGATAAACTGGTCATCCCCTATTTTGAGGCCATCACCGCGTGGTACGAACACATTGGCATTGGCGTGACAGGTGCTGAGATATACGACATCATCCACAGCCGCTTAAGTGATCCCTTTTTTGGCGTTCACCTCAACCCCGGACACCTTATTCACTTAGATGAATGGCTCAACTCGCCCATTTATGCAGGGTCAACTGAGACGTTAACCTCCGGCATGGCAGTGCAGGTGGATGTTATTCCTGCGACGGGCAGCCCCTACTACACAACCAACATTGAAGACGGCATCTTGCTGGCAGATGAATCTTTAAGAACTGCATTTGCAAGTAACTATCCCGAAGCGTGGAAACGTATCCAAGCGCGGCGGAAGTTCATGGCAGACACCCTCGGCATCAGCCTCAAACCAGAAGTTTTACCTGTATCGAATATTCCTGCGTAATTGCCGCCGTTTTTGTTGTCGCCACATAAGGCACTTACAAATCTGTGATGGCACGTTCAACATCAACACTAAGCTCTGTTCTGTGCGTCATTGCCCATCCAGATGATGAACTGTTTAACGCTGGCACGTTAGTTCACTTGGCTCAACACGGGGTAGACGTGCATCTAGTTTGTGCAACTCGAGGCGAACAGGGCGCGCCCGGCTACCCGCCGCTAGATGATTTGACTGAGTTAGGTCAAGTTCGCAGCCAAGAAATGAACTGTGCTGCTGAGGTCATCGGCGCTGCCAGCTTAGAGTTTTTGGGTTATGTGGATGAAACAGGCGAAGACAGCGTACTCATTGAGTTTGCGCACGACCCTACACAACTTCGTGAGGACATCACCCACGCCATCCAGCAAACCCAAGCTGAGGTCATCATCACTCACGGCAGCGACGGCGAGTACGGCCATCCTGCCCACAAACTACTGCACCGCGCTGTCTGTGATGCTGCTAACGCCCTTGCTAGTCCTTTGGTTTACAGTTTTCAAGCCAGCTTCGACGGCCACCCTGACCCAAAAAACGCCAACCAAAGCGACACTGCTGATGTAGTTGTAGACACCGCCTGTTACCTCGAGTCCCACGTCATGCCTATGTTTGAATGCCACCGCACGCAGAGTTCCTGGTGGCTCCATCTCAAAACTCAAAAACTGGGCCGACCTGCTACCAAAGCCGAAGCGTGGCACCTACACCCACGTAAAGGTTTGTGCCGTCAAGTGCCAAAAGATACTTCAGCCAGCCAAATTGATGACATCTTCACCCGCTGGCTAGCCGCTCATCCTTCTCAACCAGCTCAATCATTTACACCAGCGGAGCTATCAGCATGAAGTATTTTCCAACCATAGACAAACCGATTTGGGGACAAGCCAAAAGCTGGCAGGGAATTGACAGGTGGGAAACGACGCTCGAGTTCAGTCATAAACATCCAGTAGTGCAAGAGGTCATTCCTGCGACGATGGATCTCGAGGCAAGTTTGCACCTACGCGGCAGCCAAGGCATGTATCAGCTTCTTTTTCCAGGCGGACACAAAAAAGTCACGCTCGAGGCAGACGACATCACGCTGAACGTAAGTAACCTACTCACCACTGGCAAACACCTTTACACCATTCAAAGTGAACACGCGTTTACAGCAACAGTCAACATTCACGCCACCCGCCCACTAGTTGATACACGCGATGAGGGTTATCACATTACCTGGCAAACCCTAGCAGCAGGTGAACGCCAACAAATGGTTGGCGACCGCCCCGCCCACCGTGTAGGTTTGTGGTCGCGTCGGCTCAAGATACTTCCCGCTGACAGCCGCCAGACAGTGTTATCAGGTGAGCAGCAGACGCTCACCCAAGCACATTTTCACGCTCCACTAGCTGAATATCATACAGATTTTTCTGGGGTAGATGTTGACGTTAGCGGCTGGCCGCAGGTTACCTTGCCGCACACGTGGGAGGACATTCAGACCGAGGGATATGCATGGTATCAGCTCGAGCTACCTCCCCAACCCAACTGGCAAGGTCAGCAAGTTGTTCTGCGTATAGAGGATATTCACGCAGAAATATTGACCTACATCAACGGTCACACCGCTGGCTATCAACAAGCAGGTGTGGGTCAAGACCGCCCTTTGCAATTTGAGGTGAGCGAGTTTTTGCGCTGGGACGCTCCCAACATCATCACCTTACGAGTTAGTCAGCAGCAGGGTGAGGCGTTTAACGTACCGCCTGTTACCCTTGCGCCAGTTAAACGTTACGGCGTCTCGCTAGCTGGCAAGTTGCATCCGGGTGAGGAGGATGGGCTTCAGATTGGCGTTTATGCAGGTAACGAGAGGCTCGAGCCTTTTGGCTTCTCCCCCACTAGCCAATTCCTGTACCGTCCACCTGAACTCCGCTGTGAAGGTTTGCAGACAGATGACTTTGATGCCTCTGTTCGCGCTCTTGCCCACGAAGATAATCATGCCCTTCAAGTTGAGGTGATAAGCCAAGATGACACACCTTTGTGGGTACATGTTCGGCTCGAGGCGGCCAAACTAAACCTCAGCAAGCTCAACCTCAACCAACTCAATTCATCCACGTTACGTATTGACGACGGCAGTGATGATGCTGATACTCTCTACATTCACCTACCGCAACTCAACAAGTGGCGCGTTACTGATGTGTGGGATGGTACAAACATTCCAAAAGAAAATACAACAATCTCGTTCACATCAAGTTGTGAGCTTTTACTGGCGTGTGAGGGGTCTGCGAGTTTAACTGTCTCACGTGGTCGAGTTGTAGATGACGTGAGTCTCGAGCAAACCCTAAGCGACTGGCACGACGCCGTCTACAGCATCGCCCGGCCTGTCAGGATGGACGACACCCAAGCGGCTGCGTGGCGCAGTTACAAACAAACCGTCTTGCTCAACGCTCGCAACGTACCGGACGACGTCGCTCACGGGCTACTTGCTGCGGTGGACAAACCCGTGTTTCACGTCTACTGGATGCGCGATTGTGCCATCAGTGTGCCGGGCGCGTTTTATACCGGAGGTGACGCCGCTCGCACGGCACTTGCCAATATTGGTGACACCCTTGACCGCTACGCCAAGGTGCCGGAATGTATAGGCATTTACCCAGACGGCAGCCCACGCGAAGGCGGCTTTTCTGACGGACCTGCGCTAGGGATTTACGCACAGGGGTACGGGCATGCGCTGGCAGGGAAAGCGTGGCTCGAGACCCACTACCACGCCGTCACCCAACAACTGGATTACTTGCTAGCACGTGATGCTGATGGCGGCGACCCGCTGGACGGACTCATCCGCAGTTCTCAAGGTGACTGGAAAGATGCCATGTCTATGCGTCAATTTGGACGGGTTGGTGCCGTGTTCTTTGTCAACGTTGCCTACTTGCGCGCTCTTAGAGTAGCAGCGGAGATGGCAGATGCCCTCGGCAAACCAGCCGATGCAACCCGCTGGCGCACTTTGCGTGAGCACGGCATCACCATACTCAACCAAAACGTTGCTGATGGCGGCTTGTGGCTTCCTGAGAAAGGTTACTACGCTGACTGGGTGCAAGTGATGGATCAAAAAAGCTGGGTGTATCCACAAGATGCTGACAACGTCACCATTTTTAGTGCGTTCTCGAGCCTAGCTCATGGCATCGCTCTTGCTGAAGGCATCATCCCAGCAGAACGCATTAGCCAAGTTGTCAACGCCATCACGAGTTTCGGCTTACTTGATCCCCTACCAGCACCCGCAAAATATCCTTTTTACGATGTGCTGGGTCAGACCGGACACAGTGATGTTGATGTGGCAGAGTCCATCAACCTGTCTAATCCATGGCAGCTTAAAGACTACTTTCCCAACCTCCCCGACTGGCTTAGTTACGACATGGTACTGCCGTGGAAAGGTTGGCCGGGCAACCACGTGTGGGGTGGCCGCTGGCTCATGGCGGGCGCGTGGCTCACCTTGGGCTTGTGGCGCGCAGGTTACACCGACCTAGCCAAGCGCGCTCAAAATAACCTTGCTAAATCGCTACTGCGCACGCGTCATCCTGGGCGCTGCGAAGAAACAGAGTCCTACAGTGCGGTATCACGCGAAGAAACAGGCTCACACGTTGATCCGGCGGGGTATTACCAACTGTGGAGTGGGGCCGTGCCGCTGCAAGCACTGGTAGAAGGTCAGTACGGCGTGCAAGCAACCTCCACAGGCGTCTCTTTAGATGTGCGTCACTATGCGGTTGAGGATGGCATGGAACGTGTGCCGATACGCGGTGGAACGTTGTCGTGTAGACGGGTAAGTGAAGGAACATACCAACTTGTTTTGGATGCAGATACAGCGGGACAGCTCGAGCTCACCCTACCCGCAGATACCAAGCTAGATATTGCAAATGCTGAAGCGCTCGAGCCCACCCCAACCTCCACCCGCTACCGTCTGGCGTATCAAGCACACAGCGAACTCACCCTCAACGTGCGTTTAATTTCAAGTTTGGCAGGTCAATCTTCGTGACAACCTCAAGTACAGACCTTATATCTCAAAAAGATACCGTTCTCATCAGCGTCAACACAGGAGATACCCCGCGCATCAACCGCGTTGTCGAGGTGAGGCTCGAGCTAGACCTCAATCAGATTGCCGGACTGCGTTTACATGAATGTGATGCCCAGCAACACGTTATAAATCAAGACGTACCGTTTCAACTTGATAGGCTCGAGCAACCCTCCTACACCTTGTCGTTTTTAATGGACGGGCGCACAGAACCTCAGCAAACGCGCACCTACCAACTTTGCTTAGATGCTGAGGCTGTTGCCACCTCACATCCTCAACCTCTCGTTAGCGTCCACGAGGTTTACCATCAAGGACAGGACGCATTTCAGATTCACACCCTTGCAGCCACACTCATCTTTCACAAATACGGCGGCGGCTTTGCGTCCCTTGTTGATGCTAATGGTGACGACTGGATTAGTTACCGTCCACAAGGTGGCTCAGATGGCAAGTATCGGGGCATTCCCAACATCAAACACCCAGATGATTATTTCCACCCCGGCGCAACCAACGCGCGCAGTGAGCTTGTGCATACGGGTGCTGTTAAATGCCAGTTGCGTACTCAAACGCTTGATGGTGTCTGTGACGCCGTTTGGGACATCTACCCCCACTACATGACGATGACCTTGCAGAAAACGCCGGACGTGTATTGGCTGTTGTACGAAGGCACACCCGGCGGCAAGTTAAATGAGCAAGATGATTTTGTGACCTGGTCGGATGGCACGCGCAAGCCCCTTGGTGAACGCTGGGATAAGGTGCTTAGGTCCGGTTGGCTCTACTTTAGCGCCGCGCACAGTCAGCGCAGCCTCTTTTTTGCCCAGCACAACACCGAAGCCAAGTTGTCGTCTTACTTTCCAATGGAAGGCAACATGACCGTGTTTGGCTTTGGTCGCAAAGACCTCGAGCACTACCTCACTAACTGCCCGGCACAGTATTCATTTGGCTTGGTAGACAGTTACGACCACGCCGACGTAACGACGCACGTAAATTCTGCCTGTCACGAGTTACAGGTGGATGTTCAAGTATCTACGCCTTCAACGTGATGCTGCATTTGAGGTTAGTCTATGAGCGAGATTAACGTTTGGTACGGCAATGAGCAATCCACACCAAGCTGTGGTTTGGTGCAGCGTTGGGTGAATGTTTTGGGGCGCGTCTCGCCAGTAGAAAACGTTCAACGCCTTCGCTATAAGTTGAATGATAGTAAATGGCAGGGGTTGTCGGTTGGCCCAGATTATCGGCGGCTAAGTGGGCATGGTGATTTTAATATTGAGCTAGATTATGAGACGCTCGAGCTAGGCATCAACCACATCACCCTCCAACTTGAAACAACAGATGGCGATACTGTCGAAAAACTTGTCAACATCAATAAGTGTCCTGAACAAGATTTGACCTTACCTCATCGCGTTAGTTGGACGGCGTCTCATCCTCAGTCTGATAGGTTTAACACCGATGCCCAAATCATTGACGGCTTATGGCACATTGACAACGGGCACCTTTGGGTTAAAGAAGCTGGCTATGACCGCGCGGTAGCGGTGGGTGGGCTCGAGCTAACTAGCTACAACATTTGCGTCCCCGTCACTGTGTACGGCTTTGCAGCTAGCGGCAGCGCGCCCATGAGCGGCGGCTACGGGTTAGGGATTGCCCTTCACTGGCAAGGTCATGTGGATTGGGGTGCAGATGCTTATGCCAGCGGGCAACCTCGGCATGGTTACGAACCCATTGGGGCGATGCTCTGGTACGGCTGGGACAAACAATACGGGTTTTGTTTGCGGCTAGAAAGTCACGACGCGGTGACGCCATTAGCGATTGATACCAGTGGCTTTCAGATGGCGTATGGACAGACCTACATGTTGCGCTTTCAAGTTGTGAATCAGCTTGATGGTCCCTGTCACTACGCCCTTAAAGCGTGGCACGTGGGGGATGTTGAGCCTGATATGTGGTTGCTCGAGGCAGATGGCTCAGATGGCGAACTTACCCACGGCTCAGCTCTGTTAATTGCGCATCACACCGTGTGCAGTTTTGGTGAGGTACAACTCAACCCCGTTAGTGACATCCAGATTCAGCGGGGTGCGTCATGAAATGGTACAACGTCAACCCGGACACCCTCCGCATTCACACCGAACACCTAGATTACGCGTATGGGGCAGACTATCTTCACAACGGCGATGGCGTCAGCATCACCAAATTTGTAGACCCGCGCACAGGTCAAAACACTGCCTATGGATTCGACGGACAGTACAAAGGGGACGCTTGGGACGCACACCCAGCCCAGATTCAAAACGTTGAGGCGCATGCAGACTATGTGGACATTCATGTGCAGACCGGGCAAACCCGCAAAATTGACCGCGTTTACAGGGAGCGGGGGGCGCTCGAGCTTATCTATGAACGCAACCACGCGGACTGGACAGAAGACTTCATCCGCACCCACGGGCCAGCCGAGGCCGCCACGTTCATTATGCACGGGTTAGCTGATGTAGTTGGACTCAGCCAAGGTAAAGCGCTATGGGATGCCTCTGAAGCAGCCTGCGGACACAATTACGGTGAATGTTTCTTAGACGCTGCTGGCGGCAGTGTGCAAGCGTGTGAGCTGGATGGGCACTTTGTTTATGGCTTCATCAACCAAAAAACTGGACATGGCACCGGCTTTGTGTATCCCACTTGGATCACGACACACGAGTGGAAAGTCTGGTGGACGGAAACCCACAAACTTGAAATTGAATACGCGCCACATAAAAATACTGGGCGGCGGCTTATTTTTCCCGTTATCAATGGCCGCACTGAACTTATGGACACTGCCCACTGGTGGCTTAATACCCACGCCAATACCCCGTATATTCATTCACAAGATTAAGCGCTAATTCAGTTGACATCATAACGTTATAACGTTATGATGTTGTAATCATCATCTAAGAAATTCAAGTTTAGTTCAATACGTATCTCAGATGTTCGCATTTG
>JBCCBI010000054.1:0-17887 GCA_039034155.1 Deinococcota bacterium | reverse complement strand
GGTAGTTTGCTAAGACGCTCGAGCCACCTACCAGGAATTGCGTCTGTACCATAATAAGCTCCTGCTAGCTGGCCGTAAATGGCACCCACGGCCTCAGCATCTTCACCTAGGTTCACGGCAAGTAAGGCACCCTCTTCAAAACTGTTGCTTTGGCAAAACGCCCACAGTGCAGCTTCTAAAGAATCAACAACGTAACTTTCTGCGCGAATGTCTGGTGGCATTTTAGTACGAAACGACCCAGCTGCAACAGCGTCTACCGCAGGCACTAACGGAAAATCTTGCCACACATTCGGTGCAGGCGTGTAATAGGGCTCAAGCAAAACTTTTTTAGGTTGTCCGCGCAGCGCACCCAAAATAAGCCCGCTTAAATAGCGGCAAGCATCTAGCGGTTCAATAGCCGCGTGCGTTGTCCGCGAAGATAACGCAGCTTTCTCGAGGGCTTCCAGAGGGCGCTGAGCATAGACGAGCGGTATAGCTACAACCCGCGTTAATGAGCCGTTGCCAGCCGTGCCAAAACTGGTTAAACCGCTGTAGTCTTTGGGGTCTTTCTCAAAGCGCCTGAGGGCTGCTTTCATGGTGGTGTCAATATCAAAACAGGTGCCTGTACTGCTCATATGACCTGTGCGCCACCAGCGTAAATAGCGCTCGAGCTGGTCGGTGGGATTAAAACTGTACGTTTCCACAAAACTTTCTGCTAAACACAGCGCCATAGATGTGTGTTTGGTCCATTGCCCAGGTTCTAGTCTAAAAACACCACCGCCAAGTATATCTTGTGCTGCTGGAAATTGGCCGGGCGATTTAAATGCTACGGATACACCCAGCGCGTCACCTGTGGCAAGTCCAAGTAGGGCACCTTCAAAACGTTGTTTAGTTGTGGGCATGACAGCCTCCCGCAAATGGGATGTAAATACGTCAGTCTGACATATATTTTACCCCTGAGTGTCACGACCCATACGCAAAGTTTTTACGAATGATCTAACAATCGTGAGATATCAGGTAATATTATCGGCAATTTTGAGTACTACACGACCTCGCTTGCCTGATATCTGAGATCTTGCAAAAGCTTCATGATGGTTTGACAACAAATGTACACTATCACAAAATGCATTAAGTTTGCCGTCTTCAACCCATTTTGTGATGCGTCTAAGTTTACGCTGATTACCCTTAGTAACCATGAGGTATTTAGTCTTTTTTGTCCGCGTGACATTACTTGCAATGTCTAACATGACTTTGAATGGGTCTGTAGGAACAAAGATACCTTTTGCTGATAAAAGATGCTGAACACCCTTAAATTTTAACTTTGTTGTAAGATCAAAAATAACATCAAACTGAGATGACGATGGCAATGTTTGAAGGGGTGTTTCTTGGTAGTTAAAGATGTGGTTGGCACCTAATTGGGAGAGGAACGTCTCCTGGTTGGGTCCTGCAATAGCAGTTACCTGAGCACCCAAAAGTTTAGCAATTTGTACAGCGTGTATTCCCAGACCACCCGAAGCACCGTTTATAAGCACGTGGTCGTCAATACTGACATCAGCTAATTCTTCAAGTGCAATAAGTGATGTAAGTGCTCCTAAAGGTAGTGATGCGGCCTCTTCAAAGCTTAATGATAGGGGCATGTGAGCAATATAGTTCTTGGGTACAGCGATATACTCCTGATGTGTTTTAGGACCTCTAATCAGATGAACGTATCCAAAAACTTTATCGTTATGTTTGAAAGTGGTATCACCTTCAATAACAATACCTGAGAACTCTAGCCCTGTTTTGACAGGTTGACGAACGCCTAAAAGTTTAAATAACATGTCGTAATATCCCTGTGAGACAGCTACATCTGTTGAGGTAACCGAGGCAGCCATAATCTTGACAAGTATTTCGTTGCGGTTTGCTGAGGGAATTTTCAATGTAGTATCGAGCGCAGTGTTTTTGTGATGTGTAACGAGCCCTTTCATATAACCTCCTAGAGAGACAACATAACTAGCATTAGACGGTTGTTAAGCCAGAATTAGGTCAAGTGACCTAGTCGGCACGTACTATAGCTTTGAACTTGTATATGTGTCAACAAGTGGATAACATATCTAAGAAATTGACCGCGACTGATGTTTATAATTAGAGGTGGACGTTTGCTGTGAGCCAATCAAGTGACAAAGTTAAACACATATTTGCGTGCACGATGCAGCTACTCGTTGAAGTTGGTGGTGATGCTTTGTCAATGCGCAAAATTGCCGAAAAAGCGCAGATGAGCCTGAGCAATTTACAATACTACTTTAAAACTAAAGATGTACTTCTGGCTGAACTTATGGGTTATTTCTTGGCAGATTATGTTGAAGGCTTTCGGACATATAAAAGTGACTTTCACGATGACCCAAGGGCAAAGTTAAAGCGTTTGCTTAGCGCTATCTTAGAAAGAAATCAAACATCAGACTGCGACAAAATATTTAAAGAATTGTGGCTAACTGCATCGCGTAATCAGCATGTTAAAGCAGCGTTAGATCGGTATTATCAAGAACTTAGTTTGGCTATTACAGAGGTGCTTTTAGAAATGAATCCAACATGGCAGCAAAGCAATGTCACTAAAGCAGCCTATTTTTTGATTTCACTATTAGAAGGATGTTGTATAACCAGGGCCACATCTCCACTTACAACAGCTGAACTTACTGAGCAAGCAACTCGAGCGATGCATGTGTTTTTAGATCAGGGCAAAATATCAATTACAGAAACATAATTCACAAGGGTCCGTATACTATCTATGATAATTAGCTAAAAATGTAGGTAGCGCAGCTCGAGCCGCTTCATAGCCAGCCTCGATACCTTCTTCCAAGCGTCCAAAGTCCTCTACCCCAAACTGCGTATCAAGCTCTGGCACAATGTGTAACGCAGGTGGGTGCATGGCTAAGCGCATTTGGGTGAGGACAGCTTGCGGTACATCAAATGATTTCATAAATAGTTCAATTGTAAGTGAGCGCTTAAAGAGCTCGAGCGATGGTGCCACAAGTTGCTTGAGGTTATCCGCAAAGTTTTGCATGTCATCTTTAAACAAGCTTTGAAAGCGAGTTGAAAAACTGGGTTCTGTTTTGGTGAACGCCAGTCTGCGGTTAGGTAGTGCTGCCACATCCACTGCAATCACTGGCGCGTGGGTCATGGTTTTAATGACATCTACCGGTAAGTTATTTAAAAGTCCACCATCAATAAAATAGCGCCCTTCATAGTTAATGGGCGCAATAATCCCCGGCAGAGCGGAGGTTGCTCGTAAGGCTGGCACAAGTTGTCCGCTGCGAAAGATAAACAACTCCCCACATTGCACGTCAACGGTTGTAACAGCTACCGGTAACGACAACTCTGCAAACGTTGCAGGTAAGTGTTCACCAAGCAGCATTTCAAACTTACTACCGCCTACCAACCCCCCCCATTACACCGGGAGTAAGAAGTTGTAAAAAGGTGATTTCGCTAACGAGCGCATGGATGTCTTCTGCTGAGTAATCCGCTGCAAAATATGCGCCTACTAACCCACCCATCGAACAGCCACTGATGGCAACGGGACGTAACTCTTGCTCTTGTAAGGCTTGCAATACACCTATATGAGCGTAGCCACGTGCGCCGCCACCACCGAGGATAAGACCAATATCCATAGCATCAAGTTTAGGATGTATAGGTCAGGTGAGTAGTATCACATTGACTGATAAGTCATCCGTAAGCGATGTTTGACTTAGCGCATCCCTAACAGTAATTCGACGGTAAGTTGATCGAGGTGCTCGAGCCCTGGCCCGCGCTTCCCAAGTTCGACACGGTCAAAACTCTGATCTTTAAGTGTTCGCGCGTTACTACTACTGTAGCTCATCAGGCCTTCAAGATTGTCGTCACTCACCGTGTAATTTGCAAGTGCTGCTTGAATTTCACTGTCGGCATTAAACGCAGCCACTTTGTCTTTGAACATGAGATACGTGCGCATACAGCCCCTCGCAAACGCCCACACGCCAGCTTCATCTTCGGTGCGTAAGGCGTGGGCGTCAAAGTGACGCGGACCGTCGTAGCCGCTATCTTCTAGCAGTTTGACGGTAAAAAACGCGCCCTTGATGTTTTCCGCACCAAAACGCAAATCTTGGTCAAAACGGGACATTTTTTGATCGTTGAGGTCAACATGGAACAGTTTGCCAGCATCAATTGCTTGCGCGAGTGCGTGTACAAAGTTCAGCCCGGCCATGGTGTCGTGCGCAAATTCTGGGTTCACGCCGACCATGGGTTGATGAGTTGGCTCGAGCGTCGCAATAAACCCCAACATAGACCCAACAGTGGGCAAGTAAATGTCTGCCCTAGGTTCGTTGGGTTTGGGTTCAAGTGCAAACTTGAGGTCGTAATCTTGGTCTTTAACGTAATCACACAGGAAATTGAGGCAATCACGAAAGTACTTCAGGCCGTCAAGTGGGTTGTTGGTAGCGTCCACCTCACTACCTTCACGACCTCCCCAAAATACATAGGTACTTGCGCCTAATTCCACGCCAAGATCGATGGCGCGCATGGTTTTTTGCAGCGCGTAAGCACGTACCCGCGCATCTGCTGAGGTAAACGCACCATCTTTGAATGCAGGGTCGCTAAACAAGTTCGTTGTCGCCATCGGCACAACCATGCCGTGATCGTTGAGCGCCTGCTTAAACTCACTCACGATGGCATCTTGCTCACTCGCACTGGCGTCAATGGGCACCAGGTCGTTATCGTGCAAATTTACGCCCCACGCGCCAAGTTCAGCCAGTTTTTCAACGATATAGGTCGGTTTAAGCGCCGTGCGGGTAGGTTCACCAAACGGGTCACGCCCGGGGTTGCCTACTGTCCAAAGGCCAAACGTAAACTTATCTGCTGCAGTTGGTTCGTACATGTCACACTCCTTTGTAATACTTATTGTTTTAACAACAAGACAAGATGTTATGAAAGCGCTTTCATAACATTGTAGATTGATGGTTACGTGCCGAGGTCACTTGAGTCACTTAAAGCGTTATTTGATAGGTTACGCGTAACCATAGGTTGACTGATAGTGGCATTGTATCAAGACTGCATCTGTGGATGGCAAGGTAGCATCACGTGATGAGCATCTAGCAGCCTTGAGGCACTTTGATAACATCACATTTGATAACATCACACACTATAAAACTGGCTATTCACCGTGCCTCAACGTTGTGCGCACATCCCAGAGGTACTGCAAAAATGTTGATACTACCTATTCTCTAGCGATATCACCGAGCAAGATCAGCTTGCATAATTTCGGTAATGAGCGTTAGAAACGTGTCGGGATCGTCTAACCACGGGTAATGGCCGCCCTCGAGCACGCTCACAAGTGCATTGGGTAACGCTTGCAGCACAACCTCACCTTGTTCTGGGTAGGCGGTTTTATCGTCTTGGCTTAGCAAAACCACAACCGGCAAGCGGATGCTGCTGAGCGCATCTTGTTTAGACAAACTCCACAGGGGAATGTCAACCAAGCTGTCATCGTCGTCGGCAATATAAAACTGCCCGAGAGCCTCCATAGTGACGAGGGCTTCGCTGTCACTGTGCTCGAGCCGCAACCTGCTGCTCGGCTTAGGAAACTGCAAAGTATCTAGCAGTTCTTTCCCACCCACCCACATGACGGCTTGTTCTACGATCAGCGCTGGGTCAGGGTCACTTTCCAAAATGTCTTCAGCCGGTAAGGCTTCTTCCGTGTTACCACTCATAAACGCCGCGTGGCGTTGCATCACCCGGGCAAGAAGCGGCATGTCTACCCAAGGATTGACAAGAATAAGACGTGTAACAAGTTCAGGATGCTGAAGTGCTGTTTCGACAGCAATCTGCGCGCCAAACCCGTGCGCAAGCAGGGTAAGTGAAGGCAGCTCTAATGCCTCAGCAATAGCGGCTACATCATCTGCTAAGACGGTGACATCCAAACTACTCGCCAGCTTTTCCGCTCGGCTGCGTCCTGCCCCGCGTTGATCCGCATAAATAAGCTGATAGTCTTGTAGATCATCATCCATGAGATCACGGAACGAATAGCTGTTGTAACCCGGACCACCATGCAAATAGTAGATGACTGGCGCATCACGCGGGCCAACCTGTTCTACATAAAGTTCCGCACCGTCTACCGGGATGCGGTAGGCATCATCTTGATAAGATTCACCATTATCTGGTTGAGGCGTTTCAGCTGTCATGACTGTATGCTACGTCTGTTTGGGCTAGCTTGATGTTGTAGCTTGCTCACGTGCCTGTTTAAGGGCAGGATAAAGTGCACGGTAATGCTGCCAAGACGCTGCCAGCTCACCCTCAAACGGGTCGGGATCAATTTCCATATGAGGGTCTGGGCTGAGGTTGGTAATGTCGGCATCGGTAAGTGCGCCTACGGATAGAGCAGCTAGATAGGCGGCACCCCTTGCTGATGCAGAAGGTACATCCACCGGCGCGAGCGGTGTTTCAAGAATAGTTGCTAAAAGCTGCTGCCACACAAATTCTGTTGTGCCACCACCTGCTAACCGCATCACCTCTGCTGAGATACCTGTATCTTGCAATGCTAAGTAGCCTTCTTTAAGTGCAAACGCAACGCCCTCGAGGGCAGCCCGAACCATATGCGCCCGTTCGTGGTTAAGCCCCAAGCCAACCCACGCGCCGCGTGCTTGTCCGTCTAAATGAGGGGTGCGCTCGCCGGATAAATGGGGGACAAAGATAAGCCCTTGACTCCCTGCAGGAACACTAAAAGCCTCGTCATATAAAACCTCCCAAGATAAGCTGAGGACGCGCCGCACCCACTCGAGCGCTAACCCGGCGTTTTGCATCGCCGCCATCGCAAAGTAGCGCTGAGGCCTAGCAGCGCGGTACAAGTGCGTTCGCAAACTCGCATCCACTGTGGGCGTTTCACGAATCGCGGTGATTTGGGCAGCGGTGCCTACGGTAAGTTGCACGGCACCTTCATCCAGTAGACCGCTACCAAGTAATGCGGCTGAGGCGTCACCAGCGCCAGTTGCGACGGGGATATTGGGGGGTAGCTCGAGCTTCTCTGCAGCTTCTTTCGTAAGCTTTCCCGCAACCTCAGCCGAATCTTTGAGCGGTGCTAGGTAATCTGATTTGAGACCCAGCGCGTCTACAATATCAGTCGCCCAGCCATTTTGAGTGAGGTCGTAAAGGAGTGTCGCCGACGCATCTGAGGGGTCAGCAGCAAACTCACCCGTCAGCTTAAAGCGTACCCAATCTTTGGGTTGAAGCGTCCACGTGGTTGCCTCATAAATGCCTGGCTCATGATCTTTAAGCCACAGCAAGCTTGCCCCAGCCATACCCGTTGCCAGCGGATTAGCTAGTCGGGTAAGCATTGTCTCAGATAATGCTCGATACATTTTTAAGACACTACTACTACGCCCATCTGCCCATAAAATAGCGGGGCGTAAAGGTTTGCCTTCAGCGGTACAGGTAACGAGCCCGTGCATTTGTCCGGATAGACCAATTGCTTGAATGTCTTGGGGCTGAACATGTTGACACACGTCTTGCACAGCCTCACAGGTCATCTGCCACCACGCGTTTGGGTCACTTTCTGCCCAGCCGGGTTGGGGTGCGTTTACAGCGTAGCGGCGGGATGCTTCAGCACGCACGCTGCCATCTGATTGTAGGAGCAGGGCTTTAACGGAGCCTGTACCGAGGTCAATGCCGAGGAACATGATTGCCTACTTCCTGAAAGGTCGTATTGAGGCTACAAACACTCTAGGCTAACACCTAACAATGCAGCTTCTCCAACTGGCGGTGTTGCCAAAATAATACCTTCATAAATTTGTGCAGGTGTGTCAGTGTCTTGTGAGGGGCAACGCGCCACAATTTCAACGCCCCCAGGGGAATCCGCTGGTAATATTAAAGGTAAGTCATCAACGATTTCACCGTCAGCAATATAACTAGTGACCTCAAAAAAAGACCCTGCTGTTGTTATCAGATAGGGGGCAGTGGTATCAACATCGTTAAAAATAAATGCATTGTCACGAGCTGTTACAAGTTCACCATGATGGGCAGATAGTTCTAAAGCAAGTTCGTCTGCGATTAGAGGTATACAGCCTGATCCCGTTAAAAAATCTCTAGTTCTCGGCTGTTCACTTTCCAATATTCTTCCAGTGTAGCTAAATCCATTTTTGATGGTGATGTGCCTTTGTTCAGCTAATCCACCACTGTAGTCCCCCCATATAGCCTGAACTCGTCGTAGCCAGAAGTTGCACAAAGGTGATTGTATATTTCCCGAGCAAGCGTTCAAAGTATGTTCAAACCTTCTGAGGGCACCTTGCGTTGCGCGCTTGTTGTAGTCTTTCTTGAGAGATATATTCGTCTCAATCGCGACATAAAAAAAAGCCTGTAGAGTTCTCACTTTCCGGCTAAGCTCATCAACACTGCACATAGATTCATTGTGACTGTCTATATCGATATTGAGTGAGTAGGGTGTTTGATAGGGTCGAAATTGGGATACAAACTCAATGTATCGGCTAGGAAAATTAACGTCGTAAAAGGGTACTTCTGTAATTGCCTGCCCCACTGTTGTCAGACTGGCAAGTGAAGTGTCAGCTTGCCAGTCTCCTTCTCTAAATTCTTTGAGGCGACGCCACTGCCCTGCTACCTCAGCACGAGCAACCCAACTGCTAAGTAAGTCAACCGCATAAACATCATCTCCTTCTTGGCCTACTAAAAAAGCATTCATGAACCTATCTCGCCGCACACCAAAACCTAGAAGATGGCCACTTGATGTAAATACTGTGATTGTTTCAATATTAGCAATATCAGACTGATGCGTTTGATAGAAAGCATCACTAAGGTCGACAGTAATTCCCTTTGCTGCTAGGACATCCATAATGGCAGCAACTCTGTCGTTTGTAAGGACTTGCGCGTAGATTTCTTGGCTACGCTCGAGGTTATTGGGAAGATTGAGAGGGCGTGTTTGTTGATAGAAAATAAACCCCAAATATATGAGCACAACTACAGCCAAAATAATGATGGATACACGCATATAATCACACCCTTACTAAAAATAATTATGCATCTTTCTCATATTAAATCACAAGCTTTGGTAAGCGCGTCCGTCCGGTCTGTCAACAAAGCATCTTTAGGTAAAATCTCAAAAAGCCCTAGCCGCGTTAAACGGCTGCGAATTTGGCTTTGGCTGCTTACAATTAAGACCTGCTTACCTGCTTCAACTGCATCTTTAATAGCATTTTCAATGGCGAGTGAAACAGTGACATCCAACATAGGCACGTGGTTAAGGTCAAACACAACAACCTTACAATTCGCAATGGCACTGTGCTGCTTGGCGATGGCTTTGGAGACGCCGAAAATAAGCGGACCGCTCAAGTAAACTAGTAGAACTTGACCTCTGGCAGCCTCGAGTAAACGCGTTTCAACCGCAGACAGAGGCACCTCGTCGTCAGCATCGTTAATGGCGCGCACTTGACTGGCTTGGTACTTGCTGAGCCGTTCAATGGTGAACATATTGGCAATAAACACACCTACCGCCACAGCCACAATCAAATCCACAAACACGGTGAGCACCAACACGCCATACATCACTGTACTGGCGCGTTTGGAGATGGTGTGGGCACGCCGTAAAAAACTCCAGTCGAGGATGTTAAGCCCCACGTTGAGTGCAATGGCTGCCAGTACTGCCAAGGGAATCATAGCGGTGAGGCGGGCAGCACCTAGGGCAACCACCAACAGTAACAGTGCTCTAGTAATACCCGAAAGGGCTGAGCGCGCTCCGGTTTGAATATTCACCACCGTGCCCATGGTGGCACCCGCACCGGGCAAACCACCGACTAAGCCGGATAAAAAATTAGCTAACCCCTGCCCAACAAGTTCTTTGTCAGAATCGTGTTCGCTGCGGGTGAGGCTATCAGCAATCATGGCGGTAAGTAAGGTATCAATGGATCCCAACATGCCCAGTACCACGGCATCTACCAAGATGACCCGCCACATATCACCCGAGAAAGTTGGCACAGTTAGGTTAGGCAAACCAACCTCGAGCGGCCCAATACGGCGAATGGCTACATCTGTCATCAGTAGCGAGACAAGCGTTCCTACAAGTAGAGCAAGAAGTTGGGCGGGTATATAACGGCGTATACGTTTAGGCGTGAACATAAGCACAGCTAGGGTGAGGATGGCGAGGACGGCCTCGAGTAAATTCGCCCGCATCACCAACTGCGGTAAAGCTTGTAATGTGCCCACAACGCCGCCAGTTGGCGCACGCTGACCCAGAATAGGAGCCAGTTGCAGCACAATTAAAATCACACCAATACCCGACATAAACCCAGAAATGACACTGTAAGGCATCAAGGTAATATAACGACCAAGCCTTAACGCACCAAATACAACCTGAAAGATGCCAGCTAGCATCACCACGGTGAGGGCCATAGCCGCACCTTGCTCAGGATGGCTCGCCACCATCGTGCCTAGTACAGTTGTCATGAGCACTGTCATGGGCCCGGTGGGTTCAGAAATGAGAGTGGGCGTACCCCCAAATAGGGCGGCTACTAATCCCACAACAATTGCACCGTAAAGGCCCGCTTCGGCTCCCAAACCAGACGACACGCCAAACGTGAGCGCTAGTGGCAGGGAAACAATCGCAGTGATGACGCCCCCTAAAACGTCCTGCCGCCAGTGGCCCGTACTGATGGGCTGAAACCTAAAGAGCTTTCCTAAACGCGTTTCCCAAACACCTCGCCAGACATTCATAGCTGCAGTCTGACACAAGATCAACGTTGACCCAAGAGAGTGCGACCTCATTGTGAGATGTCAAGTCAGGCACACGAGCAGCTACCACAAATATCAGATAAATAAACTATATATTTGCACATAGTATCTATATCTCGGTAAGCTTGCTCACCCGCTCGAGCACAGGATGGTACATAATAAACTTGCTTGTTGCCAAGCTGTAACGCAACAACCTCACCATGCTCATAGCTACGAGATAAGTTAGATGAGCTACTCAGGGTCGCGTCACATCATTGGTTCAGGTAAATCTTGTAATATGCGCGTGATCTAGGTTAAGGGGGAATACCTAGGTTGATGTGTTCATTTCTGTGGTGCTAATCTGTGGTGCTAATACCTGAAACACAGCAGCGCAGGTTAGTCACGACCGCACCACAAATTGTCCCCTACTGTACTGGCAAGCAAACCGCCCACGGAGGACATGATGCCGCCCACGGTTAGCATTTTAATGAGTTGCTATAACCGCGCCGACTTAGTCGGGCAGAGTATTGAAAGCGCGCTGGCGCAAGATTATGCAGACTTTGAGTTTATTATTGTTGACGACGGCTCGAGCGACAGCAGTTGGCAAGTTATCCAGCAATACATGGCACAAGATAACCGCATCAAAGGCTTTCGCTACCCCCACCGAGGAACAGCCTATTTTGCGGACATCTATAATAATGCCCTTTCCAAAGCACAAGGTACGTTCGTTGCTATTTTAGACAGCGATGACACTTGGCCTGCTGACAAACTACGCAAACAAGTTCATGCCCATGAAGCTTTAGGCTGCGCGCTAAGTTTTGGGTATTTACGCTATCTACGAGATGACACGCTATCTAGCAAGACGTACCCGGAGCCTGCCTCGAGCAAATTGGTAACTAGTACCCGCGAAACATTGCTCTTTGGTTTGTTACGAGGGGATTACTTCGTGTCACCCGTAACCAGCATGATGACCCGCCAAGTGCTTCTGGATGTTGGTGGCTTTCAACAGGTGGACTACCTACCTGCTTGGGACTACCCCACCTACGTCACACTTGCCAACACCCCACAGGGCATTGCGTTCATTCCTGAAGTCCTTGGCTACTGGCGGCAACACTCCGCATCCCAACTAACCTGGCAAACTGCCGCCGACCTTGCTGAAGGAAGCTACCGCTTTGCCTGCGAGTTTAGTAGGCAGCACAACCTTGTGCCAGACTCGAACACGCTTCTGTCTGGTAAGCGTTGCAACTGGCTCGCAGGTGCTAACTACCGCGCAGCCGTCCTCGCCTGTGATGCAGGCAATTACCAACAAACGTGGCAACATTGCCAGCGGATTTTTGCCTTGCGCAGGTGGAAGCTGTTTATAAAGAGCTTAGCGATGATGGCGTACAAAACGCTGCGTAGGTTGAAGCAAAGCTGGCAGATACCTAGAGAATTTGTCTCTAAACCGGAATAATCTGATATTGTGAGCTGGTTGAGGAAAAGGTAAATGCTTCATTGCCTGCAACCCTTATTGAGCAAGGCAAGGTTCCAGCGTTGCTTTTTTGGTACGTATGCATCACTACACAAGTTTTGTTGTGCGTAGATGGCATCAGACCATGTCTTTGGCAACAGAAATAGCTGTGCGTTTATGATCTATTTGGTCTAATTAGACAATATCTAGCGTTACTCCTTGTCCCACCTCAGGGTGAAGGGGTACGGCACAGCCGTCTTCATTACCAAAGGTTTCAGTGTCAAAGGCAGTGTCTCCTTCAACCACCTTCGTACTTGCTGTTAACCCCGCAAAGTCAAACGAATTGCTATCTAACAAATGCGATGGTGAAGTATGGCTGAGCGCTCGAAAGATGGTGTCGAGGCGTTTGGGATCAGCTTGGTGCCAAGTTTGTAGCATATTTTTGATGTGCTGGCGTTGTAAGTTGGGTTGGCTGCCGCAGAGGGTACAGGGGATGATGGGGAAGTTGCGGGCCCTGGCATAACGGGCAATATCCCGCTCATTAATATAGGCTAGCGGACGAATCACCACGTTGCTGCCATCATCACTGACGAGTTTGGGGGGCATAGCTTTGAGGCGGCCGCCATAAAACATGTTTAAGAAAAACGTTTCTAAAATGTCATCACGGTGATGACCAAGGGCAATTTTGGTAACACCTTGCTCAGCGGCAACGCGGTAGATGACGCCACGGCGAAGGCGTGAGCAGAGTGAGCACATGGTTTTGCCTGCAGGGATTTTGTCTCTCACCACGCTGTAGGTATCTTGCTCCACAACGAGGTAGGGAACATCTAGTGCCTCAAGGTACCCCGGCAACACATCTTCCGGAAAGCTAGGTTGTTTTTGATCCAAGTTCATCGCCAAAATATCAAAGTGAATGGGCGCCCGGGCACGCAGCGCTAAGAGCACATCTAGCAAGGTATACGAATCTTTGCCACCAGACAAGCAAACCATCACCTTGTCGCCGTCTTGAATCATGCCGTAGTCACTAATGGCTTGACCGGTGAGGCGCTCGAGCCGCTTGCGAAGTTTATTAAAATTCGTTGAGGTTTTTGTCGTCTGTTTTCTTGCTACCTGCATGATGACCAGTTTACCGAGTTTTGGAGCAAGATGCGTTCATAGCTCGTGAAAATTCGCCTAATATGCAATGATAAATCATCTTATACGGATTCTGATTCACCACTGCATAAACCCTAGCGTATTTATTTCGTTTCTATCAGAATCCGTATCTTTTTCTACTCGGGTTAGTTCCCTTGGCAACTAACCGAAAACACTATTATTCAGCAGGAGTTCGCTATGTCTATTTTACCGACCCTTATTGTTCACGGCGGCTGTCACGACCGACCTATTGATGACATCGACCCTCACGTGGAAGGCAGCCAAGCTGCGTGTGCAACAGGCTATGAGGTGCTTCAAGAAGGTGGCTCAGCCCTAGATGCTGTGCGGGCAGCTATTCGCGTGCTCGAGGACAACCCTATTTTTGATGCCGGCACGGGGTCTTTTCCCAACATTTTTGGTGACATCGAAATGGACGCACTACTCGCCACCAGCGACGGTCAACTGGGCGGTGTGGCAGGCATTTCCCGCGTGCAGTACCCAATTGATGTTGCCTTTAACGTCATGACGCGCACACCCCACGTGCTTCTTGTAGGTGACGGCGCTACCCAGTTTGCGCGGGCGCTGGGCGTACCAGATTACGATCCTTCCTCAGTTGAGGCACAGGTCATTGTTGAGGCAGTCAATAAACACCTGCACAGCACCATTCAAGAGATTTTGCCAAATTATACCAAATTGCGTGAGGGACTCAAAAACACGTCTACTGTGGGGGCTGTCGCCATTGATGCAAATGGGCTTATAGTAGCGGGAACATCTACCGGTGGCATTCCTCAAAAACTACCGGGACGCATTGGGGATGCCGCTATTTTTGGAGCAGGAACCTATGCAGATGCGCACGTTGCTGCGTCTGCAACGGGCTTTGGTGAAGATATCATTCGCTTGGGTGCAACGCGCATGTTTGGACAGGGTGTTGTAGGCGGCTTAGCTGCAGGTAAGGCTATGGCTGAGGTGATTAATGTCTGCTCGAGCCAACACGTTGCTTGCGGCCTCATTGGCATAGATACAAAAGGTGACGTTAGCGCAGTTCACAACGGCTTTTTGATGGCCTCACACTATCAGCAGGCAGGCATGAGCGCACCTGAACTTGCCTGTGAACCACGCGGTAAAGGTGAGTATCAGCCAAAAACGAACTAGTGGTTAGCTGAGTGCCTCATAACGGACACCGCTAAGCTCAGCGGAAATCTCCCAAAACCTAACTGCCATCGCTTCATCGTGAACGTTTTCATGGGGTTTCTCTAGAACAGGCCCACCACGCATCTTGAGCCATTTTGGTCCTTAGTAGTCGCCACCGTTTACAGCCTCAGCTGTGGCTGCGTAGAGTTGCGGCAGGGCACCTTGGGCAGCAGATTGCCCAAGTAAAGGCGTGAGGTTGTTGAGGAAAAAGCGCTCGAGCCACGACGTTTGTGCAGTCTCCGTTGCGTTGGGTTGAAATTTAGTCACTGACAAGCCTGGATGTGCCGCCACTGCTCTACAACTATAGTCATGTTTTTTGGCAAGCCGCCGCTGCAACTCAACGGTGAACAAAATATTGGCAAACTTGCTCTGTCCATACGCTTTCCAGCGGCCGTACCCCTGTTCGCCCATTAAGTCATCAAAGTCAATCCGGGGGTGCATCTGGTGCGCACCACTACTTACGTTCACGACGCGGCTGTCTGCTGTGGCTAAGAGTTTATCCAGCACTAAACCCGTGAGTGCAAAGTGTCCGAGGTGATTGACCCCAAACTGTAATTCAATACCATCTTCAGTTTCACGTCTCGTCGGTTGAATCATGCCAGCGTTATTGATGAGCATATCCAGGCGGTCATAGTCGGCGTTTATGGCCTCAGCGAATGCTCGAATGGAACTCAAGCTGGCGAGGTCAAGGGCGCGCAGGTCGAGCGTGGCACTCGGGGCGTGTGTGAGGATGCTTTGTTTAGCCTCTTCACCTTTAGCTAGATTGCGGCAGGCTAGCACCACGGTTGCGTTTTTACGCGCGAGGGCAAGACTTGTTTCATAGCCCAGCCCGCTGTTAGCTCCGGTGACGAGTGCCACTTTATCTGTTAAATCGGGAATATCATTTGCTGTCCAAGTTGACATGGCGTGAGTGTATCATCTGCGTGAGCTAGCAAAAGGTACAAGCCCTCGTAGGACTCTAGCTGGCAGCAACTGCATCTATTTCTAAAAGCCAAGCAGGATCATAAATCTCTGCGATAATGACGGTGAGTGCGGGTATGTGCTCACCGAGAATTTGCTGGCGAATGCTGCTGTTTTCATGCCGGTAGTCTCTGGAGGATAAAAACGTGGTGACTTTAACCAAGTTGGCTATCCCCATGTCAGCGGCCTCGAGCTGAGCCAGAACATTTGCCCAAACAAGCTGACACTGTTCAGTAAAGGTTGTTGGTGTGTCTCCAGCAGCAGATTCAGGGATTTGACCGCTGATGTAGAGGAAGCGTGTTGGTTGCTCGAGCAAGACAGCTTGACTGTAGCCGCCAGATGCTTGGGGCGCGTTCTTGGCATTGATCAATGTCTGTTTCATAGTAACCCCTATCACTAAAATACTTAGGACAATTTCAGGTTATATCTCGAGCAAGAGATGAACCTTAAAAACTTTATGATGGTAGTTCACATATACCCTTAGACGACCTAGCTTATGACATTATTGCTTCGACCTTAATATTAAGTCAGAAGCTAGACAATGCAACGCACCAGCCGGCTCAGAATGACGGCTCAACTAAAAGAACATGATGTGTTCACCTTGTTTGCTGCAAGGGTACTTAGGAAGAACACAGAAGGGTGGCATGGAATGATTGATTCTCAGCAAGCATTACTTTCACAAATGACCTTTGAAGAAAAGATAAGCCTGTTAGCTGGCGCTGATTTTTGGACAACTGTACCTAATGAACGCTTGGGGATTCCCGCGCTAAAAATGAGTGACGGCCCTAACGGAGTGCGCGGAGGCGAATTTGGCATGGGGCCAAGTGCTGCGTGTTTGCCTGTAGGTATTGCGCTTGGATCAACTTGGCATCTTGACCTTATTGAGGCTATTGGGGGGCTCTTAGCAGACGAAGCTACAACAAAGGGTGCTAGTGCCGTCTTGGGGCCAACCATCAACATTCATCGTTCGACGCTAAATGGGCGTAACTTTGAGTGCTATTCCGAAGACCCTTATTTAGCCAGCCAACTCACTGTCAGTTACATTAAGGGCCTTCAAGCCAAAGGTATTGCAGCCTGTCCAAAACACTTTGTTTGTAATGATTCTGAGTTTGAACGTTACACCATGAACTCCGTAGTTGATGAACGCGCACTGCGTGAGATTTACCTGCCTCCCTTTAAAGCTGCTGTGCAAGAAGCAGGTACCTGGATGATAATGTCTGGTTATAACAAACTTAACGGCACATGGTGCAGTGAAAATCCAAGGCTGCTACGTGAAATCCTGCGCGATGAATGGAACTTTGACGGTGTTGTCGTTTCAGATTGGTTTGGTAGCTATAGCTCCGCTATTGGGGCAGGTGGTCTTGATTTAGAAATGCCTGGACCTGCTCGTTGGGCAGCCAGCTTAGCAGGCGAAGTGCAAGAAGGGCGTTTAGATGAAGCCTTCATAGATGAAAAAGTAAGGCATTTATTGCAATTACTCGAGCGCACAGGTAAGTTCACCTCGCCTAACATTCCTGAAGAACGTGCTGACAATCGCCTTGAGCATCAACATATTTTAAGACAAGCTGCTACGGAGGCCGTCGTATTACTTAAACATGATACTGACGTGCTGCCGCTCAACCCCGAAATCCAAAAAAGTATCGCGGTCATTGGCGCAAGCGCTCGTTGGCCGGGCATTATGGGCGGTGGTAGCGCCATAGTTCCTGCACACTATGTTGTTACACCTTTGCAAGCTCTCCAAGAAGCTCTTGAAGATAAAGCAGAGATTCACTATGAAGTTGGTACCAACAACCACCGTATGTTGCCACTGATTGATCTTAACAACCTCACAACAGTAGCAGGTGAGCAGGGGTTTGAGCTTTCCTACTACAACGCCCAAGAACCCTTGGGGGAAGCTGCTGCCACCGTGCTAAGTGACCGCCCCATGATGTCGTTTATTGGCAGTGTTCATCCTGCGGTGAACGATCCTAATGCCTATGCTCTACGTGTCAAAAGCACCTACACTGCTGATGAATCAGGGGTACATCAGTTTAGTCTAACGAGCTCGAGCCTAGCCCGCCTGAAGATCGACGGCCAAGTTTTGATTGATAACTGGACAGACCACACAACCGGCGTCAACCTGTTTGATATGGAGGCAGGCGAAAAAATAGCTGCCATTTCTTTGGAAGCCGGACAATGCGTTGCCCTCGAGGTTGAGTGTGCGGTTAATGGTCCTTTGCTTATGAATATAATCAGACTCGGCTGTTTACCGCCCATGCCTGAAGACCCCATTGCCTCGGCCGTTGAAGCTGCTAAACAGGCCGATGTCGCGCTTGTGTTTGTAGGCACAAACCACGAGTGGGAGACCGAAGGACAAGATCAAGCTAACATGGAGTTACCCGGGCAGCAAAACGACTTAGTGGAAGCAGTTGCTGCTGCTAATTCTAATACCGTGGTGGTGCTAAATACAGGCTCTCC
>JBCCBI010000053.1:0-17890 GCA_039034155.1 Deinococcota bacterium | reverse complement strand
CCGATGAAGTACAGCGCTTGCGTGAGAGATATGCGCACGCGAAGCAATCACTTGAGATGCGACTTGTGGCCGAATGCTTCACAAATCTAGGCCTAGTTTTCTGTAATTCTCTAGCAAGTAACACAACGTTTTAGTAGATTGCCTTGCTGCTAAAACGCCTAGGTGTAGGCTAACAGAAATGAATCGAACATTATTTTTGCGGCGTTTTGTACCAGCCCCTAAAGCGCTTGTACGCTTAATCTTGTACACCTCAACAAAGGCTAGTATATGGTCTAAACCATCAGCAAACGCCAACACCTTAAGTATTTCATCAAGAAAATCGCTTTTAATTTCATTGCTAGTAGCACAGCTCTCATGTTCGAGTGCATACGCCAAATCAACTAATAGCTGAATTTCACCTTTTTCAAACCATATTCTAATTTGTCCTGATTGCCCTGGCCAGTCTTCTATGACCTCGAGGGAAACAAGAAAATTTTTAACTCTTTGATCCGTACCCACATTACAAACTGTACATCAATAGGCAACCGCAATCATATACGGCGATGTGCTCGAGAACCGCGACTTATCAAAATCCCCATAAAAACTCATATTTGTAAACCCCGCCGTCGTTAGCGCCCGCACCAGTTCAAAATGATGATAATAACGCTGGCTGAGGCTGTAAACCTGCCGTGACAAACTGCCGTCTGGCTGGGTTGTGTCGAGGTAGTAGCGACTCTCAATAAGTTGGGCATCTAGGTTGTGATGTTGCAAAACAAATAACTCGCTACGTACCCCGTCTTCAGAAAGTCCTACGTCTCCCCAGTACGGTTCGCGGCGCATCACGTCGAGCGCTGCAAAGTTGGGCATGTAGAGGTCGCAGGCAAAACGCCCGCCGGGTTCTAAGTGCTCACGAATGACCTTGAGCGCAGCATCTTGATCGTCCAGCGTATACAAGTGCATGAGCATGTTGAACGGGGCGATAATTAAAGGGAAACGTTGCTCGAGCTGCAAATTACGGGCGTCTGCTTGCAAGTAGGTGACGTTTTGGGTGAGCTTGTCTGCCTCGAGCTTTGCCTTTCCTAACGCAATCATGTTGCTAGAAGGCTCCACTGCCGTGATGTGATGTCCTGCCGCCGCCAGCGCACGCGTGACTCGAGCTGTGCCTGCGCCTAGCTCCAAAATGGGTGAGCCATAATCATCTGCCAAGTTCCGGTAAAACGAAATATCTTCGCGGTAGTGGGTGTATTGGCGTTCGTATAACTCAGCGAGAGGGTCGTACATCACGAGGCTAGTTGTCTTGTCATCAGCGGCACTCATAACCTCAGCCTAATGTACATCGACTCGCCAGAGGGCAGCTCATCTTCAACGTTTAACTAAACGCCGCCAACGCCACAACATGGTGAGGAGGTTGGCATCCTCAAACTCACCAAAATCACCTGAGAAATAGCGTGCTTCTCTGTATTCGGGCGCGTAGCGATCACGATAGATGCCAGAACTTAATGAGGTCGTGCCGGGCATACCCTGCTGCTGCGTTCTCTGCTGCACCTGCTGCGGACTTCGGTAGGTGTAGTGCTTAAAAATGGGCATTTTGCTGTAAGGTCGCCAGCCCACGCTTGCCGGAATCACCTTGCCGTGTTGTCCTTTAGGGTAGTGGGTTTTTGCTGATGCCTTGAACTGGCGAATTTCCACCCAAAACGGCGAATACCAGCGGAGGCGGTCTTGTACACCCAAATGAGCTTTTTTTGACCACGTTGCTTCATCTGAAGTGTGCAAAAAAAACTGCATGGCCGCCCAGTTCACGCGGCTTGCGCCTTGCCGTTCAGCAGCAGCAATGACCTCTCGAGGATTGTCATAAAAAATTTCGTCGCCGTGCATCAGTGTGTACCAGTGACCGTGACCATAGGTTGACTGGGCAGCCTCGAGCAAGACCTGGCGGTGATAATCACGCACGCGCTCAGGCGGTGTGACCACTTCATCATCATGGAAGATGTGCTTGACTTCGGAGTAGGCAGCCAGCTTCTCGGCAGTGCCATCTGTCGATCCATCCAATACAAAAATAGCGTCCACCGCATGACGGTTAGCGTCCATCATCTCATCAATCATGTCAGCTATGTTGTAGGTCATCAGCAAGCCGATGTTGAGCGGGTAGGTCATAGATTAAGTCACGCTAGTATTGATTGCAGGTTCACAAGATGCTGTTATGGCTTGCTTATGTGTGATGTTAGGGGAAGGGGAGAAAGGGGGAAAGGGAGATTTCATTATGTTAGTGCTACAGCAAGTTCATACGCTAAGTGCATCTTCAAACGCTGGCGGTTTCAAATGAGGGCAACGCTATCTCAACATCTGCTAACGTGTCCCCAGATTTGCTTGGTATAAAGGTGATGACCGTATCTGCTGCCTCAATAAGCGCAGGGCGGTGCGCCACGACTAGAATGAGCTTGTGACGTGCCAGCATCTTCAAAACTTGGATGATGGCTTGCTCGCTGGCATCGTCTAAACTGGCACTGGGTTCATCCAGTAACAAAATAGGTGGGTCACGCAAAATGAGTCGGGCAAGTGCCAAACGCTGTCGTTGCCCACCGGACACGCCCGCACCATCTTCCCCCAACGTACTGTCTAAGGTGATGCCCTGAGCGGCAAACTCAGCACGCAAGTTGACAGTTGTAAGCACATCTTGTAAAACGTCATCTAAAAAGACTTGCCCGAGACAAAGATTCTCGCGCAAGCTGCCGTGAAATAACAAACTGTCTTGCGGCAAGTAGCCGATGAGCTGACGGCGTTGTATGTCGGGAATATTTGTTAGCTGATGCTGATTGAGTTGGATATGGCCGCGTGTTAGCATTTGAAAACCCAATAAAAGCTGGAGCAGCGTTGTTTTGCCACAACCACTTGGTCCGCGTAAGGCAACTAAGCCAGGCGAGGTGAGGTTAAGGGTGAGGTTTTGATAGAGGGGAACATCGTTGGGGGTGTAGGCAAAGGTGAGGTTGTGTAGCTCGAGCCTCACGGGGTCATCAACCTCCACATCTTCTTTTACGGTGGTGATGCTTTCATCACCAACTAACGCCCTTAACCGTACCGCCGCCGCCTTCGCCTGCTTAAACATGGCATAACCTTTAGGCAAAAGCTGCACTGGCGTAGACAAAAGCGCCACCAGCGTGATGTAACTGACCACCTGCCCCGCCGTTAAGGTGCCCGCGCTCACCCGCGTCACCAACAAACTCACCATGACCATAAGCCCGCCAAAGACCAGCACTTGGGCGACGGGGATTTGCAGTGCAGCCAGCCAACTACGTGAGGCCGCCAAGTGCTGCGCCCACAGGTTATCTGGCGCAAGCCTACCGCGCATAAACGCTTGAATGCCAAACGCCCGCACGGTGCTATGGTGTTTGAGGCCTTCTTGTAAATGGGCAGATACCTGTTCGATGGCGTCTTGATTGTGGGTGGTGACGCGCTCGAGCCGCTCCCCCAACATCCTCAGCACAAACGCGAGCGGCAGAGCCAATAAGAGTAATACCAACGTCGCCCGCGCGTCACTCAATAACAACATGCTGATGATGGCAAGTGCTGCTACCGACTCGGCCACCAGCGTGCCTAAGCCAAACTGATAATAAATATCAACATCCCGCAAGTCGCTAGCGATGCGTCCGGTGAGTGCGCCGCTACTGGCTGGTAACTTTGGCTGATTTAGCAGTGAGGTGTAGAGTTTATCTCGCCAGAACGCACTTACTTCGGCAGCAGTCCGTCCTAATAACGCATCTTGCGCAAATAACATGACTGAACCGATGACGGCAATGAGGCCAGCTCGAGACAACAATCCTACCAGCCCACTCACATCACTTTGAATGAGAATCTGGTCGAACATTGGCGTTACAAATATAGGCACTAAGGCAATGCGAAACACACCATTAGCGACTGCAGCTAACATTCCCCAGATCGCAGCAGGTGTTCGTGCTAACAAAAGCGAGGTCATGCGTGCTGTTCCAACTTAGGTGAGGTTATTTGCGTATCTGTCTTCTCTGACACTGCATCTGATGATACTTGAGCAATCAAAGCATCTACTAAAGTTTTCGCCGCACCCGGTTGTGGCATCGTTGCATTGAGTCGCTCACGAATGTGCGCACGGCGAGCATCATCTTCTAGTAAGTTGATGGCTTGCTCACTCACATCAGTTGCCGTCACCACGCCTTTAAGTTCCACCATCAATTCCTCGCCACTGAAGTGATTGGGAAGTGAGGCGGGTAGATGCGGTGCAGCCATCAGCACAGCGCGGCGTTTCAAGGGTTTGCCAATCAGGGGAATGAGCCCTAGCCAATGACCGATGCCCTCGAGCGGAATGTCTTCAGGTTTGTTGAGGGGGAAGGTGATGACGCTGGGAACACCTGCCATGCCTAGCTCGAGCGTATTCGTGCCTGGAATACTCAACGCAATATCCGCTTGTTTCATATGTGCATAACGATCAAGCTCATCAATAATCTCTAAGCGCGTACCTGCCTCAGTTAAGATTGCAGTTCCATCCTCAGCCAATGTGCCACGCACACCGCCAAGCAAATCATCCCCAGACAAAGCCGCCTGGAAACCTTCTTTGCTTACAAGGCGGCTACGTGGATAGACAAAGCGTGCGTTAGGATAATTTTCAGCGAGGCTGTCAACAACTGCGAGCATCATCGGCAAGATGTAACGCACAAAGCCGTCACGGCTGCCTGCCATCACCAAAATGTGTGGCTCACCCTTATTAGTATTAGTGATGCTAGTGGCATCGAGATTGGTAAGCGCGTCCGCAACTAAATTACCCACATTGATGACGCTTTCTTCTGGCGCGCCTGAACGCTTCGCTCGCTGCTCACGTTTGGCATCACTCACGTAGAGTGTACGCATCTGCTTGTGCCAAAACGGTTCAAAGTGATAACGGTCAACCGCCCAGCCAAGGCGTTTAGCAAGTCGCACAGCCAATGGACCGCTACCGCCCAAACTTAGGACAAGCCCATCATCAACGCCCTCAGAAAATCCTTGTAGAGGTCGTCCCAAAGTAATGGTTTGCATCACCTCGGTTGTTGAGAAAACTGCATCTGCACCGTAGCCATCAGTGTGGTCATCAGGAAGCTGATGACCAAGCGTTTGCGCAATTTCCGCTTCACGTCCGCTGGCAAATTGGCACGGGATCACACCAATAGCCACCCGCCAAGTAGGAACTTGCTGGCGAAGTTCACGCAACACAGGACCTACCCACGTGTAAAGTTCGCCGGGGCCATTGGTAACAAGCAGCACGTGCATGGTTGTACTTTAACAGCTAGAGATGAGGCTGTTGCGTGAGTTGTGTACGTTTGTCAAGAAATTATGGCTTTTAGGATGTGGCATCATTCCAAATGTCAATTCTAGATATCTCATCAAATAAAGGATATTGACGTCCTCTTTAAGTTGATACTTGCGTCAATACTGATGGAGACAGCCTCGAGCCAACCTCACACGTATCATCTAAATCAACTTCATCAATCCATCATTGGCAAATGGCAAACGGAATATACACACTGTCCTGCGTACAATATGCCTTAATGAATCTTCGTCGTTTATTGATAGCATTATTAACACTTGCAATCACCTCAACAACCTTTGCACAAACCACCCCGAGCTATCCCCTCGAGTCACTCAGCCTCGGTCAAACAGGCTACGCCGTGACCGCTAGTTCAGGGAACGTACTCGAGCGTTTCCCCGTTGAAGTTCTGGGCGTGCAGTATGACAATGCAGACTTTCCTCTGGTGCTCATTCGTGCTAGCGGTCCATTTATTGATCAAACGGATGGCATAGCTTCGGGTATGAGTGGCAGCCCGGTTTACTTGTCACTGAATGGTCAAGATGCCCTACTAGGTGCCATCTGCTGCACGTTTCCAAGTAGTGAACCCGGCCTTGCCTTAGTGACACCCATTGAGGTGATGCGCCGCGCTGATCCTGATGAGCGTCTGAGCTTGCAACCAGCAGCTCAACAGCTTCACCAGCTAGCTTGGGGGAGGCAGGTGCCGCTCGAGGACGCTGTTCCTGTAAGTACGCCGCTTTTATTCACAGGTTTGTCGCCTCGAGCTAGTGAGCTCCTCGAGCCACTCTTTGAAAGCTCGAGCATGACCCCATTTCCCGTGCAAAGTATCGGTCTAGGTTCAACTGAGGCAGCAGATGCTAACTTTAGGCTCGAGCCGGGCATTAGCATTAGCGTACAACTGGTTCGCGGCGACATCACCATTGCGGCCCTTGGCACTGTAACGGCTATTGAGGGCGATAACATCTACGCCTTTGGGCACCCACTTCTAGGCGACGGCAATGTGGCCTTTGCGTTTGCGCCCGCCCACGTGTCCTATATTGTCCCTAACGACAACGTCTCGTTTAAGCTCGCCAACAATGGGCAGCGCGTGCTCGGGAGCATCACCCAAGACCGTCCTTACGCTATCAGTGGGAACATCGGTGAAATACCACGTTATTTGCCGGTGACGCTCACGCTCAGTGAAGGGCTCAGCAACGAAAGTGCTACTCCCGGCGAAGCTGCCCCGCCCGTAAGTACAAATACGATTACAAAACGCTTTGAAATGGTGAGCGACGAGCGCTATTACCCCGCGCTCATGGCCAGTGCCACGCTGGACGCGTTTGATGAAGTGCTCGAGCAAAACACCTCTGGCAACGCCGAACTCACGTGGGATATTACGTTAGGTGATGGGCAAGTGGTGACGGTACAAGAACAAATTACTAGCGCGAGTGACATCGCCAGAGCTAGCGCCCGCTTAGCAGCTGAACCGCTAGCTATTTTGGCGGGCAACATTTTTGCCCCACCAGACATTGCCCGCGTGCAGGTGAATGTGCGCTACAGCACGCGCCAAAGCTACGGCGATATTGTGCAGGTAGTAACTGAACAAGGTGACATTGGTCCGGGCGACTTGGTGACGGCGTTTGTGCGGTTGCAACCTTACCGCAACCAACCTGAGGTTAAAACGCTGCGCTTTAGAATTCCAGAAGATATTGAGGACGACGACCTCGAGCTTATCTTTCGCGGCGGCCTAGAACCTGCTACCCGTGGCGACACCCGCCCCAGACGCACCGATCGCGACACGGACGGCGAAGATCAATTTACTGACAAAATTTTGTCATTTCAAGAGTTACTCATCGCCTTACAGCAAAATGTACAAGCTACCGAGTTGGTTGTTGAAACGATTATAGATGGCGATGTTGAGCGGCTCGAGCGCCTCCCACTGCCTTATCTAGTAAGCGGCGTGGAGACCGTGCGCATTGATATTCAGCAAGATGATGCCCAAGATGACGCCCAAGATGATGTTGAGGAAGATGATAATGCTATAGAAGACCCCGCTACAGAGGCATCGCCTTCAAATTAGGAAGCAACATGATGTCTCGTTGGCTAGGTACTTCAAATAAAAAGGCATCTTATGCAAAGCCCTTGACGATGTTTACAGAACAAGTATTGAAGCGGCTCGAGATAGGCTTAAACGTCTGCGGTACAAATGCACCACGACACAATATGCACTCCCCCGCTAGGGGTGTTGTTGGTTTACTGATAACACAAGTAGAATTTTAGTGTGATGCTACTTAACCGCGAGATGCACCTGAATTATCACGTCATCCTTGCGCTTTAACTGCTTAAGCCTGCTTGAGTAAACACAACTGACAGCCAGATGACCATTCTCTCACGGACACCTGTTAGCATAATCTCACTTTGAGCTGCCTTAGTAGGCATGTTAAAGTAGCTCCTGAACCAAGTAATGTGGTTCACGTTTAATGCACACTTCTTTTTTAACGCCTGTTTTACTACAACACGCTTAACCAATAACGCTGATAATCGCATCACCTAGCTTTGAAATTACACACTCCGCTTACGTATTGGACGCCCATGAGTCAGTCAAGTAAGAACGATTCTGCCAAACTCGCCAACCTCAATAACCAGTCAGTTCAAGCTAACTCCATAAGTCTTAACGGCCGTGAGCGCGTGCGCGTTGCGGTCGTTGGTTTTGGGGTGATGGGCAAACATCACGCTAATATCTACGCAGCCTTGCCTTATGTAGATTTAGTTGCTGTCGTTGAACCCGACGCCAACCAACGTGATATGGCGCAATTTCAGCACGAGGTGCGCGGCTACGCAAGTTTAGATGCCATGCTTGCTGCTGAAGAGCTAGATGCCGTCAGCATTGCTGCCCCTACAGGCTTGCACTATGAGCTGAGCAAAGCTTGTTTAGAAGCTGGCATTCACGTGATGGTCGAAAAACCCGTCACCACCGACGTTCACGAAGCCGAAGCCTTAATTGAATTGAGCCGCAACCATCGGCTCATTTTTCAAGTTGGGCACATCACCCGGTTTTACCGCGCAGTGAAATTGTTGAATGAACGCGTGGAGCGTCCTTACCTTATTGAAGCGCGCCGGCTCAGCCCTAGCGCCCGAATTCAAGACGTAGGTGTAATTTTGGACCTCATGATTCATGATATTGACATTGTCTTAGGTCTAGTAGATAGCCCAGTTGCCGATATGATGATTTCTGGACACGTGCTGGCTAGCAACCACGAAGATATTGCTGCCGCGCAGATTACCTTTGAAAATGGCTGCATTGCTCGCTTTTTAGCTAGCCGCATTGCACCAGACGCTGAACGCACCCTGGTTGTTGCCGAAGCTGATAAAACGTTTCGCATCGACTTTAGTAAAGAGCCGCACACGGAAGTGGCGATTTACCGCGCGCCCAAAGGTAGTAGCACCAGCAGCGAAGTTCATATGGAACGCACTAACGTGCACGACGATAATCCGCTCAAAGATGAGCTCGAGCACTTCCTCGACCGCATCCGTTACGGGGTTATTCCCATTGGCACGCTCGAGGACGACCTGCGCTCCCTACGCCTTGCTACGCGTTTGCTTGATGAGCTTCATCAAAACCTACAAACTCGTCCTGAGCAAGTCCAGGCCAGCTTTTCACACCTTCAGTAGAGTTGGTAAACAAGAGATATTAGCCCCCACGCGTTAAGATAACGCTATGGCACCATCCGAATCATCAACTCCTAGCACAACTGAGGTGGACATCCTCGCTATTTTGCCGCACCGCTATCCGTTTTTACTAGTAGACAAATTTGTCTCGCAAGACGGCGACGACTTTGAGTGCGTCAAAAACGTCACCCGCAACGAGCCTTTTTTTCAAGGTCATTTTCCCCAAGAACCTGTCATGCCGGGCGTGCTAATTATTGAAGCACTTGCCCAAGCGTCTGCTGTGGGTCTAGCCGTACGTGACTCGCTCACACCGGGGCAAATTGGCTACTTTGCCAGCATCGACAAAGCCAAGTTCAAACGCAAAGTAGTTCCCGGCGATGTGCTGCGGCTCACCGGCACCATCACTTTGTTTCGGCGCGGTCTTTGTAAAGTGGATGCTAAAGCTTTGGTTGAAGATGAGGTAGCTGCTGAAGCCAGCTTGTCGTTTGTTTTTGGGCGTTAAAGCTTTTGGGAGAGGCTTATGGAGATCATCGCAGGGGTTATTGAACTCAAACCGAATAGCATAGATACCGTGGAGCAGTGGGCAAACACCATCAACGCACGTATGGATGAGGCTGTTGCCACCTTGCGGGATGAAGGTATTCAGCTCGAGTCCTGGTTTCACCTGTCCTTAGACGGCAAAGACTACTTACTTTCTTATATGCGCGCTGATTCTCTCCAAAAAGCACAAGACGCTGTAAAACAATCAGAACATGCAATTGATGCCTATCATCAAACATTCAAGTAAGAGACGTGGCTTACAGGTACGAGGGCAAAGTTACTTGTTGATCTCGTCAACAACACTTCTTCTTAACTTTTAAGCAAAGATTGATGCATATACCAATGTGGCATATTCAAACACTATCAGGTACTTCCAGATGATTCATCCATCCGCCGTCATTCACCCAGACGCGCAGATTGCAGATGACGTCTCTGTACATCCATTTGTTGTTGTTGGTGCAGATGTCGTTGTTGCTGAGGGCACAGTACTCTTGCCTGGCACGGTTTTGGAAGATGGCGCACGCATCGGTCCTAACTGCCGCATCGGCCCTTACGCCACCATAGGCGGTGTGCCAATGGATACAGCCTTTCAGGGTGAACGCAGTTTTGCTATTTTAGACGAGGGTGTCACCGTCCGTGAATTTGCCAGCATTCACCGAGCAACCGGCGAAGGCACCTGCACGCGCGTAGGCACAGGTACATTGGTGATGTCTTACGTGCACGTGTCGCACAATGTAACTGTGGGGCAACACTGCACACTAACGTCCACCACGCAACTAGCAGGTCACTGCAGCATCGGTGATTATGCGTTTTTGGGTGCCGGCGCTATGCTGCACCAGTATTGCCGGGTGGGAGCGTACGCCATGTTTGGCGCAACCAGCGGCGCAGGGCAAGACATTTTGCCCTTTACGCTGGCACGAGGCGCACCGGCTAAACACGCCTCACTTAACCGCGTAGGGCTTAAACGGCGCGGCATTGAAGGTGAGCGCTATCATGTTATTGAACAGGCGTTTAGAGCTTTTCGCAAACGGGATAAAGCACGCTTAGCTGAGCTAGCTGAGTTGAGTGAAGATGTGAGGATGATGCTCGAGTTTGCAGACACATCTACCCGCGGCATCTGCAAGTTTTATAAACCTTAGGAGGCTCGCCTTGTCACTTGTCATTCGTGCTGTACGAGACACTGATTATCCAACCCTTGCCGAGATTCACAACAACCAAAACGAACCTGACTGGCATGTAACAGCAGAACGCATGCAGCGGGTACTAAACGTATGACTGCCAAATTTCCCGAGTATACACGCGTTGTGGCCGAGCGTGACGGTGAGATTGTTGGTACGGCAACCATTAACTCACATCACGGCGGATTGTACGAACCGCACCGCTATTGGGTGGGTAGCGCAACACACGAACAGCATCGCCATACAGGTGTGGACAACGCCATGATTGAGGCCTTGCTCGAGCACGTTCAAGCAGTCCAGCCCGAGCAACTGTGGACTTATATCCGCGAAGATTTTGTACCTATGGTGGAATTTCTGGATGCCTTCAACTTTAACGAAGAATTCCGCAGTTGGGGGTCACATTTGGATGTTCAAGCGTTTGACATGGATGCTTATCTACCTCAAAAGCAGGAGCTCGAGGCTGAAGGTATTCGCTTTTGTAGCTATTTGGAGTTAGACGAAGCCAACCGTGAGCGCGACTTAGTCAGCTTTCACAAGCAAATTGAAGAAGATGTTCCCTTCTACGAGCCCATCATTCCCAAAGAACGCGATGATATTCGCGAAGATAACATTCCTGATGAAAGCTGTTTTGTTGCCTTAGACGGCAATACCATTGTCGGTATGGCAAGTCTCGACACATGTGTAGAAGGGTTATTACAAAACGGTTTAACAGGTGTACACCGTGATTACCGCAACCGGGGCATTGCTACCGTCCTCAAAGCACTCGTTGCAAGTTACGCCAAAACCCAAGGTGAGGTTGACATCAACGCAGCAGGGTCGGGTGAAAATCAGGCGATGCGGCACGTTAACGAAAAGCTCGGCTATATGATTGAACCTGCTTGGATTACCTTTAAAGCTGTTTTGTGATTTTTGCTGCTGACATCAACTAACACCAATGACTAACGTTGAGCCGTTTGTTCAGCCTCTGTGGCAATATCTGCCACTTCAAACGCGCCAATATCAAAAGCCTCACCTTGAAAACGACTAAAACCTTCACCGCGTTGGTCAAAATCTGGCGCGGCTTGATTAGCATTTGCGCCGGCATCTACTGCAGGACTTTGAGGCAAAAGCGCGTGACTACGAGTAGGTCCGCCATTGTCTGCCAAGGCTTCAATAACTTGGCGGAACAACGCTTGTGCAGGCAGCAATATGTCATTACCTAAGCTGTCACAACCACCGCGGCTACCCAACAGATTGTGACCCAACGAAATAACGCGCGTAACTGCATCGTCGGTGTGAACACAGTCACCAGTGAGTGCTTCCGACGTATTACCTAGCACAATGCTGTGCGCCACGGTTGTCTCACCTTGCCCATGTAGAATGCCCGCCCCACCACCGGGCGCGTGGTTGTCCACAATGGTGCTGTGCACAACATGAGTGCGCGTTGCATTGTTACCGCTTAGCAGCGCCCCACCAAAGGTTGCGCGGTTGCCCGACAGGGTTGTGTTGACGAGTTGCACATCCCCAAAATTGGCGATACCGCCAGCAAATTCGGCAGCTTGATTGCCTACAAACAAACTGCCATCAATGCTGAGGATGGCACCGCGTCCGTTTGAGAGCGCAGCAGCGCGCTCAGCAAAGTTGCCTTCAAAGGTTGTTGTACGAACGTACAGTTGCCCAAAGTTCTCGAGCCCACCCGCAAACTGCGCGGCACGGTTAGCAGCAAAGGTACTCGTGTCAATCTCAACGTACACACCTTCATCAATAAATAGGCCGCCGCCATTTTCAGTTTCACTGATATTAGCTTGCCAACGACTTTCCTGAATGCGACTTCGGGTTGCACCTGTGAAATAGGCACCGCCGCCACGCCCGGCAGACACAGTGTTTGCCTCTAGCTGACTCGCAATTAAATTGATGCGCCCAGCATGTTGATAGATGCCACCACCTGCACTCACGGCGCTGTTGTCCTTCAAAACACTACGGTCTAGCTCGAGGTTGCCACTGCTCCAGACACCACCACCAGTACCCAAACTGCTGTTGCCGGTAAGATGTACATTGGTTAACTCAGCTTGTCCAGCTTGGAATAGTGCGCCACCTGAACGTGTTGCTGAGTTCGCTACAAAGGCACTCGAGCCAACCTCAAGACGACTTTCTGAAGCCGCATAAATAGCTCCCCCATGAGCAGCCACACTACCTTCAAACAAACAATCATGTACCTTGAGGTAACCAAAACTAGCTACTGCCCCACCTTCAGCGAGGGCACTGTGGTCTTCAAAAATGCAACTTTCAAGGGTTACCTGAGCCGCTTGATGGATAAACAACCCGCCCCCACGTTGAACGTTTGTTGCTGCCCGGCCGCCGCGTATCCGTAAACCCTTTAGGTCGAACTGTACGTTAGGCGCTACTTCAAAAATGCGCATATCGTTACGGGTTGCCACAATGCTTACGGTAAGCGCATCTGATAATATCTCTGCGATTTCTGCTGTACCAACCTCAGGTAAGGCTGCCCACGTGAGCTGCAAGTCTTCCGTAATAACAGGTAAGGGGCTAACTAGATTAATATCACCCGCGCTAAGGTTCACCGTAATCACATCGGCACCAGGCTGTGTGTTGGCGGCAGCTAGCGCGTGCCGCAGGGAACCGCGCCCGCTATCTGCTAAAGTTGTAACCGAAAAATCATCAAAGACAACCACGGTAACGCGCTCTTGGGTGTCACTTTCACCGTCTGTTAGCTCGAGCACCAGCTCGTACACACCAGCAGCATCGGGCACTAGCTCGAGCGAGGTTGTACCTTCTGCCAGTATGTCTACAGCTTCTGTGGGTAGCTCGAGCGCACTTCCTACTGGGGCCCGTTCTAGTTCCCAGCGAACCATAAGCGTGTCACCATCAAGGTCGCTGACATCTGCTGTGAGGGTAAGTGCTTCACCCAGGCTCAACTCAGTATCACTAGCCAGTGATGCTACAGGTACACGGTTAGGGGTTACTTCCAACGTAAGACTTGCCAAGCTGACCCGCTGACCGTCTGACACAAGGACCTCGAGGTCGTAGCTACCTGCCATGTCTGGCGTAAAGCTAAGTTGCGGCGCGCTTACATCTGCCAACCTCAGCCGACTTCCTTCAGGGCGGTTTAGTACTCGCCACGAATACGTTAGCGGTTCACCTTCTGGATCAAACGAGCTACTCGCATCGACGACAAGTTGACGCCCAAGCTTTAAGCTTGTTTCAAGATTATTAAGTTGCACAACGGGACGTTGGTTATTCGCCATTGTCACAGTTCTGCTAGCACCTGCTTGTGATGTGCCAACTGGTTCAGGGGGTACTGGAGCCGAATCGAGAACATCTGAATCAGCAGGTTGAACGTGCGACTGCAAACTGTAACCGTCAACAAGATAATCTACCAGCGTGAGGGTTTGAGATTTATGTGCGATTGTGCTGGCGTCATCTTCTACAAAGTGTGAGGCTAACAACGGCCCTTGAGTGCCAAGCCGAGCATCTGCTAATGGGTGCGTGCTCGAGCGATAAGGTGCATCTGCAACAGGCACAAGATAGCGGTACTCGCCAGTATCATCACTGCGTGCCAAGGTGAGATTGAGCTGGTTACCATTACTATTGGTTGTGAGTACCAGCGCGTCAGCAACGGCGTTACCGGCAACGTCTTGTACATATCCTTCGCGTTGCACAACAGTTAGTTCGAGCACGCCCAAGTCAGTATCTCCACGTAGGTCGATGACATCACCAAGTTGCCAGACAGGTAGCATCTCTAGCTCGGCTATTGAACCATCAGATGATGCCGTATCAAAGCCTAGTTTAGAGATGTAGGTTGCCACTAAGCGAACGGGACTAGCTGCGGGTAGCTCGAGTTCGACCTCAGCTTGTTGACTCAGCACGTCAAAATTTAAGAGGCTGGCAGCAACGACCTGCAACTCACCCGTTGCCGTTTCTGCTAACCCATAGATAACATTGACAACGTCTGCTGGGTTGATACTTGCGTCAACGTCGTCATAATCAAGTTGGACAACTGCACGTAAAGTGTGGCGTAAACAAGTTTCTGACGCAGACACTTGTTGGAGTAAGTCTGCTGCATTAGGCGTTTCTTGAAGGCTAGTTGTGGTGCTAAGGCTGGGAAAAACTGTTTCGGTAACGAGTGCAGACGCCCCACCTAGATTAAACACACCTAGATTAAACACAACTGGATTAAACGTATCACCACTATCACCTTGCTCGGCTGCAAGCCAACGTGTACCTTGCACGTCAGCAAGTTCAAAGCTACACCGACCTTGCTGTGACGTTAAATCTGTAGCATCACGCTCTGGCATGACAACATGTAAGCGTACAGGTATACCCTGGGGTAGCTCGAGGCTAAAAAAGCCATCGTCCATAACTAAACCTGTGCTAACTAAGCGCCCTTCACGATCAAGAGCAATGACTTGCATAGGTTGAGGCAGGCTAGACTCAGATATTTGTAAGCTTTCTAAGAAGTTATACGTTGAGCTATTAAGAGCTGCATGAGACGCATCTTCAAGCGCTTGTGTGTAGCTTGCAACATCGGGTAACGCCAGCGCGAGAACATCAGCAGCAAAAGCTGTTCCAGTTGGCGCAAGCGCTCTAGCTAAGTTGAGGTTGATGCTGCCCTCGAGCGTTACCATGCCTGTGGCAAAAACCTGTGCGGTAACTTGCTCTCGTGCGCGCCCCCCACCGCCATCGTCAACTTGTAGCGTGGCGTTATAATTTCCTGGAATAGTGTAAATATGGGGTTGGGTAGTTGTGCTTAGGCAATCCTCGAGCACATACGGGGTGCTACCGTCCGCTGGGTCAAGTTGACAGCTCAGCACGTCTCCTTCAGCATCAAACACAAGCCAGGTAAAGGTTGTTACTAAGGGCACGTCACCTTCATTAGGAATGGCGCTAAAGTCATCAATTTCTGGTGCACTGTTACCGGGCAGTAAAGCGTCTAAGCTCAGCGACTGTTGGCGCATCCCACTTTCACCTTTGCCATCATCTACCAGCAAGGTAATTTCGTACTGCCCGGGCGTTTCGTAGCTGTGTAATTGGCTGGTCGTTAGCGCGCAGTCACGAATGGTGTAGTCCATCAGCCCATCACCATCAACATCTAGTTGACAGGTGAGGCGGTCACCGTCTGGCTCAATAAGCTGCCAACTAAAGGTGACGTCTAGCGCATTATTTTCAACATCAAATTGGGTAATGAGGGGAGGCGTGTTGGTATTGGGGTCACCACAAGCTGCTAGCAATACTAAGGCAGCCAGCACAAAGGCAGGTTTGAGGTAGTTCTTGAGGTGGTGATTTTTGAGGCGTTGGTTCTTGAGGTAGCGGTTCATCATCATTCACCCGCCTATGCCCGCATCCAATTCAGGCCAAACAGCACTTAACTTGTCGCGGCACGACTGCGCCGGCACGATCAAGTTGGTGTTTACGTCCTGATTAAGTAAGCTAGCATACTGCCCAACAAACCACACATGTGCATTTTAGCACGCAGCCTGTGAGTCTGGTGATAAGGTGCTGACGCAGGCGTAAAAGCGTGAAGACAGCACTGCAAATAGCTATCAGCACCAGCTTTGTTCCTAAGATTTGCCTTGTTATAACATTGGCTCGAGCACACTGCAAGCGTACCTTTGTATCCAAAAATCGGCCGCATCCCTCTGGTAGTTAACAAATTGTCAAGCGAGTCCGAGAATTTTAACGGCTGATGCCGGAATTTATGAACGTAAGGTCAAGTTGGCTCGAGGTAGATTATTACCTTTACGTTCAGCTTACGTCAATAACGAGCATGACGAATATGTCATATTTGTGTGATGTTGCAATTGTTTAATGTTGCAATAGGCTCGAGCTTACCCACTTGATGCTTCTATTTTATTTGATGCCACCATCTTGATGACACCATCACACATCTGCAGCTAATGCCCCCATCGGGTCCCACGGTGGCAACACAACAGGTTCCTGCGTAAGCGCACTACGGTACTGCTCAGGCACATGGCGTTTGTCTACCAGAACCTCATACATGTACTCGTCAAACCACGCGTCAGTCATGACAAAAAAGCCTTTGTCCCCAACCTGCTCACCCCAACTGTTTTCCACCCGCCACTTGCGCGGCTGACCGTCATCATCTAAATCTACGCCTGTAAAAACCATCGCATGGGTCATCACGCTGTCACCATGGTTGAGCCGTTCTGCTTTACTGAGGTTAAACCCGTCACCGTAGACAAGGTCGTAATCATACAAGGCAGTATCTAAAATACCTTTGTCCCGCTCGCGGTATTTACCCACATCACAACCAAACCACACAGGCTGGCCGTCCACAAGCATATCCTTAGCGGCCTGCTTGAACACATTCAGAGACACGTTGAGGTAGCGAACTTCCTGCCCTTCCACCACGTTACCCAAATGTTCAATGGTGTAGCTCTGCCCATACGGGCGTGTCTCTAAAGGGCAGTGAATTAAGCAAACAAGATCATCTAAATTGAGGCCCACAAAGGTCTCGAAAAAATCTTGTGGTGTTAGTGTGCCACTGCGGGTAAAGGTTTTGTCTTTGTCTTGCCATTGCCAGTCAAAACTCTTAGGTGGTTCACCCAAATGTACGGCTAGCATGTGATAAATGCGCCCTAACATGGCTGTTTTAGCCTCTTGCAAGCTATCTTCAGGTACTCCCTCAGCAGCTTGTTGCCGCAAGCGCGCTGCAAACTCGCGCAGCTTTGAGGTGATGAGCCGGTTCATAACTGGCGTGGCACTGCTGCTGTGCGTTTCCGGCATGACTGATTTAGGTACAACCCCGTACTTGCGCACTAAATTTACAAACATGTCCCACTGACCACCATCTTGAATAGGGCGTTCCAACAAAAACGACACCAAGCGCCCATCCACAGGTTCCTGAGCAGTTTGGATGATACTTTCTAAAAAGTAATTTGACTTTTCCAGCTTGTCCCAAAACATCAAATAATTCTGCGAAAACTCAAAATCATCCGAGTTAAGCCGTGTTTTGGCTTCACCCCGAAAAAGGTTAAGCCCAGCAAACATCCAGCAGCGCCCACTTCGCTTTTGGGAGGTGGTGCGGTTGCTAGGTAGTATGTGTGAAAACGTGTGGTCAGTGCTGATAGCCGCTTGTCGGTTGAGGGCTACGCTGTGAACCGACTGATTGGCAACTGCGTTGGCTGCAAGGTAGGAACGTGGATCACTCGCAAAGGCATCTTGAAAATTTGCCAGTGATTCAGGTGTGAGATGATGGGTAATTTTGTCAGCAATCATG
>JBCCBI010000052.1:0-17975 GCA_039034155.1 Deinococcota bacterium | reverse complement strand
TCTCAAAATAGATATCTCAAACGAACGCTAAAACCATCAAAATTAAGCCAACCCCACCAAACACCGCAATGTAAATAAGCGTAGGCTTATCCAGATCACGTTTGATGACAGCACTACGCTTGTTACGAGGGTTATAGTAAATCTCAATTTGGTTGAGGTTGCGGTAGTCGGTGAGTTGCTCGAGCGCGTCAACTTCACTTACGGCCAGCGGCAAAAGCTGGTAGCGCGAGTTGGTGTAGCGTTTACCTTGAAGTTGATAGCGGTAACTCACCTCAGGATAGTAATACGTGGCCATGCCCCAAATATCACGGCGGGTTTTGGTGGCGACCTCGCACATCAGCACGTCTGCACTTACCTTGACCCACTGGCGCATAAATAGCGCGCTAACCAACACATAGCCCGAAGCGCCTGCAGCGGCAAGCCCTATGATGAAAAATAAAACACCCATATGCCCCAGCATACGCAACCCGTGCTAGGTGATGACGTAATAAACATCGAAATACGTGTAGTAACTTACAGCCATTTTTAGCACAACGAATATTTTGGCGGCTACCACGCAGACAACCTTGACACAGTCTTAGTAAAGTTACTGAGTAGAGTTAGTTAGATGTAGCTAGTGTTAGCTGATGATGTTTGTCATGATGCTCGAGGTAGTTGTATGTAACGCCATAACATCAACTAAAACTAAGCGATATTCGATAATGTAATTTTCAAGCAGGTAGCTCGAGAACATCAGCTACACAGGTTATCTCAAGCTACACAGGTCACCCCGCACTTAGAAAGAAGGCACCTCATGGCACAACCAACCGTCGTGATTATTGGCGCGGGCTTTGCAGGTCTCAACGCCGCCAAAGCCCTCAAACACGTTCCGGTGAACGTACTCATGATCGACCAAAACAACTATCACACGTTTCAGCCGCTCCTATACCAAGTGGCAACGTCTGGCCTAGAAGCAGGGGATGTGGCCCACCAAGTGCGCGCTACCTTTCAAACTCAAACTAACTTTAGGTTTCGCCAAGGCACGGTTACGGGTGTCGATTGGGATAGCCAAGAAATTGTCCTAAGCCATGACCAGCGTGTCCCATTTGATTATTTGATTGTTGCTGCTGGTGCCATCTACAACGATTTTGGCGTGCCCGGTGTGAAAGAGCATGGCTTTTTCTTAAAAAGTTTAAGTGAGGCTGTCAATATTCGCAGCCACGTGCTGAAGCAATTTGAGCGGGTTAACAGTTATCCAGAATTAGTCGGTGAAGGCGCGCTCAACTTTGTCATTGTAGGTGGCGGCCCAACTGGCGTGGAGATGGCGGGGGCGCTAGCCGAGTTGTTTGATTTGGTCATGCCTAGAGACTTTCCGCAAGTGAATGTGTTTGAAGCACGGGTTATTTTGGTTGAGCACAGTGAGCGCGTGTTGGGCCCTTACGACCCTGAACTTAGCTACTACACCGAGCGAGTGCTACGTCAACGGGGTATTGACTTGCGGCTCGAGACATCCGTAGATGAAGTCTATCCTGACCGCGTACGCCTTTCAGACGGCACGTTTATCCCTTGTAACACGCTTATTTGGGCGGCAGGTATTCGCGCGCACCCACTTGTGGAGATGCTTAATGTTGAACTAACAAGAGGTTACCGCGCAGTCGTCAACCAAGATTTAAGTATTCCTGACCGTCCCAACGTGTTCATTGTCGGTGATATGTCCGGTGTAACCGACCCAGACGGTAACCTTTACCCACAAGTTGCCCAAGTTGCCATTCAGCAGGGTAAGCACGCAGTCAAACAAATTGTGCACCAGCTTAAAGGTCGCCCTACCGAAGAATTTAGTTATCTGGACCTAGGCAGTATGGCAACCATTGGGCGCAGCGCAGGAATTGCAGAACTATCCGATTTGTTTTTTAACCTTAAATTCAAGGGCCGTTTAGCGTGGTTAGCGTGGTTATTTTTGCACCTTATGTACTTAGTTGGTCACCAAAACCGTGTGAATGTATTTGCGAATTGGGTCTATAACTACTTCACTTATGACCGTCACGCGCGGCTCATTACCGAAATGCGCCCATCACCGGGAGAGCTTACTAACAAGACGGGACAGATTGCAGCAGACTAATCAGTCGGACTAACCTTGTTGGGTTAAACGGGTAAGGGCGTTTAGGGCGTCTTCAGGTGAGTTAAAAAGTTGCCGAAAGGTTTGGCTAAAGCCTGGGGCCACGTTGGCAACGACCGTGTCACCTGGCTCGAGCCGGGTGTCGCCGTGCGGAAACACAGTTTTGCCGTGTCGCCGAATGGCCACGATGATGCTCTCTTTAGGCAGGCCAATATCACGCAAGGTTTTACCTGCAAACGGGTGGCTGTCGCGTACGCGTACCTCGAGAATCTCCTGCCCGGTAAGTTCCCTAAGGCGGCGAGTTTTTTCATCAATTTCCACCTGACGTTGGCGTTTGAGGGCTTGGTAGTAGGCTTTAGCTAAGCTTGACTGCTGTACAAAGCCAATGGCTTTACGGCGGTCGTCAGGGTCGATAACTGGCATACGGCCAATGTCGTAACTTGCCATGGCCTCGAGCACGTCGCTAATCGGTTCATCTGGCAAGGTGCAATGGACGGTTTTATGGGCAATCTCACGCAGTGGCGTGCTGGGCGTTAAGCCGTCTTGGCTGGCTTGTTGCATATCAGCGAGAGTCACAATGCCCGCAATGTAATCTGGCGCATCTGTGCGGGTGAGCACAAAGCCATGATGGTGGGTCGTCGCCAGTGCTTCTTTAAGGGAGGCGATAGTGTCATCTACATTCAAAGTAGGCATGTCTGGTTCCATGACTTCGCGTACGCGTACAGTTTGGAGCAGGTCGCTGGCCCGCAGACGCAACAAGCTAAACCCGCGTCTAGACAGCAGCACGTGATACATAGATTCCGGGTGTAACACATCGCCAATGAGCGTGGACACTACCGCCGCTAGCAATAACGGCAAAATAAGCTCATAGCCGCCAGAAAGTTCAAAGATCATCATGATGCTGCTCATGGGCGCTCTGGACACACCTGCAAACAGTGCGCCCATGCCCACGAGCGCAAATGAGCCCGGCAAAATGTCTAGGCTGGGTAGCAAGCTCACTGCGAGTTGACCAATCACATCGCCAAAGGTAGCGCCAATCATCAGCACAGGGGCAAAGATGCCACCCGACCCCCATGAACCTAGTGCAATGCCAGTTGTGAGCATTTTGCCAATAGTTAACAGCAAAAGTGTGCGCATGGCGAGTGCATCCCCTTGCAAGGCGCTATTAGTTGCGTTGTAGCCGCGCCCCAGCAAATCGGGAAGGGCTAGACCTAAGATGCCAATGAGCAAGCCACCCAAACCCAGCCGTGCCCAACTGGGGAGCCGCAAGCGGTTAAAGGCATCATCACAGGAAACAACTGTGCGGATAAATAAAATTGCTAAAAAGCCACACAAAATTCCAAGTGCCAAGTACAAGGGCAGTTGATGATATTTGTCAAAGCTGTAATCCGGTACTATGAACGCGGGTGCGTCGCCTAACAACAACCGCGATACAGCTGAGGCAGATACCGCCCCAATCACCACCGACACAAAATAGCGGTTGTTGAACTGACCGAGGATGACCTCGAGCGCAAACAACACACCCGCAATCGGCGCATTAAACGTTGCTGCCACGCCACTCGCCACCGCCACGGCCACCAAGTTGCGGCGCTGTTCATCGTTCAGTTGCCACAAATCTGCTGCCGCTGAGGCAATGGCTGCTCCAAGTTGCGCCACCGGCCCCTCAGTACCTAGAGACGCGCCCGTCCCAACAGATAATGTGGTCGCAATGGGCCGCCACAGCATAATGCGCTTGGCAACTCGCCCACCAAAGTTGGACACTGCTAGCATGACACTAGGAATACCTGAGCCGCGTACGTCCGGGGCCCACTTTGTGACAATCGGCGTAATGAGGAGCCCACCCAGCGCGGGGATAAACACGATGGTAAGTGCGCCCCATGTCTGACCCCATGTCTCATTAAGGTCTACACGTAATTCGTGGGTAAATACACCCATCACGTGAACCAAGCGGTCAAAGCCCACAGCGGCTAAGCCAGTAAGCGTGCCAATGATGAGTGCGCTGACAATAAGCGCCATCGCACTAGACGGGTGACGCGGGCTAACATTGAGGTGCTCGAGCCTTGTTTTGAGCGACTGTTTAAGGGATCTTGTAAGGGGCGGCGCAGCCATACCCTCATGCTAGCGTACCTAAGTCAGCAAGGTATGATACGACCTTGAGATTATCTTGATAATTTCATGTCTGCATCCCAAGTCATCACGCTGTTATGCTTACATCAACTTGATGCGTTGAGTATGTACCTCGTAGGATGTGCTTGAACCCTATTGGACTTCACTAGGCTTATCCTAGAGTCATGCGTATGACCTTACGGATTTTACAAATTGGTGTTGGCGTCCTTAGCCCCCTTGTGGCTCTGATAGGACTCATGTCCGCATTGAGTGGCGGCGGTATGACGCCAGCCTTCCAGCAAATTGGTCGCTGGTTGATGTATGTGCCCTTTCCGTCTGCTGCTGTGGGCATTATCCTGTCACAGCTTTTGTGGCGCTGGAAACAACCTTGGTTGGCCTTATTGGTCATCGTCGTACCGCTCATCGTATGGGCAGGTTTGTTGGTGTGGCTTGATCAGCGCACAGGCTTTTTCTCGATCAACTAGTATCTTATGATGTTTATAGCCAAGTGATTTAGTACTACCTTTTAAACTCATCAATACGGAGAACCCCATGCCAGAAACAGCCTCAGTAGCAGTTCCCGAAGCACTTAAAGATGCCCTAGCTGTCATCCAACGGGGTGCTGAACATTTACATTCAATAGAAGATTTAGTCGAGAAGCTCGAGCGCGCCGCAGCCAGTGGCACCCAACTGCGCGTGAAACTTGGCGTGGACCCCTCCAGTGCTGACCTGCACATTGGTCACGCAGTTGTCCTGCGCAAAATGCGCCAGTTTCAAGACTTGGGTCACAAAGTTGTGCTGATTATCGGCGACTTTACCGGCATGATTGGCGATCCCACGGGGCGCTCCAAGACTCGTCCGGCACTGACGCTCGAGCAAACCCGCGACAACGGCCAAAGCTACGTCGAGCAGGCTACGCTTATTTTAGATAACGACCCAAATAAATTAGAGATTGTCTACAACTCGAGTTGGCTCGAGCCGCTTAACTTCACCGACCTAGTTAAACTTTCTGCCAAGTACACCGTCGCCCAAATGCTCACCCGTGAAGACTTCAATACCCGTTACAAAGAGGGCACCCCGATTAGCGTGCACGAATTTTTGTACCCCCTTGCCCAAGCTTACGACTCGGTAGCGGTTCGCGCGGACATTGAGCTAGGCGGCACTGACCAACTGTTTAACTTATTAGTCGGGCGGGATATTCAAAAAGATTACGAACAAGACGCGCAAGTTGTTTTAACCATGCCGCTACTCGAGGGGCTCGATGGCGTCGAAAAAATGTCCAAGTCTTTAGGAAATTACATCGGTATTGCTGAGGCTCCCGAAAGTATGTTCAAAAAAGCCATGCAAGTGCCAGATGCCCTCTTGATGCGCTACTTTGAGCTTTGTACTGCCCTGAATTTAGATGAGATGCGTGCGCTCATCGACAGCAACATTTTGGAAGCACACCGCGTCTTCGCCCGCGAACTTGTGCGTGTCTACCACGGTGAGGAGCCTATCGTTCACGCTGAGGAACGTTATGACTACGTGGCTAAAGGCGGCATTCCAGATGATGTTCCCGAGGTTGTCATTGCTAGCGGCGACTTACAAGATGGCAGTATTGGCATTTTGAAATTGGCGACGCTAGCTGGTCTTACTGCCTCCAATGGTGAAGCACGCCGATTGGTTCAAAATCGCGGCCTCAAGATGGACGGGGAGGCTGTTACCGATGTGAAATTGCAGCTTAGCTTAGACGCGCCCTTGGTGTTGCAAAAGGGGAAAGATAGGTTTGTGCGGGTGAGGTTGGGCTGAGGTAGTCAATGTTTGCTTAGAAACACATTATTGTCAGTCCCACCCTTAAATTGATGAAAACCCTCGCGCTATTTGATGCAAACACCTTCACCAAATATGCTAAACTGTAGGTGATGAGAACCACAATTAGCATCGACGATAATAAGCTCGAAGCCTTGCTCGAGGCTGCTGGTACAGACAACATGACCAAGGCACTTAACCTTGCTGCGGACGCTTTTATTCGCCTTAGAGCAATTGAACGGTTACGTGCGCGTAAAGGCAAAGTAGACATACTTGATAATGACGAGATTGAGCTAGCTGCTGTTGAGGAAGATGAACTTGCTCAGCTTGATTGATAGCAGTGCTTGGATTGATTTTTTTAGAGGTCGTGAACCCTACGCTAGTCTTGTTGATACCGTTGTAGCAGATGGTAATGCTGCGATTTGTGGCATGGTAGAACTCGAGCTGCGCAACGGCATCAAAGTGGGCGAAACGTATATTTTAGAACTGCTTGCTGCGACCCACCGTCTACCGACACGTGAAGAAGACTTTACAGAGGCAGGCACTAAGCTTGCCCAGCTACGTAGCAAGGGCATTACTGTTCCTAGTTCAGATGGCTTGATTGCCCAACTTGCCATTCGACACGGCGCTACTTTGATTGCTAACGATGCTCACTTTACCCAGTTTAAAACCTTTGGACTCAAACAGAGAACGCCTTGACATATGAGTCACTTGCGTACATTCAAGGTCAAGGTTGATGCCTCAAAAATGTTTGTGAGGAAACTGTCAATGCGCTTTTATAACTTGATGACAGTTCTCGTGTTGATGTTGGCCTGCTCAGTGTTTGTATCAGAACCAAGCACCAGCACAACATTCACCTATTCTGCCGAGATTTTTGTCCCAACCACCAACATCAATCCAGAGTTTGAGATCACCTTGAATTCAGGTATTCCCCCACTAACCGTGTTTTTTGATGCATCTAGCACAACAGTGGTAGGTAGCAATGCTGAAGACCTAAGTTACATCTGGACGTTTGCGGATGGCAGCACGGCTGAAGGTATCAATGTCGAGAAAACCTTTAACCGTGCAGGCGAGACGGATGTACTACTTACCGTAAGTAATGGCAGTGTCCAAGCTCAGGTGCAAAAGACGATTACCGTACAAACACCAGAAAACGAAGATGGCACGTTAACGATGCGTCCTGAAGAAGGGTATGTATTCAGCAAACATGGTGTAGCGGTGATGTCGATCAATGAGGCAATTCAAGAAACTATCAATATAACTGTTAAAGAAGTAGATTCTCCAGAAGACGTTGAGGCTGGCATCAATATTGTCAATGCTATCGATTTGGATGATGATCGTATTGAAGTCATTTCGCCTATTTACAGCATTAGTAGTGACAAAGAAGTGACAGCTAGAGGTGGCAATGGGCAAATATTTGGCTTAGCAATTACTGTACCTAAAGATATTGATCCTAGAGAGCTTGCCATTATTAGTGTTACACGAGGAAAGTACATACTCCCTCCTACAGCACAAAATTTCTGGGATCTCTCCGATGGTAGCTATCTTCCTAATCAAAGTATTTTCTACACCAGATTTGTTTGGTTAAGTCCTGAACCTAAGTACATTGCCCTCGTAAGAACAGATGGGGGATTCTTTTGTACTGGGAGTGAATGTAGTGAAGATCCGTAGCTATTAACTCACTGGCGGGCCAGCATTAGCAATATCCGCCGACACCGTCTCCGCAAAGGTTTTGAAGTTGTCTTGAAACATCACTGCTAGCTTGCGGGCTTGCTCGTCGTAGGCATCTTTGTCTTGCCATGTTTGGCGGGGGTCAAGCACGCGGTCGGGCACGCCGGGGCATTTTACGGGAATGGCTAACCCAAACGCTTTTTCAGTCACGGTGTCAATTTTCGCAAGGCGCGACTCTAAAATAGCGCGCACAATCTCCCGCGTGTAAGAAATCGGCATCCGCTCGCCGACCCCATAAGCGCCGCCTGTCCAGCCCGTATTGACCAGCCACACATTAACACTGTGTTCTTCCATTTTGCGGGCGAGCAAATCTGCGTAAACACCAGGTCGTAGGGGCATAAACGGCGCGCCAAAACATACGCTGAAGGTTGCTTGTGGTTCGGTCACACCGCGCTCGGTGCCTGCCAGCTTCGCGGTGTAGCCACTAATAAAGTAGTACTGCGCTTGGTCGTAAGTCAGTTTGGCAACTGGGGGCAATACGCCGAAGGCATCTGCCGTTAAAAAGATAACCTCGTGGGCTTGCCCAGCGTAGCCGGTCAGGCTGGCATTGGGAATTTGCGTGATGGGGTAGGCAGCGCGGGTGTTCTCCGTTTTGCTTGTGTCAGTGAGGTCAGCGCGGTTAGTTTCTGGGTCGAGCACTACGTTTTCCAGAATGGTGCCAAAGGTGCGCGTAGCCGCATAAATCTCTGGCTCTGCTGACGCACTCAAGTTCACAATTTTGGCGTAGCAACCGCCCTCAAAATTAAACACACCTGTGTCTGACCAACCGTGTTCATCATCACCAATGAGCGTGCGGTCAGGGGTGGCAGAAAGCGTTGTTTTACCTGTGCCAGAAAGCCCAAAAAACAGCGCCACGTCGTCATCTGGTCCTACATTGGCAGAGCAGTGCATGGGCATGACATCCCGGAAGGGTAATTCGTAGTTCATGAGCGAAAAGACAGACTTTTTAATTTCGCCAGCGTACTCGGTATCAGCAATGAGCACTAGTTTTTTCTTTAGGTTCATGGCGATGAGTGTTTCGCCGCGACTGCCCATTGTTTCTGGATTAGCAGTGAAACTAGGTAAGTTAAGCACGGTGTAGACCGGGCTATGCATTTTGCGGGTTTTGGTTGTGGGACGCACAAACATGCTGTGGGTAAACAAACTGTGCCAGGCGTATTCGGTAATGATCCGTACAGCGACGCGGTAGTTGGGGTGCGCGCCCACGAACATGTCTTGTACAAACAAATCTTTACCGGCTGTGGCAGCGAGCATCTCTTTTTCAAACACTGAAAAGTGGTCAGCGCTCATGGGTTGGTTGACCTCACCCCAGTCCACATGCTCGTCTGTCATGCTGTCACGGACAACAAATTTATCTTTGGGGGAACGCCCGGTGTAGCGCCCGGTGTTAACAACCAGTGGCCCTTTGTGAGCAATTTCAGCTTCGTTGCGGCGCAGAGCTTCAGCATAAATTTCAGGTGCGGTGAGGTTCCAGTAGATGTTATTTGCGTCTTCAATCCCAAATTCGTGTAAGCTTTCAGCTTTGATGTAATGTCCAAAGTGTTGCATGATGACCCTTTCTAACGATGTTCTTGATGATTATTCTCGAGCTTAATGCCATCACATCACCTTGTAAGGCAATAGTTGTTAGTGCTGACATCAAGCTGATGTAAAAGTATGTATGAATGTAACATGATAGGCTGCTGCTCGAGCATCACCTAACTCCAAAAACCACGTGTTGCAGATGATATTCTCCTACAGCAAATACTGACGCTAGCGCCCAAGCACAAACCTGCTGTACGCTAAACTCAACATGAACATTGTCACTTGGAACGTAAACTCCATCCGCGCCCGCGAAGAACGGGTCCTAGCCTGGCTAGATGCCAACAGCCCAGACGTCCTCTGTTTGCAAGAACTCAAAGGTAAAGAAGACATCTTCCCGCTGGATGCTGTGCAGGAACGCGGCTATGAGGTTGCTATTTTTGGACAACCAACCTACAACGGTGTCGCGATACTTTCCAAACATCCTTTAGAAGATGTCCAGCGCAGTTTTGAAGATGATGTTGACGACAGTCACTCGAGGTTCATTGCTGCAACTATTCAAGGCATTCGGGTAATGAACGGCTATTTCCCCAACGGCGGCGATATGGAGTCAGATAAGTATGTGTATAAGCTTGCCTGGCTCGAGCGCCTCACGACTTACCTCAACCAATACGATATGACCGACCCGCTCCTCCTCTGCGGCGACTTCAACATCGTCCCAAGTGAGCTAGATACCGCCCTTGCTGAGGAACGCGAAGGCTCGGTGCTGTTTAATGACACCGTGCGCAGTTGGTTTCAGGACACGCTAGCCAAAGGCTTCACCGACACCTTCCGCCACCTGCACCCAGATGACGTGCAGTACTCGTGGTGGGATTATCGCCAGTTGTCGTTTCCCAAAAACACGGGGATGCGCATTGACCACATTCTTGTGACAGACGTGCTCAAAGATCGCCTCACCCGCGTGTGGATTGACCGCAACGAGCGCAAAGGTAAAAAGCCATCTGACCATGTGCCCGTCCTCGCTGAGTTTGCAGATTAATCTTGTGTGTTGACGCGCCACGGTGGGTTGAGGCGGTTATCGCCTGCCCAGTAGAGTTTGATGGCATTGTCAGAGGGGTCGTGCAAGATGGCCTCACGCCATAAATACGGCATGTCGGTAGGAAGTTGCTCAAAGACAACTCCTTTGCTGACAAGTTCATCCACCCAATCATCCAATGCCTCATGTTCAAAGTAGATGACGGCACTGTTATGAATAGGCTCATCTTGCAAGTGGAGCGAAAAACTTGCCTCGTTGGCGGTCACAAAGCGGGCGTAGTGAGGTGAATCAACAATCTGGGTGAAGCCCAGCTTGCGGTAAAACGCCGTGGCGAGTTCCATGTCGTGTACGGGTAAAGTGACTTGGTTGAGGTTCATGCGATGACGCGTTGATAGTGAGATTGCACGAGGCCGTTGTCATAAGCTTTGGTGGTTAAATGCGTGAGGGTGATGTCGTGCTCGAGCTCACCAAATAACGGCAAGCCTCGCCCTAGCAAAATCGGCAAGCGCGTGAGGATAAGCTCATCAACCAAACCCGCTTGCAAAAACGACTGTACGGTTTTGCCACCGTCAATATAGATGTGCTTAAAGCCGCGATTTGCCAAGTTATTCACAAGTTCTGTCACGGGACCTGAGTGAATCTCGACGTTATCAGCAAGATTGTTCGGCACGCTCTTCAAGGTTGATGACAACACCACGGCGTGCTTCGTGCTGTAAGGATATTCAGGAAAGCCCGTCACCACCTCAAAGGTGCTGCGCCCCATCACCAAACAGTCCACGCTATCCATAAATGCTGCGTAGCCGTAATCTTCGTTTGGAAGTGGTTTAACCGTGTTGTGAAGCCAGTCGATGTCGCCATCTTCTCGGGCAATAAACCCATCCAAACTGGTTGCAATGTAGACAGAGCATTTCATAGTCGTACATTAGCGCGCTCACCCATGCAGTTATGCAGTAGCTGATACATCCTCTGCTAGGGGTTGATAGATGTAGTCTCGAGCTACCCGCTTGCCCACGCTCACCAGCAAATCGTAGGAGATAGAGCCGTATAATCCTGCTAACGTTTCAGCATCTAAACCATCCCCAAACAAGGTGACGGCATCACCCACCTGAACATCATCACTATCAACCTCAATCATCAGTTGATCCATGCAGACGCGCCCACGTATGGGATAGGTTTGATCGTTCGTGACGACGTAGCCTTTGTTGCTTAGTAACCGTGGATAGCCGTCGGCATAGCCAATACGCACGGTGGCAATGGTCGTGTCTTCGGGAGCTTGCCAGAGGGAACTGTAAGAAATGTGGCGACCTGCGGCGAAGGGTTTTACGAAGGTAACAGGTGCTTTGACGGTCATGACAGGTTGCAAGTGAGGCTCGAGTCCCGCAATAAAAGGGCTCGAGTGATACCCATATGCAGCAATGCCCGGACGAACCATATCAAAGTGACTTTCTGGCTTAGCAATGAGCGCCGAAGAGTTGGCGGTGTGCTTCAGAGGAATGTCGATGTTATCTTGCTCGAGTAGCCCCAGCATGTCATGAAAGTGGTTTAGTTGCATGTTAGTGTAAGCTGGGTCAGCGTCATCTGCACAGGCAAAGTGCGTCCAGACGCCAATTGGCTCGAGGTTGACATTACCATCTACCTGCCGCGCCACGTTAATGGCATCATCCGGTAAAAATCCCAAACGCCCCATACCCGTATCTACCTTGAGGTGAACGCGTGCACGTTTGCTGACTCGAGCCGCCGCCTTGCTAACAACCTCAATACTGTGCGCATCAACAACGGTAAAGTCGATACCGGCTTCAACCACGGCATCTAACTCGTGCTCATCACCTTCGTAAACCGGGCTGAAGATAAGAATTCGCCCATTTACGCCGCCCTGACGCAACTCGAGCGCTTCCCCTTTGGTGGCAACCCCCAACCAATTTACACCGATGCTTTCTAAGTGCTTACTGATTTGAACAGCACCATGCCCATAGCCATCTGCTTTAACGGCCACGAGCATATCTATATCATCTGCTAAATAAGTTTTAAGACGAGTAATGTTGTGCGTGAGGGCTGCTAAGTTGATCGTTGCTATCGGTTCGTGCATGGTCGGTTATAGCATGTCAGTAGGATCGGACATAAGCTTGCCGTTCTGGATAGCCAAAACTATTATCCTTGACAACGCCATGAATATCTTCAAACTCAATGAATTTCTTTGTGGAGTCATTATATGTGGCTGTCCCATTAAACTCGAAACTTAATCCGCCAACTAAATCCCATGGACGCATACCTAACCCTACTCCTTTAGCAAAACCAGAGTATGCAATCAAGAAAATCTGGTCAGATACGTCTTCTGTAGTGGTTGGTTGATATATGCTTTGAATTTTTACTGATGCCAAGTTAAATGATGCTAAAGAAATAATATCGTCTAGATAAAAAGAACCCTGTACTTGCCAAAATAGCTCCTGCTCTAAACTTTTCAAATCAATATCGCTAGTGAAGGGTCGAGTAAATTTAAGCTCTTTGTTGACTTCCCACAATGACTTGAAGAGTCTGAATTGAGAGCGGAAATGATCCCGCAGTTTCTTACTAGCCTCTAGCTCGAATTCATCTCTTAGAATAGCTTCATTATCTGTGAAACCTTTATCTTCTGTCACTAACCACACTTCTGTTTGATCATTTATCTGTTCCAACGCTGCTAGCCAGAGAAGTGTGTCAATAAAATCTGCTTTACTTTTAGCGGGCGCGATGCCTTCCGAGGTTCTAGAGACTGCTTGCCGAAAATTCAAACTATCTATCTTAGGTATGATTGACAAACTAAAGATGTGCTCTAAACCTTCGTTACCAGGTATAAGAACATCTACTTTGTGTCTTTGCCCAGTCAAATCGTCGATTTCTTTTAAAGCTTTTTTTACTTTGTCATACTCATCTTCTAACGTTTTTCGATATCTTTTTCTAACTTCGATTTCAACAGCTTCAGGAATGATCAATGCTACTGGTAACCAAGTTATCTTGTCAGCAGCCGCATCTCTAGTCCAAAATTCAATTTCTTTATCATATATTCGCTTGAGTTCTGAGAGGAATATTTTGCCTGGAACGTTATTCAAAAACCTGTTTTTTCTTATTACGTTGGTATCCAGAATAACTGCTTTGGCTGAACTGAATTTCTCAGAAACGTTATGATTTAATATTTTCACTTTACCCTCTCAATTATTTTATCATTTACTGATTAAGTTTTCCTTTTGCCACTGCTACACCCCCTTACGTATTACTGCTTTTGAAATCTAGCCGTTTTTGTTTTGAGTTGCTTAGCCGTTACAATGCGTGACGTGATGAACGCCACGCTACGCCGCCAGCTTCAACCTCGCTTAAAACAGCCTCAATCTCAAGATCAATCTACACCTAACAATTGGTCAGAAGATACTTTACATCCTACCCATCCATTGCTGGATAAGCCGAGTTTTGTCCCGCTTATCTGCTTGCTTGTTATCTGTGTGTTTGGAGTGGCGCTCGAGTCTTGGGTGGTCGGCGGTCTAGCATTATTTCTTTTTTTTGTGAGCCTGGACTACGAACCGTTTGAGCGCAAGTTGCGCTATTTGGCGTTAGCTGCTAGCCTCACTTTGTTAAGTGTAGCTCCCATCAATACCAATACAGCAGATGGACACTTTTACTTGTTGGGAACGTTCTTTTTGGCGGCGCTAGTCATCCCAGCTTATATTCTGCGTGGGCGCGGTGTGATTATTTACAAACTGTTTCCGAAGCATATTGACAAGCTCGAGCTGTTCTACACAGCTATCTCAATTCCCATTGCCTACCTTGCCATCCAACTTTATTTCAGGGTGCTCAGTCCAGAAGTACCCTACAACTGGGTGCTCCCTGCCGAACCCAACAACGAAGCACTATTTCGGTTGTTTTTAGGCATTAATGGCGTGGGTATTTGGGATGAACTCTTTTTTGTGAACACCAGCTACGCCATCATCCGTTCACTGTTCCCGTACAAGTGGGCGAACCCAGCACAAGCGGTGGTCTACACATCTATTTTGTGGGATATGACCTTTCGCGGGTTTGGGCCGCTCTTTGTTTATACCTTTGCAATTACGCAGGGCGCAATGTATGAGCGCTCGAGAGTACTTCTTTGGGTGCTGATTGTCCACTTAATCGTCGATTACTTTTTATTTCAGCAGATTGTCGCCACCTATTATCCTCACTTAGATGTGTGGTGGCATTAGTGGAGCATCCTGAGGTATCAAAATCTAGCAAAGTACCACGACCTAAAATTGCTGGGCACTGGACAGTAGCGTATGTCATCGTGCTGCTTATGATTGTTATCTTCGCGGGCTTAGGACGGTTAGGAGGCGTGCTCAACGCTATTCACGCCGTTCCGCTGGGCGACAAACTTGCTCATTTTTTGCTGGTTGGGTTACTCGCTTACGTGGTGAGTGTGCGTTTGCACGGGCGTGGTGTCAGGCTTTTTGGCATGCGGATTTTGTATGGCGGCTTGCTTATTTTTGTGATTATGACGCTCGAGGAAATCTCCCAACACTGGCTAGCTAGCCGCCGTTTTGACCTTGGCGATATGTTAGCGAATACGCTTGGCGTCATCGTGTTTAGTTATTTGGCTGCACGTCAGTTGAAAGATGTGTCCTCATGAGCCGCGTTTGGTGCGGCGTTCAACGAAATTGACGAGGCTCGAGGCCGCCAGCGTTAGTCCAATGTACAACATCGCCACCGTGTTAAACGGCGGAAACACAATAAAGTTACTCGCCTGAAACTCACGCGCCCGCTGGGTGATGTCCCGTACCGACAAAATAGATAGTAGCGAGGTGTCTTTCAGCATGGCAATAAACTCATTCCCCAAGGGCGGGATGACAATTTTGAGTGCTTGCGGCAAAATAATGTAAAACGCAGTTTGCCAACCGTTTAAGCCGAGGCTGCGGGCAGCTTCAAACTGACCTTTAGGAATAGCTTCAATACCTGCCCTAAAAATTTCTGCCATGTAGGCCGCATAGCCTAGCGAGATGCCTACAATCCCCCGGGTAATCCGAGACATATTGATGAACCCGCCGCTAATATCTCGCAGCGCACCCTGCAAAGGAAACCCTACGTACAAAATAATCACCAACATAGGAATGCCGCGAATCATGTCGATGTACAGTTCTGCAAAAATCGCTAGTGGATGGTGCTCGGTTTGCCAACCTGCCACTGTGAGAATACCTAACAAAATGGCGAGTACTGCCAAGCTCAACGCAGGGTTGCGAGCGCTATCAGGTAAAAAGGTGACTGTCCAAAGCTGAGGTAAATCATCTGGAACAACCTCTTGGGGTAAAAGTGCGGCACTCACGCGTTCTTCAGCAAGGCGTTCTAGGGCAGCCTCAGGTGTTTCCACAGCGCGCACGGGCATACCCTCAACACCCTCAGCATATTGACCGTCGCGCACGGCGTTACTGATGCGTCCAGGTGTGCCCTGCAAAATGGCCACGCGCCCTTCAGTTGTTCCCACTAGATTGTAGGTAACTTGTGGACGGGTGAAAAAGATAACACTTAACCCTGCTAGCGCGGCAACAAGTAAACCGTAGATAAGTACTGTGCGTGATTTCGTTTGTAGTACCAGTAACGCTGCTAGACCAAGCCCCAAAAGCGATGCCACAATATACGCAACCACTGTTACAATAATAGTTACCATCAAGCCTGGTGCAATAAAGCGCAGGGCGTTTTGATAACTTGGTGCGGTAAAAAACAAATAAATGGCAAAAGGTAATGCCGTTAAAAAAACAAAATAACTAGGACGAAGCCGCGCAAGCGGTCGTCGTGGTGATGTTTCTGATGGGCTAGATGCTGTTTCAGGAGAGGTTGATTCAAAAGGTAGAGGTTGACTCACGGCATAGTCCTTTGTTTACTCAGATACAAGTTAATCCACACAATAGCGCTCGTCTTTTATGTGCTGCTCTAGTGGATGCAAGATGTGCATCAACACTTTGTAAGTACGATGACTAGGGTTTTACTTTGTGAAAGTTAGTCGAGGAAGATTAAAAATACCGTAGCTACTATTTAGATGCAAGTTTGTGTGTTGAGAAAGCAAAAAAATACCGCAAGCCTTGTAAAACTTGCGGTACATACGCTGTTCTGTTATTGATACGGCGTCTTACAACGCACTGACTCACGACATTAAATCGCTCCAGACGTTGTAAGAGGATATTAATTGTGCTTACTCGCTAGGCGTAAACCACTTGGCAACAATCTCGTCATAGGTACCGTCTTCACGAATGGCGGCGAGACCTGCATTAAACGCATCAGTTAGTTCGTCACCCTCTTGGAACACAAGCCCCAGCGGATCAGCAGATAGCCCACCGATGTTCACAACTAAGTCGCCTGCATATTGTTGCACAAATGCATCTGCCGCGGTACCGTCAATAATCACACCGTCAACATCTTCATTGAGGAGCGCAAGTACCGCTGCGTTAAAGGTGTCGTAGAGTTGTAAGCGGTCACGACCTACCAGTTCCTCAGCGAGGTTGGCGTTGGTTGTGCCCGTTTGAGCTGCCAAGACAAGCTCGCCACTTGTGAAGTCATCTAGCGTGTAATCTTCGTCTGCAACACGCACCGTGATGGACTGACTTACGGTTAAGTAGGGATCGCTAAAGTCAACAATTTCATCTCGCTCTGGTGTAATAGACACACCCGATGCCACCATGTCAAACTCACCAGCAGCAAGTGCTGGGAAAATACCATCCCAAGCTGTGGTTTGAAACTCGGCAACGCAGTTCACGGCCTCACAAACAGCGTTCACTATGTCGACATCGAAACCAACGACCTCACCGCTGTCATCAATAAATTCAAACGGTGGATAAGTTGTGTCTGAGCCGACGGATAGCACGCGCCCTTCCAAGTCTTGGGCAAACGCTAGACTTGCCATAAGTAGCACTAAAATAATGCCAATTTTCATGATTTACTCCTTTGCGGACATGTCTTCGGCAGGTTATAGTGATCGTTGTCATTACATTTGTTGTCATCATCCGTATTCACAGTAATACTGAATGCCCAACGCCCTACGTGAGTACGACACTGTCCTATAGTGATGCTTTTAGCATACCTAATCGTGTATGGTTGTACAAGTGCAAGCAAGACTTTTGCATAATTAACGATTTGTTGATGTGTTCTACAAATAGTACTCATTTAGGGTAGCGTGCTAGCTGAGTGGAATATTTTCATCAGTTTTGATGTGGTGATGGCTAAACTAGGTTAAATGAAGTTCATAATCAAGTGATACTGAGATGTATAAGGTCAAATTACCTCGTCTTGCACAGCTTAAGCAGCAGGCTTAATAAATTGGATATTGCTTGAACAATGAAAAGATATGCATTTGTATAAGTGGCTCGAGCCTAGCACTTTTTGACAGGAGGTTACACGATGATTGCGTTACTTATTGAAGATAACTTTGACGAGCAGGAGTTTATTTACCCCTTTTACCGCGTTCAAGAAGCTGGCTTTAAAACCTTAGTTGTTGGTCCAGAAGCTAAGATCTACAAAGGCAAAACAGGTTTTAGTTGGCAAGCAGATATCACGCCTGCAGACGTTGACACTGAGCAGCTAAGTGGACTCATTGTGCCTGGCGGCTATGCACCTGACCGCGTGCGGCGTTACCCGGAGATGCTCGAGCTAGTGAGTACCATTAACGAAGCAGAGAAGCCTCTAGGTAGTATTTGCCATGCAAGTTGGGTG
>JBCCBI010000051.1:0-18086 GCA_039034155.1 Deinococcota bacterium | reverse complement strand
ATACCCAAAGGTATTATTGCGTCCACCACGGATTTTGTGGCTCATCCTACCTGCTCTCGCAGGGGTTGACTCCTAGAGAAATCAACCGGATTTGGTATTACTTAATGCTCTCCTTGAGCGCTTTACCAGGCTTAAATGCTGGGTATTTGCTCGCAGGAATACGAATGCGCTCGGTGGTACCGGGTTTTACGCCGTCACGAGCTTGGCGCTCGCGCACTTCGTAGGTTCCGAATCCGGTGAGCTGAACTTTGTAACCATCTTGTAAATGGTTGCTGATTTCGTCAATCATGCTGTCAATAACGGTTTTGACGTCTTTTTTCTTCATGCTGGTCTTGTCAGCAACGAGATCAACGAGGTCTGCTTTGGACACAGTTTTATCTTTTGCCATGGTGTCTCCTCCTTCGCAATTGTTGCGTTGCGTGACTTTAGCATGCGAAACCTGAGAATACAAGTCCCCCACGACATTACTCCCTCTATGAGATGATGTATGCGTGGCGATAAAAGCCTCTTGGTCAACTTTGGTTTGCTTGTCCTAGACGCAAAATTACGAGTTTGCTCGAGGATTTCAACGCTTTTAGAAAGGTTATAAGCTTCTTAATCTTGCAAGCTCCTAGGCAAGTTATGTGAGATTTTCAACAAAACAATTGCTGGCGGTTGAAGGACATATCAGCATAAACCCTCAGCAGGACAGCTTATATATAACTATTTGCAAGATATTACATATACCTTATTAAATAAGTGTCAATTGGCTGAGTTAACGGATGAACTAGGAAGTAGGGCTTGGATATTTGTCATGAGGTGCTGGGTCGTTTGGGCAAGCTCATCTTTACCTTTTCCCAAAGCCATCATCGGCTCACCAAAACGTACATGAAACGCCCGGCCTTCTCGCCAAATAGCAGTGGGAACAAGCGGCACATCACCCCGCTGAGCTAAAAACGCTGCTCCCTGATGTGCACCGTCGTCTTGCCTATGGCGTGTACCTTGTACGAATATGCCTACACCAACGCCTTCTTTTAAGCTCCTAAGCGAAAACTTAATGGCGCCCATATCACTTTTGTTGCGGTCAACCGGAAACGCCCGCAAGCCAAGCACGAGTGCCCGCAGATAACGATTGTTTTCAAATAGTTCTTTTTTGGCCATAAAGCGTACTTCGCGCGGTGCAGCCACACCGATAACGGGCGGGTCAAAGCTCGAGATATGGTTGGCAGCCAACACAAATCCACCCTCTTTAGGTACATTGTCTTTACCGTGAACGTGAAAGCCATAAACAATTCGCGTAAATAGACGAAATACAAATACAGCCAAATCAAAAAACCATTTACCTTGAACCCATTTGGTGATTGTTTCCATGTGCTCATCATAAATGAGCGAGCCACTCGCAGCACACTTACAGACTATGTTGTTATCAGCACATCTCTTAGTTGATGACTCAATTCTGAGGTGTCATCGTTTCTTAACAGAGTCAATCTCAGAAGGACACAATCAGGCTCGAATCATCACTCTGACAACTTGGCAGACGGCATCACAGCAAAATCTGACGAGGCTGGGTACAATACCAGCCATGTCGCAGCCGGAAAACGCCGCTAAGCAAGACACTTCAACGTCTAATCAGACAACCCAAGTATCTCTCAACGAACAACGTGAGCAACGCCTTCGCAACTTAGACAGTTTGCGCGAACGTGGCTTTGAAGCTTATCCATATAGTTTTTCAATAACACACCACGCCACCGAGTTGCACCAAGCCCACCCTGAGCCACAACCCGGTGAGGTTTTTGAGGATGAGGTGGTAACTATTGCTGGGCGGGCTATGACCGTGCGCGGGATGGGTAAGGTTACATTCATTACCTTGCAAGATAGTGACGCCCAAATTCAGGCTTATTTTCAAAAAGCTGAGTTAGACCAATACAACGCGCTTAAGAAGATAGACATTGGCGATTGGCTCGAGCTAACTGGTTACATCTTTGTAACCAAAACAGGTGAACTCACCGTTCATGCCACGGACTTTCGCCCGCTGGTAAAATCACTGCGACCTTTACCAGACAAATACCATGGCCTCACCGATAAAGAGCAGCGCTACCGCCAACGCTATGTGGATTTGATGGTCAACCCAGACTCGAGGCGGGCTTTTATGCTGCGCTCCAAAGCCATCAGCTACATACGGCGTTATTTGGACGACTTGGGCTTTATGGAAGTTGAAACGCCAGTTTTGCAAAATGTGCCCGGTGGGGCAGAAGCGCGGCCGTTTGTGACCCATCACAACGCACTCAACTATGACTTTTACTTGCGCATTGCCTTAGAACTTTACCTCAAACGCCTCATTGTGGGCGGGTTTGAGGCGGTGTACGAAATTGGACGCAATTTTCGCAACGAGGGCATCAGCTACAAGCACAACCCGGAATACACGATGCTCGAGCTGTATTGGGTTGGCAAAGACTACATGGACATTCTGGAGCTAGTCGAGACTTTATACAGCAGCCTCATCGCCGACCTTACGGGCAGCACAACCCTTACCTATCAAGGCACCGAGCTGGACTTTAGCACGCCCTGGGCTAGAGTTGATTACCTCGAAGGCATTGCTGAACGGGCGAACATCAGTTTTGACATGCTGGACGAATCAACCTTAAGAGAATGGGTGAGAGAGCGTCACCCCGAGCAGCAGGTTGATGACGTAGCGCTTGCTGAGGCCTCCCTCAACCAGCTTTATGACAAGCTTTATGACATCTACTTAGAGCCGCACATTCAGCAGCCTACCTTTGTGATGAATCATCCGCTAGCCATTAGCCCGCTAGCCAAGGTACACCGCGAGCGCCCCGGCCTAGTTGAGCGTTTTGAACCTGTCTGTATGGGTATGGAGTTAGGTAACGCATTTAGTGAACTCAACGACCCGCTCGACCAACGGGCACGCTTTGAAGCGCAGCAGGCTTTGCGGGATGCTGGTGACGACGAAGCTCATGCGCTGGATGAAGATTTTTTGACGGCGCTCGAGTACGGTATGCCCCCCACCGGCGGGCTCGGCTTAGGCATTGACCGCCTCGCCATGTTTTTAGCCGATGTTCCCAGCATCCGCGATGTGATTTTGTTTCCGCTGTTACGACCTGAGCAGTAGCGTTGACGTCTTTGAATGTCTCAATCTGAAAATTTCAAAGGGTTGATGGCGTTTCTTTGGTAAGTAGGTAGACGCCTGACACAAACCTGCGAATGCGGTAATCATTTGCGAAGTAGTGATGAAGAACGCGGCGTTGCTCGAGCCGCCACGCAAGTGCAACCTCTGGTGCGTAGCGTTTGAGTGCACTTACATCTGCAGGTACCGCCACTCGCACACTAGGCGTGAGTAAGCCAAGGTTGGCAGCCTTCGGCTCGCCGTCGCTATTTTCTAACGCAAACGGGCTTTCATTGACATCAAAGTGAATATCGGGTTGCACTTCACCGCGCCCTAGCGCGTCCACCTGTGGGTCGTGCAAGTGCCACATCGCTAACAGCCTGTCGCTAGGCAGACCGCTGTTGAGCGTGCCGGTAAGTTCACCGTAAACATTATCTAAATAGTGATCTGCCCAGGCACCAAAGTGCTCAAAATTGAGGCGGGCATTGCGTGCTTGCAACGGATCAAAAGTCCAGGTGATCCATGTTAGTCCGCGCGTTAAGCACCAGTCGCGCTGCGCCCACTTGAGTTGCTTACCAAGACCTAACCCGCGCGCTTCAGGCAAAACGGCCATCATGTGGGAGTGCATGCCTTGGGGCGGGGTTTCCTCTGGATGATACGCCGGAAAGCCGTAGACAAAGCCCACCAGCTTGTCCCCCTGCCACGCGCCTAACAGACAACTGCCTGCGTGCAGGGCAGCAATGAGTTGATTGGTTGGCACAACCTCGAGGTCGCCCATACCCCAAACCTCACGTTGAACGTCCTCACACTGCCGCATATCAGCCGCACCATGTAATTCGCGAATTTCCATGCGGATAGTTTAACCGCCTTAGCAGTGGCGTGTCACAAACATCACCAGGTGGCTTAAAGCAGGATAAGAGATACTCGAGGTCCCCAAACCATCAACCTCAAACTAGCTCGTCAACCACATCTACAATGCGATGTTCCTAGCAGCTCACATCAAAACCCTTTAGGATGCAGATGTGACGCACACTCATCAAACAAAATCTATCCCAAGGCAAGGTCATCCTCTAAGATGGACGCTCAAATACCTCATCAGTACATGTTTACTACTTTCTGCTGCTGTTAGTTTCGCGCAAACCTATACTTGGCAAGACGTAGTACAAACCGTCACTATTGAGGCAGATGGCGATGTACTCGTAACCGACGAACGCACCCTTACTGTGCAAGGTGGTGACTTTGGTGAGGCGTTTGTGGAGGTGTTGCTCGAGCCCGGCCAAAACCTCGTCATGCTCACCGAGATGTCTGGCGCGCTCACCACATGGCAAGGCGCAATAGCCTATCAAAATAGGATTGATGGTGGACAAGAGGTTGTTGTGGGAAACCCCAACCAAGCTACTCAGACCCGTATCCGTGAAGCGCGTGTACGCTACGTCTACCGCCTTGAGAACACGCTAGATATTTACAGTGACGTAGTCCAGTGGTATTGGAACACCATTGGCTTAGAGGATGTTGCTGTACAAAGCTACACCTTGCAAGTCAACGCACCCGGTCCCATGAGTGAACCCTATGATGCTTATGTTCACCGTTACAGCAACCTTGAAGAACCTGAAGTTGTCTTGTCCCCAGACCGCTCCCAGCTCACCGTGCGCTTTAACCGTATCCCAGCATCTGAAGGCGTGGAAATTCGCTATTTGATGGATCCAAATCTGTTTGAGGCTACGAGCACAACGCTAGGGCTAGAAGACTTACTGCGCGATGAAGCGCGTATTGCGGGCGTTCGCACCGCAGCTCGCAGGTTCCGAGCCGTGCGTGCCAGTCGTTGGTGGTTTGCACCAGTAACTATTGTTTTAGGCGTTTTACTGTCCGGCATTGTGTCAGCGTATAGGCGGGTTGGGCGCGAACCCAAGTTGGCAACCTTGCAATACCAGTTTGAACCGCCTAGTGACTTACCCCCAGCGGCGCTGCCTGCACTTTTTCAGCAGCGTTTTACATCTGGTAGTGGCATGTCGCCCGCATTTCACGCAACAGTGATGGACTTGGCGCGGCGCGGTTATGGTGAATTCCATAGTGAACAGGGGCGCTTTGGGAAACCTAAGTTTGGCATGCAACTCCATCTGGACAAAGATAGCAGCGACCTACTCGGGTTTGAGCGCGATGTGCTCAACTACCTTAAACAAGCTGCAGCTAGCAAAGGTGAGGGTGAGGTTTTAGAGTTTGAAGAACTTAAAAGCTACTCTCAAAAACGCCTCTCTGGGTTTATGTCTGTCTGGGGTCACAAAGTGCGCAACCATGTTGAAGCTCAAATGGGCGGGCAACTTATTACCCCAGAAAGTCGCCGTGCTGCAAACCGTTGGTCACTTACTGGCTTAGCCTGCACCATTATTTTAGGCATTTTAGCTACCCAAGTATTAGCTGCCGCCCGTGTAGCAGTTATTATCGGCGCAGCTGGATCATTTATCTTAATCATCGTAACGAGTGCGTCAGTCCCTGCGTGGCGGCCCGACGTTGCCCGCGAGGTCTATGCGTGGCGAGGGTTCAAGCGCACTTTGCGCGACTTTAGCCAAATGAAAAACGCACCAGACGATTTTTTTAAACTCTGGGATACCTACTACTGTTATGCCGCTGCACTTGGCGTGGCTAAGCAGTTTCTTAAAAACATCGCTCGAGCAGCCCCCCTGCGCGGTGTCGACGAAGGCAACCTCACTCGCCGTGCACATTGGATGGGTAATAGCAACATGAGTAGTAGCAATTTCAGCAGCTTTTCTCAGTCCATCAGTTCACTTAGCAGCGCACTCAACTCGGCTTCAGCGTCGGCCTCTTCGGGTGGCTCGAGTTCCGGTGGTGGCGGTGGTGGCGGTGGTGGTGGCGGTGGTGGTCGCTAGATTGAGGGTATCCACATGAGGCGTTATCACCACTGGTTCACTTACATGAATACCCTTTAAGATGAAGTTGTGATACAGGTTCATCAACAAGAATCTATCCAAGATAGTCATAAAAATGCTTACAACCATCCTCGAGGACATTCCCCGAAGTTCCTCGTCAGCATGGTTTTACTGTTTGCGATCTCAGTGAGTCTGGCACAAACCTACACTTGGCATAACGTAGTACAGACAATTGACATTCAAGCAAATGGCGACGTGCTTGTGACTGATGAACGCACGCTCATTGCAACAGGTGGTGATTTTGGTGAGGCGTTTGTGGAAGTGAGATTAGCAGATGGTCAAACCCTCACTATGCTCACAGAGGAATCTGGGGCTGTAACCACGTGGCGAGGCGCAACAGCCTATCAAAACAGAATTGATGATGGGCAAGAGGTTGTCGTAGGCAACCCCAACCAAGCTACTCAAACCCGTATTCGTGAGTCCCGGGTACGCTATGTTTACCGCCTTACGAATACGCTAGATGTCTACAGTGATGTGGTGCAATGGTACTGGAATGTTTTAGGACGTGAAGGGGCAGAGGTTGTTGGATATACCTTGACCGTCAATGCACCGAGAGCTATGAACGCACCCTATGATGCGTTTGTTCATCGTTACAACAACCCTGAGCAGCCGTTAGTACGTTTGTCTGAAGATCGCTCGAGACTTATAGTTACGTTTGAACGTATACCTGCCTCAGAGGGCTTAGAAATCCGTTACTTAATGGATCCCAGTTTGTTTATTGCTAGGAGTAGTAGCCCAGGTCTAGAACGTCTTTTGCAAGATGAAGCGCGCATTGCAGGTATTGCTAACAACTCACCCCAAAACCTTTGGCGACGCTTTACATATTCAGTAAGTAATGCTCTAAGGCATTTAATAAGACACTCAGATGTGTTTTTAGACCGAATACTGCCAGGGCGCAGCATATCCTCAACTAGTTTGTTTTGGATAGTATGCATACTCTTTTTGTTGCTTCGGGGAACGTTTGGTATTGCTATAGCAAAATACCGCGTGAGGCGAAAAACAAGCCTTCGCAGATTGCCATACTACGTTTTTGAGCCCCCAGACAATCTGCCTCCTGCCTTCTTGGTAGGTCTTAAGTTAAGCAAACCTCGGGCAGCCTTTCACGCTACTGTCATGGACCTTGCTAGACAAGGCTACGGTGAATTTCAACCCCAAAAAGGATTCTTGGGCAAAACCCGGTTTGGCATGGTACTTAATCTTGAAAAAGACACTAGCAACCTCTATGTGTTTGAGCGTAAAGTACTTGATTTCCTTAGAAGTGCTGCTAGGCGAGCATCTCCACAATCATTATTTTCTCGACATAAGCCCGATGGATATAACCCAACTCAGCTAACATTTGATAAGCTAAAATCCTACTCACAAGACCATAAAGGTTCGATGGAACTTTGGTATCCAGGTCTCGTTAACGAAGTCAACATATACCTTGGCGGTGAGATGTTTTCCAAAGAAAGTCAAGAAGCGCGTACAGGCTGGGCTTTCTACACAATCATTTTGCTTATGGCTTTAATTGTATTAGCTGTTTTCTTGAGTGGTCCTGAACAGATAGTAAGTTTTATTGCTATTCCGTACACTATTTTCTTAGCAGTTATGGCTGTTGTCATACTACCTACAATGCGTCACCGTGTAGCTGCTGAGGTATATAAGTGGCGTGGGTTTAAACGTGTACTTTCAGATTTCACGCAGATGCAAAACGCACCCGATGATTTTTTCAAGCTCTGGGACAAATACTATTGCTATGCAGCAGCACTTGGCATTGCTCGGCGTTATCTAAGGAATATTCAACGAGCAACATCCCTACGTGGTATCGAGCCGTATAACTCTACATACAGTGCTGACTGGTTAGGGGGAAGTATGACTAGCAATGACAACTTCACCGATTTTTCTGATTCCGTTACATCATTAAGTGGCGCCCTAGCTTCGGTCTCAGCTTCTTCCGGAGGCTCTGTTGCTGGTGGTAGCGATTATGGGGGTGACAGCGGCGGTGGTGATGGCGGCGGCGGTGGTGATAGTGGGGGACGCTAGCTCTAGAGTGACCCTTTACTCACCGGCACAGCCGTGTTAAAAAGTTGCCGCCCAAAACGCACCTCGAGGCTCTCCCAAGCAACTACAGTTGCCCCACACACACTTATGAGTTCTTCTATATCTCCTTGACCTTGCTCGAGCAAATGTGCGGCTTGCATGATCACCGAGCGGTGGTAGAGCGCTGCTAGCGGTTCAAAGTCACCCTTAGCGTTTTGAGCAATCACAATCGGTGCACCGCCCCGCCGAGCAAATAAGTAATCCCAGTAGTAACGGCTTACATAAGGTAGGTCATAAGCAACCACCGCCACCCAGTCTTGAAACGCAAACGACAGTGCGCTGTGCAAACCGCCGAGTTCTCTACCGGAAGGTGTCAGTTCAGGATAGCGCGGTACGTCTAACTCAGCGTCGGAAAGCACATCTGCAATCACAAATTTTTCGTAGGCGTTATCTAGCCCTTTGAGCGCGTAGCTAATCAAACTACTGCCCAAATAATCATCTAAGGGTAAGTGGCTGCTACGCCGCAAGATGCTGTCAGTTGCAAGCACAGCCCCGCTATAGCCTTTGGCAGCTAGCGGTTGACCGTCACCTGCGTTGGCCCTGGCAACAGCGTGCTCTTGGGTCTTTTGCCGTGCTTCAGACGAGGACATAAGCCGGGGAACTTTAGCAGCTAAAGAGGTATCTGGCTTACCATTACGAGCATGTCGGGTGTGGGCACGTGCTGCTAAAGCAAGCTTGCGCTGCTGTACAGGTATTTGTACAGGTGTTTGAGGTTGAGGTAGTTGTTGAGCTGAGTGTTCCACGCCACAGGTATTGTGGTGGTCATCATGCATGAGTTGTGACGGCAAGGATTTACTCAGCTTATGCCAAGCCCTCACCAGTTTTGCCCACCAACCAAGATTCTGGGCATGATGTTTTAGGTGACGTGACGTCATCATAGCCTCGAGCCTACCCTGCAATTAGTAAGGCTTTGATGACAGGCACCTAAGAATGACTCAGATTTATGCCGTTTTTCTGAGATTTAACGCCTAAAGTGAGATTTCTAGCACCTTGCTAAGCATTTCACACCTTGTTATCTGGCTATTTGTTTAAAGAGTGAAGATGGCCTCGAGCTGACATCAGCTGTAAATCTCCGTTAGCATCATCTGGACGTGCTTTCTTACTCATCAAGGTAATATTTTATCGCGCACTACTTTTGGTTTGATGCCATCTACCCTCACCCTTACAATGATGCCACCAACGCGCAATGCACACAAGCTTGTGGTAAATATCACAACTTCAAGATGAGACACATCAGCGTCGTTTCATGAATGTCACACCTTGCTTATATACCTCACGTGAGCAGGACACTGCGCTTGCTATACTAGTTTTGTGAAGGTTTTGCAAGGATTATTTTTAATTATTTTGACGGGCGTGCTGTCGGCCTCAGCATTGTTAGCCTCGTCTGCATTTAAGTGGGCCCAAGAACTCCCTGAGTTAAATGAGCTTACCAGCCTCGAGTACACCGCCACCACGCAAATTTTTGCGCGTAATGGCGAGCTAATCGGGGAAATTTTACCGGTTCAAGGTGAAGACCGTGCGTCTACTGACCGCATTCCGGTGACGCTAGATGAAGTCTCACCAGCCGCCTTAGCCGCCATTATCGCCTCAGAAGACGATCAGTTTTTTAATCACTACGGCTTTGACGTGCCCGGCTTACTTCGGGCAACGTGGTTGTTGGCAACTGGTGAAGGTGGTCGGGGCGGCTCGACCATCACCACGCAGGTCATTAAAAACGTCTTTTTCCCCGACATTGCTGAAGAGCAAACCATTGAACGTAAAGCCAAAGAAATTATGATGGCGATTGAGCTCGAGCGCCGCCACACCAAAGCAGAAATTTTGCAGCAGTGGCTTAATGTCACCTTTTGGGGCGGTAACTTTTACGGGATTCGGGCGGCGTCACGTGCCTACTTTAATAAAGACCCAATTGAGCTAACTCTTGCTGAAGGTTTGTATTTGGCTCGGTTAGTGCCCTTTCCCAGCCGCAATTACGATGAGTTTGAAAGCACCCGTCAAGCCATGCGCAACGTGCTTGACAATATGCTCGAGCAGGGTGTCATTAGCCAAGAAGCGGCTGACCGAGCTTGGCGGCAACCCATTCAACCCACCGGCTGGCGCGTTCAGTACGATGCAGATGGCAACCTTGCCAGTACCCCTGAACGCACCGGTGAACCCCTTGGGCTTTCCTCAACAGTGAGTTCTAACCTTGCCCCCCACGTGAGTTGGACGGTGCGTAATATTCTGACTGACCGCTACGGTGAAAGCCGCGTATTTAACTCTGGTGGGCTTCGGGTTTACACAACTATTGACGTACAAGCCCAACAAGCTGCTAACCAAGCGTCTTTAGATGCTGCTGCACCCCCAGGCGCACAAGTTGCCATTGTAGGCGTTGATCCACGCAATGGCGAAATCTTAGCCATGATTGGCGAGCGTCTTATCCTCGACGAACCCATCGGCGAGTTCAACCGCGTTACCAACGCGCAGCGTCAACCTGGTAGTTCGTTTAAACCCATTATTTATGCAACGGCTATTGAGCAGGGCGGCTACACCCAAGCAGACGTAGTCGTGGACGAAGCTGTCAGCTTCCCCCAACCTAACCAACCCAACTGGGAGCCCGACAACCACGACAATACCTTTATTGGCGCGCGTACCTTGCGCGAACACTTGAATATCTCCCGTAATATTCCATTGGTGAAACTCGTTGAGGCAGTCACACCAGAGGCCGTCGCTGCCCGCTCACAGAGTTTGGGATATGCCACCGTGCAACCCTTTCTATCCATCGCTCTGGGATCGTTTGAGGTAACACCGCTGCAGCACGCCAGTGCTATGGGTGCATTCATGAACGGTGGTGTACACGTTGAACCGCACATTATCAGCCGAGTTGAGGATGTTGAGGGCAACGTACTCTGGGAACCGCAACCGCGTGAAACCCAAGTATGGACCGAGCAAACAGCGTATATTATGCTCGACCTACTGCGAGCAAATGTGGCAGATGGTGGTGCGTTTAGCCGCCGCGCGCAAGTTGGTGAGCACTGGATAGGTGGTAAAACGGGTACTACCAACGATGATCGCGATATTTGGTTTGTAGGCATGTCACCTGAACTTGCATCTGCAGTGTGGATTGGCTATGACGACTATAGCCCGCTACCTAGGAACATGCCAGATGGTGAGCGCATGACTAGCTCGAGGCAACCCATCTACATCTGGCGAGATTTCATGGGGCGTGCCTTGCGTGGTACGCCTACTACCAGCGACATTCCCGTACCTGAAGGTATTAGCTTTGCGTCGTTTGATCGCACAACAGGTAATTCCGGCGGCGGTACACGCGGCGCGTTTGTGGCAGGTACTGAACCTACTGGCTCCCAAACGACAACCCAAGCTATTCGGATTACTATTCCAATTGATAACCGCACGGGTAGCCGAGCAACAGCTTCCACACCGCGCAATAACATTGTCTGGCAGGAGATTGCGCCTAATGAGGTTGAGCGCTACGTCAACAACTAATTGAGTCTTAGCATCATCTTTCTAAAGATAAAGACGCTGTATTCAATTTTGCTGAGTACAGCGTTTTACGGTTATATCGGCATCATCAAAAGTTAAAGATAATGCAATTGTGAATGCTGGAGATTACCAAGACATTACCAAGACATTGAGACATTTACTTCGTCTTGCCAGGAAAGGTCTGCAAGCGCGTATTTGCTGTACTCTCATGGAGTTTGTGAGCGCGAGTTTTGACTTGCTTAAATACCTCTCGTTTGTCTAACTTGGTGAGTTCTCGCTGTTGCATCAACACCTCGCCGTGAACCATCACACTTTGAACGTCCCTCGCACTTGCTGAATATACAAGTGCTGCTACAAGATCATGAACAGGTTGCATGTGAGCTTCGTCTAAACTCACGAGGATAATGTCAGCTAGGTAGCCAGGTTGCAACTTGCCAAGTTGAGGCTCATTAAGCACGCTCGCTGCACCAGCCGTGGCAAGCTCGAGTACCTCCTGCCTTCCCAACACCGTGGCGTCATCTTGTTCGTGTTTTTGTAACATGGCAGTAAGTCGCATCTGCTCAAAAATATCCAGCGTGTTGTTGCTTGCGGGCCCGTCTGTACCCAACCCCACTGGAACGCTTTGAGCTAGCATCTCGGTGATGTTAGCAATGCCAGAAGCCAGTTTGAGGAAGGTTTTAGGGCAATGAGCAACACCCGCTTTGTAATTGGCGAGTAAGGTGATGTCATCTTGGGTAGCGTGGGTGGCATGCGCGCAGAGAACAGGGACTTCAAATAGACCGAGGTGCTCGAGGTAAGCAATAGGGGTTTGTCCATGTTGCTCGAGGCTCATCTCAACCTGCGACTTCGTCTCAGAAACATGCAAATGCACGCCTATATCTAAGGATGCTGCTAAATCCCTAACCTCAACTAGCATCTCTTGTGAGCACAAGTACGGCGAGTGTGGCCCCAACCAAACTTGAATACGCCCGACATCATCACTATCTGAGGTTTTTCCCTCATGTTGCCAACGGCCTACAAAATCCTGTGAGGTTTGCAACGCTTGATCTAGGTCAGCACCAGCAGCATCAAATAAAGTTGGTGCAATGTGAGCGCGCAAGCCTGCATCCAAAAACGCTCTGGCAACCTCATCCGCAAAAAAGTAGTGGTCACTGACGGTTGTCACGCCCGCTTCAATCATTTCAATGGCGGCAAGTTTAGCGCCCCAGTAAACGTCTTCGGGTGAAAGGTTTGTTTCCAACCGCCAGATGATGTCGTTAAACCAGGTCATCACGTCCACGTCTTCAGCAACACCACGAAAGAGCGTCATGGCGCTGTGCGCGTGACAGTTGATAAGCCCCGGCAGCGCAACTTGCCCACGTCCGTCTAAGATGTGTGCGTCACCGTAGGTCAAAGTACCCGTCGGCGCAATGTTGGCAATGTGCGGACCGCGAGTAGCAATATCGTGATGCTCTAGTATTTGCCGAGTTGTTGTGTCGTAGACGGTGGTATCTTGGATAATCCAATCGTAGGAAGATTGTACTGGCATTAAGGTGTCTGACATAGAATTATTGTACGCAGGTTGGTTGGATGGCGGCGGTGCTACGAGGTAGTACTGCGGGTGACGTACTGTGTTGAGGAAAGGGAGGAAGGGAGATTTTATTAGAGCTATGCACGCATCATTGTGAGATTGCTATTGCAGTGCCTCGAGCCTCATCAACAAACACCTCAACTCAACCTGTGAAGTAATGTCCATATCAGCCAAGCTCAGACAGCAAAGATTTTAGAAATAGATCAACTCAGCGTGATTTACTCTGTCATCGGCAAGGTTTCAGCGCTGTTCATAAATTCTAGCGTTGTCTCCAAATCCACAATGCCTGCATCTGACCCTAGACCGGTGATGACTTGCGCGGCGGCGGCGGTGCCAAGCTTGCCAGCATCCTCTAAGCTATAATCTTTGGTAAGTCCCACAATAAAGCCAGCGCAATAAGCGTCCCCGCAGCCAGTAGAATCTACGACAGGCACTTTGTGAGCAGGTAGGCGGATTTCGTCCATGTTGTGCCCAGCGATGCTCGAGCCTTGCTCACCCATCTTAAACACAGTGTGCTTCACGCCTTTATCCAAAAAGAATTGGATGACATCTGCCCTGGCGTCTAGCCCGCAGATCATTTTGGCTTCGTCCAAACCGGGCATAAAGTAGTCCACGTAAGGTAAACATGGCTCGAGCACGCCAAGCATGTCGTCTTGCGCAACTGCTAACATGTCCAGCGTCGTGGCAACGCCGTTGTCTCTCGCAAACTTGAGCACCTCTGCACTGGGCTCACCGTCGAGTTTAGGCATTACGTAGGTGCCGCCCAAATGCAAGACGTCCGCGTTGGCAAGCACATCAAAGTTGATGTCGTCCAGTGAAAATACGCCGTTGGCACCCAGTACGTGTAGCGCCGGGCGCTCACCGTTAGGGCGAATGGGCAACATACTGGCAGAGGTTTGTACGCCATCTTTACGCACCAGATGGTTTGTGTTGATGCCGTAGCGGTTCATAGTGTCTTGCACAAAGTTGCCCGCTTCGTCGTTGCCGAGTGCGCCCATCGCAGTAACATCTGCACCTAGTTTGGCTAAATCCACGCTGGTGCCAGCTGCCGTTCCTGCGACCGTCATGCGAATTTCATCCAATAGTGCTAAGTTTTGCCCCGGCGGAATTTCGGTAACGTAGCGCCCCAAAACGTCCAAAATGTGTACACCCAAGCTCACAACCATGACTTACCTCCACGTTGCAAATTGATGCCATCACATTAGCAACAACTTGTTTACGGGTGATGCTGACATCAATTTGATTGTTTATGTTGTGAGTTGAGTGTACCTCGAGGCTGCTGGCATCAGCCATTTGAAATCATCAAGCAACAGTTTGGGCAAACGCTTGCTCGAAGTCAGCTTGCTCGAGGTTTGTCCCAATCACCACAAGCTGAGATATATTGGTGGGGACGTTAGCATCAGCATCTGCTAGGTCAAGGCTGACAATATCGCGCACGGCTTGAAACACCACCGGCTGCTCAAACCCCTCAACTTGCAACCAGCCTTTGCAGCGCAACACCTGACCGGGGCGTGGTTTAATCTCCGTTTCCACAAAGTCGTTAAACTTGGTAGCGTCCAGACGGCCCTGTGCTTGCAAAACAAAACTTTTCATGCCCTTAGTGTGAAGGTGCTCCACTTGAGTTGGGTCAAAACTTGCGTGTTCACGGAAGGCATCTAGCCCAATGACTTTAGCCGGATCTACTTGGCTGTGGGCAACCTCGTGAACTTCAGCGAGGGGGTTGAGGCTCGCAAGGACGTCTTTAGCGCGTTCAATTTGGTCAAAACTGGCAATGTCTGTTTTGTTGAGGACAACGTTGCTGGCATAGGCAAGTTGTAAGCCACCTTCGGGGTGGTTTTGGACGGTCTCGAGCAAATTGCGCGCGTCTGCTACAGAGAGAATGGACTCTAGGGCAAACGCCTGTCGAACAAGTGGCTCGAGCAACGTCTGCGCTGCTGGTGCTGGGTCTGCTACCCCTGAAAGTTCAATAAGTACGTGTTCAGGTGGCGGCGTTTGCGAGGCTAATTTCACTAATGCTTCAACAACATCTTCCCGTCCCACACAACACAAACAGCCGTTAGTGAGTTCTGCCACGCCATCGTCTAGCTTTTCAATCAGCGACCCATCAATGCCAAGGCTGCCAAACTCGTTGACAATCACGCCAAAGCGTGTGTCACCACGGTTCATCAGGTGATTGACCAAGGTTGTTTTACCTGCGCCCAAAAAGCCGCCAATAATGGTTACGGGAATTCGCATGTTACCCTCTCAAACCTTCTACACAGTTAAACACGCTAGGAAATCAATGATTAGGAGACCAATGATAACGCGTGTTGCTCACTTACAAAGTGATGATTGAGCATGTAAGCTGCTTGCGCGCCACTGGCTGCTGCCAAAATTACAGCGTGTCCAGGACTGGCCATGTCACCAACTGCATAAACACCGGGCACGTTCGTCTGCCTAGTTTCATCTGTGAGTACGTAGCTACCGCATTCACTCAAGGTACAACCCAAGCGGGCAAGAAGTGATGCCGCCGTTAACCGCGTGGGCGGACGCACAAATATACCTTGCACGGTAAGCTCCGTGGTGTCACTAAACTGCACGCGTGCGTCTGTTTTAGAGGCACTTAGTTGGTGAATAGGTGTGTCAATAATGGTGAGGTTGTGCTGTTGGGTGAGGGTGACTCGAGCCTTATCAGCTAGCTCGCCACCATTTGTACACACGGTTAAGTTTTGGCTCCAATTTGTTAAAAAAGGGGCATATATCTGGCTTTCTTGACCGCTAGTGATAACCGCAAGAGGCTGATCGCGAACTTCCCAGCCGTGACAATACGGGCAAGTATAAGCCCACGTTCCCCACAACTCGCTTAAACCTGGCAAGATGCTTGTATCGTCTTGGACGCCCGTTGCTAGCACAACTTTGTGCGCATTTACAGACTCATCCGTATCTAGGGTGAGGGTGAACGCTAAGTTTTCACCTGAGACATTTGTGACTAAGCCGTACTTAAGGTCAACATCGTAGGGCTCGAGCTGCGCTTTACCAAGTTCTCTTAAATGCTCAGGTGCTGTGCCATCTTGCGTAAAAAACCCATGCGCATGCAACGCAGGTGCATTACGTGGTCGCTGTGAATCTATTACAAGAACTTTGCGCCGCGCCCGACCCAATATCAACGCTGAACTTAACCCCGCATTGCTCCCGCCGACAATCACAACATCATACTTTGTGGGCATAACATCCACCTTTCGCAAGCCCGCTAATGATAATTGATTCTCATTTACAGGTTTGACTCGAGGCTGACATTAGCTACACTCAAGTCATCCACACCCCCTTATGTGAAGTAAAACCCATCAACAAACCACCTGCGACACAGGCTGAGGTAATCTTATTTATAGTGTCTAGAAAGGTCGATTTTGAAATTCAACAACAACATCGTGATACTTTATCTGCATTGCAATGTTCTCTATCCACGATGTAACATCCAATCATCTCTAGATTGAGGTTACGGAACATCACCATGTGATGCCACTACATGTGACACCACTACACGTGACACCACTACACGTATACTCTACGGAAGACTCGTTTCTAATCTGAATGTTTTTGTGTTGGTGCTACCCCTACTCAAGAAAACAAGCTGTTATAATCATTTTTTGTGGTTTATCAAGTTAACAACTTGTGAGCCTCTGTTTGATTTCGGTGATAGCTCAACTTTTATCACCACAACACCATCAAACTCACTTCAACTATTTGCATTTTTGTGACGTGTTGCCCTTTGGCAACGACTTAACATGTACGTTTGCTGGCTCGCTGATGATCCCATCTTCCAGCAAAAGCACACGCACTAAAATTTTACAAGGAGTTTAACTATGTCAAAAGTCTGTGCTGTTACTGGAAAACGCACCCGGTTTATCAAAACTTCAAAACGCAAAGGCTCACCTAAAAAGCGCGGCGGTGTAGGTCTTAAGCGCGCGGGTGTTCACAACCGCATTCAAAAACCCAACTTGCACAAAAAAACCATTTGGGTTGACGGCAGACCTCAAAAAGTTTGGCTCAGCACCAAAGCGCTGCGCTCACTTGACCCAACCATGCTCATTAACCCCAACAAACGCACTGCTTAACCTGTTACTGACCTAAGTACCTCTACTGAAAGGTGTGATGTGCTTTATGACAACTGCATCACATAATAAAGCTGTTGAGTCCCATGTTGAACATAGAGATGCTGCTCCCAAGCAGGTTGCGGTTGCGCTCATTACGGTTAGCGACAGCCGCAGCTTAGAGACAGATACAAGTGGGCAGTACCTCGAGCGTGAATTACTCACGGCCGGCCACACCGTTGTTGGGCGCAGCCTTGTACCAGATGACGCTAGCGCCCTGCAAGAGGCACTTCACCGCTACGCGACCTCCGAAGCGCAAGTCGTCGTGACCTCGGGTGGGACGGGTATTGCCGGGCGAGATGTCACCGTTCCGGTGATTGAGTCTCACATCACCAAGCCTATGCCCGGCTTTGGTGAGCTTTTTAGAATGCTATCTTACGAAGAAGTTGGTGCCGCTGCTATGCTTTCACGAGCAACGGCCGGCATTGCGTCAATTACCAGTGACGACACTGGCGAAACGCATGAGGTACTTATCTTTACGCTGCCCGGTTCGTCAAACGCAGTCAAAACAGCATGGACAAAACTACTGGCAGATGAACTGCCTCACCTTGTGTTTGAAATGCTTAAACAAGCCGTCTAACAAGTAGCTTACAAGGGAGTTTAAGGAGATTCATCTGAGTCCCTCAGTAACCCTCATCTTCATACACTAGGACGTGCTCGAGACTGCTTGACAAGGCTCGAGCCTATTACGTATGCTCAAAAATGATAATCCATTCTCAATAAGGAGTGTTTAGTATGTCCCTGTTTAGATGCAAGGAGTTTAGGTATCAAAAGCTGATAGT
>JBCCBI010000050.1:0-18093 GCA_039034155.1 Deinococcota bacterium | reverse complement strand
ATGTTACCTAACGGCTCGAGCTTCCAAGTTCAAGATATTCTTAAGTTCGTTTGATGACCTGTAACAAGGGAGTTCAGCCAACTCCGTCATACCCCTAGCAACTCTTGCAACACCCTCACATTACCCTCAATCTCACTAGCATCCGCGCCATCCTCCCCAAAAATGGCACTACCCGCCACAAACACGTTGGCACCTGCCTGTTGAACCTTGCTGAGCGTATCCGCGTTAATGCCACCATCCACCTGAATATTGCAAGTTAAATCTTGCTCGCTAATCCAGCGGCGCACCGTGGCGATGCGTTCTAAACTTGCGGGGATAAGCGACTGCCCACCAAAGCCCGGATTTACGGTCATGACGAGTGCCATATCGAGATAAGGTAGCGCGTCGTGCATGACCGCCAGTGGCGTGAGCGGATTTACGGCTAGGCCCACGCCAACGCCTAACTCGCGAATGCGTTGTAGGGTGCGGTGTAAATGGGTGCAAGCTTCCGCATGAACGGTGATGCTCGAGGCACCCGCGCCTACCATCACATCCAAAAAAGCATCCGGATTATCCATCATCAAGTGAACATCTAGCAGTAAGTCCGTCACTTTGCGGCAAGCTTCTACAGCTAGTGCGCCAAAGGTTAAGTTAGAGACAAAATGCCCATCCATAACATCAATATGAATCACACCAACACCTGCTTGGTCAGCAGCGCGCACAGCATCCCCAAGGCGGCTAAAGTCAGCAGCTAAAATAGAGGCAGCCAGTGTATCCGTTGAAGCAAGGCGGGCAATTGACTCAGCAGGTGTTAAGGAGGTCGAAGTCACGGTCGTAGTATAACGCGCCTACTCTAGTAATTTATATGGCGTGTACGTTCTTAAACACGCCATTATTTAATCAACTACCCGTTACTCATAGGTTGTTTTGGTCGTAATCAGGTTTTTGAAGGTTTCATCTACTTCAAACCGAGCCATGTGCCCTGAATGTTGGCTAACATGATGACATAACCCCCAGCGCAAGCCCTCGAGCGGGTAGTCATCGTGATCTGGCGTGCGGTAAAGGCCTAGCGCTTCAGGCGCACCTTTAATGACAGCTTCAATTTCAAAATTGATGCCATCTGCCGCCCACTGCAAGGTATTTTTTTCTGGGCCGTCCGTAGTGAGCAGCGCAGCAACACCACCCTTATAATGCCACACACAAACCTCATGCCCTGAGTTAGTGATGGGGTTGTACTCACTCTTAACATAGGGCCCTTCGGGCTGGTCAGCAATAGCAACACCCCACTTGATTTCACGCCCGCCAAAAAATATTTCTTCGCCCATGGTCTCACCTTTGTAGTAGAGGTAAAACTTGTTGTTGTAAACCATCAAGCATGGGTCGTGGGTTTTATGACTGTCAAAACTTCCTTTGGCTTTGACTAAAAAGCGATTATCTTCGTCGCCAAGCCACTCACCATCGTCACTAGGTTCTACAATTGGACCAGGTAGCTTGCGCCAAGGGCCAAACGGCGACTCAGCCACAGCAATACTAATCTTTTCTTTCACCCGCCGCGTGTAAGGATGTTCAACCACTTGATAGACAAGGTAATACTTGCCTTCGTGCGCTAAAATTTCAGGCGTAAAGACACTGCGTTCGTCGTAGGCATCCTGCCCCCCTCTGCTGATGGCGAGGTTTTGCTCCTCCCAGTGCCAACCGTCTTTTGACGTGGCGTGCCAAATTTCAGCCAGGTCCCAAGGAAAGGTTTTAGCGTCCGGGTCGCCTGTGCCAAAACCGTGACTCAGCCCCGTCGAGCGCGTATACCAAACGTGATAGAGGCCGCCTACATAAATCACAGCGCTGGGGTCGCGCCGCACGATACCCTCTTTGGATTCAGCAAGGTCGCCTGTGATGGTTTTAGTTCGAATATCACAAAACCATTTAGGCCCTTTGGTGTAGTTCAGCGCACGCTGGGATGCAGCACTGAGTTTGGTCATCACATTCTCCTTTCAAAAGATTTAGACATAATGTTAGATGGATTTTTAGGTGAAGTTTTACAAATGCATGTTGAGGTTGTGACAGCATATTGATAACGTCATCGAAACTGAGTGCATAAAAGACGTATCCATTTAGCTGATGGCGTAGGTAGGCTGTCATTACTCGAGCGATTACAGGATGAGTCAATAGTTTAGGTGATGTTGCCAAATCCAAGTTGAAAGATACAGGCTGTACTCACATCAGAGTTAAGACTCTTAAATTGAGGCACTCGAGTCCCCGTCAATCAACAGCAGACATAACCCACCTAGATGAGCCTAATTCAACCCATCAACCTAAACACTCAAAAACGAGATATTGTCAGCTTTAATCGTACGTTTTGTCTTCAGCTAGCGCCCCATCCAACCACCATCAACCGTCAATACCTCGCCAGAAACATAATCCGACGCTGCTGATGCTAAAAAGACAACGGGGCCTGCAAAGTCTTCCGGTTGCCCCCAACGCCCAGTGGGAATGCGCTCTAAAATCGCTTTTTGGCGCACGGGATCATTGCGTAACGCCTCCGTATTGTCCGTGGCAATGTAACCCGGTGCAATAGCATTCACTTGCACACCTTTAGATGCCCACTCATTCGCAAGGGCTTTAGTGAGCCCAGCAACACCATGTTTTGAGGCCGTGTAACCTGGCACGGTAATGCCCCCTTGAAACGATAATAACGAGGCTGTGAAGATGACTTTGCCCTGACCGCGCTCGAGCATTCCCTGAGCTAGCTCGCGCGTTAAAATAAATTGCGCGTTGAGGTTTACATCAATAATGGTGTCCCAGTAGTCATCAGGGTGTTCCTGTGCAGGTTTACGCAAAATGGTTCCAGCGTTGTTCACCAAAATATCCAGCGTAGGTACATCTTGTTTGAGTTGATTAATAAATGTGTAGAGTGAAGCTCTATCCGAAAAGTCGCAGGTATAACTGGTGAACGTTTTACCTAGCGCTTTGACGGCTTGTTCAACCTCACTGTTAGGTTGCAGGGTTGCACTTACGCCTACAATATCTGCCCCGGCATCCGCCAATGCCACAGCCATCGCTTTGCCAATACCGCGTTTACAACCCGTTACAAGGGCTGTTTTGCCGTCAAGTCGAAACTGGTCGGTAATGCTCATGAAAGTTCCAGCACAATCTTCATCACATCACTACCCGCATCCATACGTTCAAAAGCAGCTTGAGCTTCCTCAAGCGGGCGTGTTTCGGTGATGATCTTGTCTAAGGGAAGTTTGCCTGAATCTGCCAGCTGAATAGCGGCCTCAAAATCTTCATCTTCGTAGACTCGAGCACCCTTCAGCTCCAACTCTTTCCAGAAAAACTGAAACAAATCCACCGGATTAGGGTTGGGGTGAATGCCAACTACCACAATTCGCCCACGAATACGCGGCAGTTGGGTCATAGTCGCTGCCCCGGCAGCACTACCAGTCACTTCAAAGACAACATCAGCACCTTGGCCTTTAGTGCGGTCTTGAATATGGGCTGCCAAGTCTTGGTCTTTGGGATTTATGGCGTTAAGTCCTAGAGATTTAGCAAATTCAATGCGGTAAGGGCTAATTTCCGATAGTGTCACGTGGGCACCATGAGACTTCGCAACCAGCGCAACCAACATGCCGATGGGGCCGCCGCCTAACACCACCGCTTCTTCACCAGCTTGCAAGTTGGCGAGGCGTACATCATGGCAGGCAACAGCTAGTGGTTCTAACAACGCACCATGTTTCAGCGAAAGTGATGTGGGCAGTTTGTGCAAGGTAAACGCCGGCACCGTCCAATGAGACTGAAACGCACCCGGCGTGTCTATACCCATAAATTTCATCTCTTGGCCGATGTGTTTATAGGGGTCATTCGGGTCACATAAAGTGGTGTCTAAGGGCATCACGGTAACGGGATCACCTACAGCAACATGGCTAACATCCGCCCCAACTGCAGCAACCGTACCTGACATTTCATGGCCCATAATTTGGGGGAAACTCACACGTTTGTCCATAGCACCGTGATAAATGTGTAAGTCGGTGCCACAAATGCCTACGTGGGATACTTTCAGTTGCACTTCACCCGGTTGAGGTGCAATAGCATCACATGTACCGATGCGAATGGTTTTGTTGCCTTCATAATAGGCTGCTTGCATGGCTTAACCTTTCAGATGCTCGAGCTTGTGCCAATCAAAATTAACACCATGCCCCGGTTTCATGCCGGCAATAGCATGGCCGTCTTGAATGACAAACGGTTCAGTAACGTAGTTTTCTAGTCCAAACCCATGTGCTTCTAAGTAACTGCGATTTGGACAGGCGGCTAGAAGATGTACTGTTATATCGTGTGCGCCGTGAGATGTCACGGGCAAATTGAACGCTTCTGCCAGTCGGGCAACTTTCATAAACGACGTCACCCCACCACAATTAGTGACATCTGGCTCTGGAAACGCAGCACCACCACAACTTATAAGTTGCTTAAACTCCCATAAAGACCGCAAATTTTCACCAGATGCAATAGGAATGCCACCTTCCCGCGCAACTTGCGCGTGTCCTTGATAATCTTCTGGGATAATTGGCTCTTCTAACCACGTTAAATCGTAAGGGGCAAAGGCCCTAGCCGCCCGCACAGCTTCGTCTACGCGCCAGCGCATATTGGCATCTACCATTAGCGGAAAGCCGTCTCCAAGATGTTCGCGCATACGTTTGACACGTTCAACGTCTTCAGCGATATTGGCCCGCCCGACTTTCATTTTGATGGCACGGAAACCTTTAGCGAGGTTGTCATCAGTTTGTTGTAATAGCTCATCAATGGGCAGTAATAAGTCGATGCCGCCAGCATAACAAGGAACCTGCGGGTCAAACCCACCTAAGAGTTGCCAAAGCGGTAAGCCAGCACGTTTTGCTTTAAGGTCCCACAGGGCAATATCTACAGCAGATAGTGCCAACACCGTGGGACCGCCACGGCCACCGTAGTGCGTTGTCCACCACATATCATTCCACAGGGCTTCGATGTTGTTAGCCTCTTTGTGGCAAACAATATCTGCCAACTCTTGATCTAAAATTGCTTTGATGCCCACACCGTTGTGCCCTGCGGTGAACGTGTATCCGACACCTTCTATACCGTCAACATCCTGAATACGAACAGTATTAAGTTCAAAGTCAGGCATGTCACCGTGCGTGGCATCGGTCAGGGTTGTTGCTAAGGGTATCCGGTAATAATCACTTTGAAACTTACAGATTGATGCCATTCACAACGCCTTTCCCACAGAGCCTTCCTAGCAGAGCTTTTATCAGCAATTTAGGTTGATTTTCTGACCTCAACTTATCAGGTCAGCATATTCATACATCACGTATGGATAGAGCCTTCTATTGAAGATGGATGCTGTACAGATGCCCTCTATTAAACGGATACATACAACTTTCTCTAAGGTAAGGCTTCTAGTTAAACCTCTTAGACTAGCGACTACATGTGTGCCTCGAGGTTCATGTGATTGTCTAAACACACATGTAGTTTACTTACGTATTACTTGGATACTTATGCAGTGTGTCTAAGAGCATTTCATTCATGATTGCAGATCATCGTTCAGCTTTACCGATGCAGCTTAGCCTTATTATTGACAACTACCATCGTCACTGAAGTACCACTGCTCGGGCATGAACATAATCCACTGCCTGTACGTCCAACTCCACAGACCTTGGGTGTCTTCGGATGGCGTGTTGCACAAGTTTGTTTTGAATAAGAGCGGCTGCGGAGGGAGTTGCACGGTACCAATTTGGTAGAGGTTTCTAAACGTTCTTTCGTAGAATTCCTGACCAATCTCGAGCTGTTCCTGCGAGTTATAGTCCGCTTGCAGATAGCTTTCACCAAGCTCCCACAACTCTTGAATATCAGCTGGTGGCGCTTCACCTGTGGCACCATCCGTCATGAGCCATTCGTTCCAGGCAAGACCAACATCATTGGGGTCCCAACTGGGTCTAAGTCGGCCTAAGCCGTTGCTAATTTCGCCAACATCGGTAAGGTCAAGCCCCCACGCAGCAACATCGGTTTGGTTGCTTTCACGCAGTTCTTGGTAAAGCCCGTTTTCAATGAGTTTATAGTTGGTTTTTACGCCCACAGCATTCCAGTAATCAGCAACAAGCTCACCAATTTTTTGCCAGGCTTCTTCTGGTACAGACACCTGTAGGTTAATAAATAACTCTTCACCGTCTGGGCGGAGCCTAAAGCCATCTGACCCACGTGCTAGACCTATTTCATCTAAAAGTCGGTTGGCTTCGTCTAGATCATAGTCGGCGAAGTAGTCTGTCATCCACGCTTGATAGTAGGCTGAGGTTGGTGTTGGTGCCGCTTGAGACGGCGTTGCTAAGCCAAAGTAGATCAGGTCATTAATTTCGGTGCGGTTGATAGCTAACGACATCGCTTGCCTAAAGCGGATGTCTTGGAAAATCTCGCGTAGAACAGGGTCTTCATGGTTCATGTTGAAGACAAATGTGTATTCATTGCCACGGTCATAGCGGACAAAAATGGTGCGGTATTCACCGGCGGCTTCGTTATCACGGTAGGTGGGTACGTTGAGCAGTGAGCCCCAGCCAAAGTGGCTGTATTCACCTGAGATAGCTTTGAAATCTTGTACCTCGAGGTCTTGGACCAAAATGCGCTGCAAGCTGTCGGTGTAAGGGAGTTGATTACCTGCAGTATCTACTTTGAAAAAGTAGGGGTTGCGCACGTAGTACTTGTTTCCAAATGAATCTTCACGGTCAAAAACAAAGGAATTTAAGGTTGGTGAACCGGAGTCGGTTTCTGATCCTAAATCCCAGGTGAAGTTGTAGGGCTGCATTCTTGACTCAAATAGTTCTTGCCAATCAGCAAACCCAAGTTCATCTGCGAGGGCATCTGCATCTTCGTTGTAATCGATATGGAACTGCTTAAAATAGTGTGCAGGTCGGTAGCCGCGATTACCAAATTCTTCTGAAATGGATACAATAAACGCAGGGCTTGGTTCAGCAAACGTATAGCGGATAGTTTTGTCGTCAATAACTTCAAATTGGGCAGGTTCGTTATTTTGAATCCACGGCCCGCTTGGTACTGGCGAGAGTTGCGTGTTCAAAAGAACATCTTCATAGAAAAATCTAAAGTCTTCTGCGGTGAACTCAGTCCCATCTGACCACTTGTGGCCTTCACGCAGGTAGATGGTGAAGGTTGTTTGGTCTTCTGAAATATCAACACCACGTGCCACGTTGGGGACGATGCCCCTTAAATCGGTATCAATATTAAACAGTTTTTGCATTCTTGCTTGAATAGCGTCCCAGCCGCAACAGGAGGGAACTGTGGTTGGTCCGGCTAGCTCACCACCATAGACACCAATCCCGTTAAGGGGATCAACAACAGCAGGCTCACTGGGCAAACGCTCAGCCAAACTTGGCAGTTCCCCAGCATCTACTAGTGCATCCAACATAGGGGATTGCTGAAAACTGGCAATTGCACTACCACCGGCTGCAACATAGGTTTCTGGTGTTGCATATTGTTGTGGATAGGTCTTAGCTGTCATTTGGGCAAGGCTCGAGCTTGCAAGCACTACAACCACCAAGCTCAAAACCGTGCGTAGGGTTCGTCTTTGACCGTGCATTCTCTGCATTTAGGTGTGTCCTTTCACAAAATACGAATCACAAAATACGAAATATCCCGCGATGCCTCCACTACGACCAAGGCGGTAACTACGACCAAGGCCGTAACTATGATCAAGACGGGGCATTTAGGCGGTACATGTTCACTGCTCGAGCAACCCTAGCCTCCTTTTTGCCTAAAGCTATGGCAGGTGTATGTTTGTATGCTGTGTTCCAGAGTGTATGAGGAAAAAAGTAATTTGTCAAGTGTAGATTGTTGACAACTTTTGAAAAGCAGCATATGATTAAGCCAGCAACCCACAAGTTTGAATTACTACATAGCTTGCCCAATATTTGGGCAAATTTGCGTGAGCAAGTACTCAACAGCCTTTGTTTTTGCATTGAACTTAAGAGCTTACAGCAACAACCAAGTAACATTTTTGTGCGTGCTTTAGTTTGAACAAAAACAGACATTTAGGGGTCATATTTAAGATGGCTCCAACTCACAGAACGGCCCTAAGCCAACATCAGGTCAGCACCCGTTGACCTTCGGAGCTGTATGAAAGGAACGCATGGCTCGGTATCTCACACAACGACTGATCTATATGTTGTTTCTTATTTGGATGACGTCCATTGTGACGTTCGTAATTATTCAACTTCCGCCAGGGGATTATTTATCGACCTTGATTGCGCGCCTCGAGCAATCTGGCAACAACGTTTCTGAAGAACAAATTGAAAGCCTCAGAGAACAATACGGCCTCGATTTACCACTGTACCGGCGCTACTTCAGGTGGTTTGGTGGTGTTTTGCAAGGTGATTTAGGCTTTTCTTATGAGTGGCAACAACCTGTCAACCAACTTATCTGGGAACGTTTGGCGCTAACCTTTGTGATTACCTCAATAAGTATTTTGTTTACCTATGCAGTAGCCATTCCTATAGGTATTTATTCGGCGACCCACCAATATTCACTAGGTGATTATGTGTTTACAATCATTGGATTTATTGGTCTTGCCATTCCCAATTTTATGCTAGCGCTCTTACTGCTCTTTTTTGCGTTTCGGTTTTTTGGGATTAACCTCAGCGGTCTTTTTTCACCTGAATATCTTGATGCACCTTGGAGTTTGGGCAAAGTTTTTGACATGCTTAAACACTTACCTATCCCTGTGATTGTCGTAGGAACTGGCGGCACAGCAGGGCTTATACGGGTATTAAGGGCCAGCTTACTGGACGAACTTCAGAAGCAGTACGTTATTACAGCTCGAGCCAAAGGCGTTACCGAAGGCAAGTTACTGTTTAAATATCCGGTACGCTTAGCCCTCAACCCGCTTATCAGCGACCTTGCCTGGTTATTTCCAGCGCTTATTTCGGGCGGTGCCATCACCGCAATTGTGCTGGGACTTCCAACGGCTGGCCCGATGTTGCTACGGGCGCTCATTGCCCAAGACACGTTTTTGACGGCATCAATTTTGATGTTTTTAACGATACTGACCGTGGTTGGTACAACTATCTCAGATATTTTGCTGGTCCTTGTTGATCCCCGCATTAGAATGGAGCGCAGCAGTGCTTCATAGTCTTCAAAAAAGTTTAGGCAGAGGCCGTAAATCACAAACGGTCAAAGATGATAGCTACTACATTGCCTCGCAGTGGCAGCTCATCTGGCGCAAGTTTCGCAGGCACAAACTGGCGATTGTTGGCGGTAGCATCATTAGTTTAATGTACCTAGGCGCTATTTTTTCAGGTTTTTTTGCACTCAACCCTTATCAGCAGCGACATGCCAGCTTAGCATCAGCCCCACCACAACGCTTACATTTTGTCGATGCTGAGGGTCAGTTTCACTTGGTTCCCTTTGTCTACAACCTCACCCAAGAACTTGATATAGCTACCTTGCAACGCACTTACACTGAAGACACCAGCACGCGCTACCCATTACAGCTTTTTGCTCGAGGTCACACGTACAAATTCTGGGGCCTCTTTGAAACCAACTGGCATTTTATAACCGTGGCTGAAGGTGGCACCTTTATGCCTTTTGGCAGTGATGAGTTTGGACGTGACTTGTTCTCGAGAAACCTCTATGCATCACGTATTTCGCTGTCGATTGGCTTTATTGGGGTGTTAGTAAGTTTTGTGTTGGGCGCGCTTATTGGCGGCATTTCCGGCTATTTTGGTGGCGTGACCGATTTAATTATCCAGCGAATTATCGAATTTATAATTTCGATTCCTACGATTCCTTTGTGGTTTGCGCTTGCTGCAGCGTTACCCCCGCAGTGGACAACCTTACAAGTTTACTTTGGCATCACGACAGTTTTAGCAACAGTGGGTTGGACAACCTTAGCTCGAACCGTGCGCGGCAAACTGTTAGAACTGCGCGAAGCTGACTTTGTCACGGCTGCCAAAATTTCTAATATGGGTGACTTTGATATTATTACCAAGCACCTTTTACCGTCGTTCTCGAGCTACCTTATCGTGAGTTTAACGCTAGCGATTCCCAACATGATTTTAGGTGAAACGGCGCTCAGCTTTTTAGAAATTGGCATTCGCCCGCCAGCGGTGAGTTGGGGTGTACTGTTACAAGACGCTCAAAGTATTCGCAGTATTTCCCAAAGTCCGTGGCTCATGATTCCCGGCATCTTTGTGGTCATCACCGTGCTTTGTTTTAACTTTATTGGCGACGGCCTGCGGGATGCCGCTGACCCGTATAAATCTTAACCAGAGGGGTAAACCACACCACCACTATGGCAGACAACATCATTTTTAAATCTATCCCCGAGCAAATCGAAGAGCACTTACGGCGCGATATCTTATCTGGTTCGTTAGCACCGGGGCAGCCTTTACGGGAGCAAGAAATTTCGGAGCGCTTTGGGGTGAGTCGCGGGCCCATTCGTGAGGTGCTCAGTAAGCTCACCCAGCAGGGCTTGGTTGTTGCTGAACCCAACAAAGGCGTGCGTATTGCTAGTCAACCGAGTGCATCGGTGCGCCCCTTACTGGTCGAACTGCGTAAAAATATTGAGCTTTTTGTGCTCGATAGCATTTTTGACAAAATCACCAAAAAAGACCTCAAAACGTGGGAGAAAAACCTCGCCAGCATCAAAAAAGCCTGTAAAAAAGGTGATAAAGCTTCACTAGTAGAGCACGATCTACTTTTCCACAAAGCCATCATTCAAAGTCATGACGACAAAGACCTGTTTACCTTATGGCACCCTATTGTTCTCAGAATGCTCATTCACTATGACCGCTTAGGGGATTTGATGGAAAGCTATCACGAGCACAAAGCCATTTTGGATGCGATTAAAGCCAAAGACAAAGAGGAGGCTTTGGACACACTTGCACGCAATATTCAATAGAGGTAGGCATTACTCAGTCAGCATCTTGAATTACCTGATAGCTACATCTTGAAGCACTATCGAGATGTCAAAAACGCACTGCCCGGATGGAACTATCCTCAACCTCATAAGCGAAACGCTAGCTTAGTTGCGTCACGTCATTGCTGAGGCTTTCAAGATTATCATCTCTATCCAATGGACGTTTTGCTGGTAATGCATCTCTCAAATGATGTTGCAAATTTTGATGTGCAGGCCTAACTATCTTTACGTTCCTCCTCATCAACCAGAAAGGGTACGACATGGAACAGTACAACTTATTTATTGATGGCAACTGGGTTGAGAGTACGTCCTCAGCGAGGCTCGAGGTCGACAACCCTGCGAACGAAACGGTCATTGCCACCATTCCTGAAGGCACAACCGAGGATGCCAGCAGGGCTTTAGAAGCCGCCCAACGCGCCCAACCTGCTTGGGCGGCTCTACCCGCAACCCAGCGGGCAGCTTACATACAGGAACTTGCCAAAGCTGTGCTAGCGCACAAAGATAAGCTGGCTCGAGTTGTGGTGGCTGAACAAGGTAAACCCCTGAACCAAGCTGAGGGTGAAATTGAAGCAACCGCAGGATTTTTAACTTATGCTGCTGAGTGGGCCCGCCGCATTGAGGGAGACATTGTCCCGTCCGATAACCCTGACGAAGAGGTATGGATTCGCCGCGTGCCTTACGGTGTGGTGGTGGGGCTTACAGCGTGGAACTATCCCTCTGCACTGGTTGCGCGCAAACTAGGTCCAGCATTGGTCACAGGTAATACTTTTGTCCTAAAAGGTCACGAAATTACGCCACTTTCTGGGCTCGAGATTGCCAAACTGGCTAGCCAAGTTGGCCTACCTGACGGTGTGTTTAACGTTGTGACTGGGCTAGGTCGTGTAGTCGGACAAACCCTGGTGGAACACCCGCTGGCTGACCGCATCACCATGACCGGCAGTGTGCGTGCTGGTAAAGAAATTTTTGCGGCTGCGGCGTCTGAACTTAAAATCTTAAGCCTCGAGCTTGGCGGCAAAGCCCCTTTTATTGTCATGGAAGATGCTGACCTGGACAAAGCAGTCGAAAGCGCCATCACCGCTCGGTTCACCAACTGTGGGCAAATTTGTACCTGCAACGAACGCATGTACTTACACGAAGCCATTGCCGATGAATTTTTGGACAAATTCATTGCCAAAGCCAAAGCCTTGACGGTTGCAGACCCTTTAACCAATCCAGACATGGGTCCTAAAGTCAGTGGCCTTGAGGTTGACAAGGTTGCGGACATGGTGCAAACAGCCAAGGATACTGGCGCACAGGTATTGCTCGAGGGTGGCCGCCTCACAGGTGGAACCTATGATAAAGGTCATTGGTACGCACCCACAGTATTAGAAGTGAGTAACAATCAAAACCTCATCATGCAGCAGGAGATTTTTGGACCCGTTGTCCCTGTTATGCGCGTCACCAGTTTTGAAGATGCGTTGCAGTACGCCAATCAAAGTAACTACGGGCTATCTGCCTATGTTTACACCCAAAACTTTCGCCGCATCATGCGTTTAACAGACGAGCTCGAGTTTGGTGAACTCTACATCAACCGCTCCGTTGGCGAGCTTTTACAGGGCTTCCACACGGGCTGGAAACACTCCGGTCTGGGCGGCGAAGACGGTAAATACGGCGTTGATAGCTACCTGCGCAAAAAAACCATGTACGTCAACTGGTCATAAGCACCTTAACCTGCTATGTCACAAACCCATCCTGATGCAGAAGATTTTAACTTTAACTGGCGTTTCTATTTAGCTGATGCTCCCAAATCCAATGCCCTCAAAGCTGATATTTCTGAGGCTGATGCCCTCAACGTCGATGTTTCTGAAGCTGATGTTTCTGAAGCTGATGTTTCTGAAGCTGATGTTCCCAAAGTCGCCACAAAAACCTTTGACGACAGTCATTGGCGTCAGCTCAGATTGCCACACGACTGGAGTATTGAAGCCAGTTACAGTTCAGATTTAGAAGGAGCAACCGCCTACCTCCCCGGCGGTGTCGGCTGGTACAGAAAGCACTTTAAGCTCGACAAAGCTGAGGACGAGCAAATCTTTTTGTATTTTGATGGCGTCTACAACCATGTAACTGTCTGGCTCAACGGGCACAAGCTTTGGTATCAACCTTATGGCTATACGCCGTTTTATGTGAACATGAGTCATTATCTCGAGGCAGACAACGTCCTCGCCGTCCAAGTTGACCACAGCCGCTATGTTGACAGCCGTTGGTACACCGGATCTGGCATCTACCGCGATGTCACGCTTGTTCGTAAAGCTGCTGTGTTCGTTCCTATTTGGGGTGTTACCGTAAGAACACCGCAGGTAAGTCAGGATAGTGCTCAGGTTGCGCTCGAGCTAGACCTTCACAACAGCCTTACCACACCTGTCGATATTGAACTCACTGGACACATTTCTGATGCAGCGGGACAAATCCGAGCTGAATACACATCCATAGTTCAACTTGATGCCGCCTCAAAAGTTCAACACGTAGAGCAGATCAAGATAACGCAGCCATCATTATGGTCACCAGATATACCCCACATGTACACGGCTGTGACCCAAGTCATCTTAAATGATGAAATCGTAGACACCACTACGACACCTTTTGGCCTGCGTTATTTTCACTTTGATGCTGACCGTGGCTTTTTCTTAAATGGGCAAAATACGCACGTCAAAGGTGTCTGCCTTCATCACGATGCAGGTCTGGTGGGTGCCGCCGTTCCCGACGGTGTCTGGCGTAGGCGCTTAGAGCACTTAAAAACGATGGGTTGTAATGCCATTCGCACAGCCCACAACCCACCCTCAGCACGGTTTCTTGACCTGTGTGATGAGCTGGGGTTTTTGGTTCAAAACGAGTTTTTTGACGAGTGGTCTTACGGCAAAGATAAACGCCTCAACAAACATGATCGCCACGGTGACACCATCTCGCAAGGTTATGCGGATTATTTTCAAGAGTGGGCTGAGCACGACCTCAAAACAACTATTTTGCGCGACAAGAACCACCCTTGTATTTTCCAGTGGGGCATCGGCAATGAAATTGAGTGGACGTATCTTAACTATTCAGCAGCAACGGGTTATTTTGACGTGGAAGCTAACGGTAACTACTTTTGGACGCTGCCACCTTACAGTTCACAGGAAATCAAACAACGTTTTGACAACCTGCCAGCCGTAGCCCATGACCTTGCTGAAACAGCCCAGCAACTAGCCGAGTGGACGCGCGAGCTAGATGACAGTCGCCCAGTGATTGCCAACTGCATTTTGCCCTCAGCCAGCCACATCACAGGCTATGGGGACGCGCTTGACATTGTGGGCTACAGCTACCGGGCGGTCATGTACGACCGTGGGCATGCAGATTTTCCCAACAAAGTCATTATGGGTACTGAGAATCTAGGGCAATGGCACGAATGGAAAAACGTCATTGGCCGGCCGTTCATTAGTGGGCTTTTTTTCTGGACAGGCATTGACTACCTCGGTGAGGCTGAAGCCCACTCGAGCTGGCCAGTTAAAGCCACAGCCTCAGGTATGTTGGACCTTGCTAGTTTTCCCAAACCCGCCTATCACATGATTAAAAGTTTGTGGCAGGAAGCGCCGCATTGTCAGGTTTACACGCAACTCTTGGATGAATCTGAGTATGTGCTCGAGGTAGATAATGTCATCGAGAAACATAAAGACGCATGGCGAACGCGACTGTGGTTTTGGCACAAAGTCAACGAACACTGGAATTACCCACCAGATGAAATGACTGTTGTTGAGGCTTACAGCAACTGCGACACAGTTGAGCTGTTTTTGAATGGCATCAGTTTGGGTGAGCAACGTTTACAAGATCAAGAGGATCGCATTTTTAAATGGGCTGTGCCATTTATTGCGGGCAAACTGGAAGCTCGAGCCACCAACGCACAAGGACAAACAGTCACCAACCAACTTATTACGGCTGGCCCACCTCATCACCTTAAGCTCACCGCTGACAAACTCACCCTCCATGCAGATGCTTACGATGTCAGCCATATCACCGTGCAACTTTGTGATGCTGCCGGAAATCCTGTTAGGCATGAAGACCACAAGGTTAACTTCGAACTCACCGGCCCTTACGAGAATTTAGGGGTTGATAACGGGGCTGCTGACAATGTCCAAGCTCACAACGCAAACTGCCTTGTCACCTCACAAGGTCACGCGCTTATGATTATTCGGTCAACCTTTGAATCGGGAAGCGTCACGATTCAGGCTCGAGCAGATGGACTAGCACCTGCGAGTTTGACGCTCGAGGTTCAGTAACTACATCATAAATATCCTCAAACTTGTCTATGAGTGATGCTGTCTCATCGTTACCCAAGGTCAAATCTCTATCAAAAAGACTTAACGGTATATTATACTAAAGTGAATTTTGCGTGACACAACGTGCCATGCAAAACGCGCGTGAGAGCGTATCCTTAGACGATTTCGACTATGACATTATTGTTTCGATTTAGTATTAGTAGCAACCCCACGATATCGTGATACATGCGTTACAGTGAGTTTAGGCTGTCGCTGATGAAATCTCCCTTTCCCCCGAGGCTCCCCTTCCCCCTTTCCCAAAAGCAATGTTCACATGTTGGTAAATCCCTAATAACGTCTCGTGTAGCTGCTATAGCTAGAAAAGCCTCAAGTTAATGGGTTTAAGGACTCTTCAGCGAGTTTCTGAGATACTCAAAGCCACCAGCTAATCCTGTTACACAACCCAGCGAAGGATACACATGAAAATAACCGATATTAAACCCTATCCCGCCCTCATTGGGCACCGCAATCAACTACTTGTGAAGGTTGAAACAGACGAAGGCATCTTTGGCTGGGGTGAGTCTGGCTTGTCTGGGCGTGAACTGGCTGTTGCGGGGGCGATTCAGCACTACCGCGACTATCTTATTGGGCGCGATCCCATGCAACTTGGCGCTAACTGGCAACGTCTCTACCGCAGCCAGTACTTTGAAGGTGGGCGGGTGCTCACGGCAGCAATTTCTGCCCTTGACATTGCCTTACACGACCTCACTTCTAAAGCACTAAATGTACCTGTCTATCAGCTTTTGGGCGGTAAACAACGCGACTTTATTCCTTGTTTTGCCACCACGCTTGCGCAAGACGGTCAAACACTGCTAGATCATGTTGGGCTGTTGCTCGAGCACAACTGGCAGTGTATTCGCATCACCCCTATGTTTGATCATGATGGTGACGAACAGCTCTTTGAACCTAGCGAGTCAATTGGTCTCACTGCTAAGTGGGTCAACGCTATTCGTGAGGAACACGGCAGCGAGTTTATGCTCGGCATCGACTACCATCACCGTTTAAGTGTGGCTGAGGCAGCCTCATTTTGTCAGCGCGTTGCACCGGGTGCACTTGACTTTCTTGAAGAACCCATTCGCGATGAAAACCCTAACGCTTACGCAGCCCTCCGGCAAATGACGCCCGTCCCGTTTGCCATAGGCGAAGAACTGAGCAGTAAGTGGGCGTTTGCACCCTACTTGGAACAAGGTTTAACCAACTATGCACGGATAGATATTTGCAACGTAGGCGGCTTTACTGAGGCTATGAAGGTGGCTGCACTGGCAGAAATGCACTACATTGACATCATGCCGCACAACCCGCTAGGGCCTATTTGCGCTATGGCATCGATTCATTTAGGTGCGGCTGTGCCTAACTTTGCCTGGCAAGAAACAAGGGACGCCCCCACCGAAGGCCTGGTGGTTAGTGATCCAGATGTTTTTCCTGAACCTGTGACGCTCGAGGGCGACCGCTACCGCGTTCCAGACGGTCCCGGACTAGGGATTTTAGTAGATGAAGACGCCTTACAACACAAACCCTACGCAGAAGGTAAAAACGCACCGATGTTACGAAAACGAGATGGCTCGCTCACCAACTGGTAAGCCAGATATAACATTAAGCTGAGGCTGTAAAGATGGCCTCAAATGACAACCTTTCCCAGCGGTCACGCTCGAGCTTGAGATCATCCAAAAGCTGCTCTTTGGCATCAGGTGTTTCGAAAAACCGAGAATGTTCAAAAAATGTAATAAGGTCGTCAAGCCGGGACAACACACGTTTATGAGGCTCTTGTGTCACTGACCAGATGCGCCCTTGCATCGCCCGTGTGTATAAAGATGCAGGCTTGCGCCAAGAGTCAGGGGCTTTGTGGTGGTTAAGAATAAACTCAGCATCTTGAAACCGGCTTGTCAAGCTAGCCTCAACTGTCACCTTAGTCAACCCAAGTATGAACTTGATAATTGCCAAAATAGTAATTGATATAGCGGCGATAGCAACAAGAATATAGGTCATCCAACTATTCCCCAAGCAGACTCAAAGTCTCCATTAGGTGTCTTGCTCAAAATTAGCAACACCTTTTAAGTCTAGCTCGTCAGCAAAATGGCACGCGCTGTAGTGCCCCGGACTAACCTCACGCCAGGCAGGTATTTCTTGTTTGCATTTGTCTTGTGCGTAGCGGCATCTTGGGTGAAAATAACACCCCGAAGGTGGGTTAGCAGGATTGGCCACCTCACCCGGCAAAATAATGCGCTCCATCTTGATATCTGGGTCGGTTGTAGGAACCGCTGACAAGAGCGCTTCAGTATAAGGATGTTTTGGGTTTTGAAATAGCTCATCAGTTTCAGCCAGCTCAACCAAACGCCCCACATACATCACCGCCACACGATTAGAAATGTGTTCAACTACCGACAAATCGTGCGCAATAAATAGGTAGGTTAAGTTAAAACGGGTTTGTAAATCCATCAGCAGGTTTAAAATTTGGGCTTGAATGCTCACATCAAGTGCAGACACCGCTTCGTCACAAACAATAAGCCGTGGCTTAGGTGCTAGTGAACGAGCAATGCCAATACGTTGCCGTTGCCCACCTGAAAACGCATGTGGATACCGCTTGAGGTGTTGTAGCTCGAGCCCTACAACCTCCATAAGCTCTTTAACCCGTTCAATTAAGTCTTGTCCAGACGCAAGCTTATTATTACGCAAAGGTTCTGCAATAATATCCAGCACGGTCATGCGTGGATCAAGTGAGGCATAGGGATCTTGAAAAATCATGTGAAAATAGCGCCTTACATCTCTAAGTTCCTGCTTGTTCAGGGAAGCCAAGTCTACCTTGCGACCATCTGGCAAGCTCAAATGGACTTCACCTGAGCTAGCTGTCAT
>JBCCBI010000049.1:0-18357 GCA_039034155.1 Deinococcota bacterium | reverse complement strand
GGGACATGCTACTAACCCGGGGCAAGATTGTTTGGGGCTTTGCTAACGATGACAGCCACCATGAAGGTGATACCGCCCTTGCATGGAATGTGGTGCAAGTTCCTGAGACACAAGATGTAAATCCTCAAAGCATTATTGACGCGTTACAAGCAGGTCAATTTTATGCATCTACTGGCGTGGTGATTGATGATATTCGCGCAGAGGGAAGCTACCTGAACATACGTGCTGCTAACGCCAAACGCATCAACCTAATTGCGGATCGCGGCCAGCGAGTGTTACAAATTGAAAACAATGAACTTCATTTCCGCGTGCCAGACGATAGCTCTTGGCGCTATCTGCGGGTGGAGTTGTGGGGCGAAGGCGAAACTCAGGCCTGGACGCAGCCTATTATAGTTAAGCAGGACTAGTTGTGGGGTTTGTTGAGGCAACCTCAGGCACGCTGTGGAACATTGTGACGGTGCTGCTAGGCTCGAGCCTCGGCTTGTTATTACGCGGCCGCTTACCCTCCAAAATCATCGCTATTGTGATGCAAGCCATCGGCCTCACGACCTTGTTTATTGGCATCACTAACGCCAACGACCTGTTACGTGTATCTGAACCACCGGGTGTCATTTTAGGACTCATGGCGCTGGCGATTGGCGGCGCGCTCGGTGAGTGGTGGCACATTGAAGAAGGGCTCGAGTCATTAGGTGAGGCTCTCAAAGCACGGTTCAAGGGTGAAGGGCGTTTTACCGAGGGTTTTGTGGCTGCCAGTTTACTGTTTTGCGTGGGCCCGCTTGCGCTTATTGGCAGTATTCAAAACGGCCTGGTGGGAGATGATTCGTTTTTGCTGCTTAAAGCTACACTGGACGGCTTTTCATCACTTGCATTGTCTGCAACATTTGGCTTTGGGGTGCTTTTTTCAGTAGTGATTGTGGCGCTTTACCAAGGCGGGTTGTCGCTTGCTGCGGGGCTTTTTGCCGAGCTCATTCCCAACCCAGCTAACGATCCTAGGGTGTTACTGATTAATGGGGTTGGTGGGTTGATGATTTTGGGCTTGGGAATAAATCTGCTCGAGCTTAAACGCATTCGGGTGGGCAGTTTGCTGCCAGCGCTGGTGCTGATTATTGTGCTTTACTACCTTGGATTATTAGCGTACTGAGCGGCTATCTGATTCAAGTTCTTGTTCATATGCCCAGATAATCATCGTGATTGAGGCTCACATCTGCTTCACCGGCATCATCTTGTTCTACAAGTGGCCCTAGGATATTTTGCTGGGCGATAGCCGCGGTGACGGAGTTTGTGCGCTTGCAATAGCAATTCCAGATGGAAATGCTACAAATAATCGCGCAGTGCAACTTGAATTAGCTCTGTCAGATTTGGTGGTGTAGGTTGACTGGCGAGATATTGCCCGAGGTCATGCTCGAGGTCATCTGGCAAGGTCACCGTAACGCGCCTCATATGATTAAGTCTAGCACCTGCTGATGGTTCCCAGATCAAACGGGTGATGACCTCAATCAGAACATAAAACGCACGCAGCCAGCTCGAGGATGACCCAAACTGACTGCGCGACTTACATAATAGACTCACATTTTAGACGAGGTTCAGAACTCCTGCTAAGCTACAACCGCCAGCGCATCCTCAAATGTATCTGGCAGATGCGGCGCGCGCAAAATTACGGCGAGTGCTTCCATAAGCGTGAGGTAATGCTCAGGGCGGGCAGTTTCACCCATGAGACCCAGCCGCCAAATCTGCCCAGCGGTAGCACCCAGACCACCTGTGATACTGATGTTGTAGTCGTAGCGCAATTGGTGACGCACTTTGGCGTCATCTAATCCTTCTGGTAAACGCACAGCCAAGACGGTAGGCAAGCGGTACTCAGCGGGAATAAACGCGCTAAAGCCAAGTGTTTCTAGAGCGCGCAGCGCTGCTTGACCCACAAAGTGCACACGGTTGGTGCGGGCCTGCACACCTTCTTCTAACGCCATCCGAATTGCCTCTCCCGTGGCCCAGTGAAGTTGCACTGGAATGGTGTGATGGTACTGCCGCCCAGACTCCCCGGGTTCCCAGTAGCGCATCATCCCCAACATGTCGGCGTACCAGGTCACAACAGGGGTTTTACGGTTGCGAATCGCCTCAGCAGCACGTTCACTTAAGGCAATGGGTGCCAGTCCGGGCGGTGCAGATAGACACTTTTGGGAGCCTGTGTACGCGTAGTCGATGCCCCAAGCTGCCATGTCAAACTCGAGCATCCCCACAGTCGTAACCGCATCCACTACCATAAGCGCGCCAACCTCTTGGGCAATAGCTGCAATTTCCGGTACAGGGTTCATAACGCCTGTGCTGGTTTCTCCATGAACGGCGGCGATGACTTTAGGGCGTTCGCGCAAGGCTGCTGCTCGCACAATGTCAAGGTCTACCGGGCAAGAGGGCGCAAATGACACGGGTACAACACGCGCGCCTAGGCGGGTTGCCATCTCGAGCTTGCGCTCACCAAACACGCCGTTACTGACAATGAGCACCGTGTCACCGGGCTCGAGCAAATTTGCCAGGCCCGCTTCCATACCCAGTGAACCTGTGCCAGACAGCAAGCTGGTAAAGCCGCGCCCGCCGGTTTGATAAAGCGCGTGTAAATCTCTGACAATGCCGTCGTTATAGGCAAAAACATCTGCATCCATGTGACCGCGCATGGGCCAGTGGAACGCGTCTAGGGCACGTGGATGAATAGGAGTAGGGCCAGGAGTAAGCAGCAAAACAGGTTGAAACATAGGATAAACCTCGTCTAGTTGAGTTTTCAAAAGGGATGTATACGTCTAGGACGTCAAGAGTGTCAAAAAATAGCTTTTATAAGGGAAATCTAACTTGTCAAGTGAAGACCTTCAAAAACCAAGATTGATAATGATGCCAGATGAGTTTGGTAACACCGCACCAACATCAATATTGGAATGCTGATGAGATTGAAGAACACCGAGGGAGCCTCATCAAAACGAAACCACATCCCATCAGATAAGTCATCTTTTAGGTGTGAAGGGTCACTTTATTCAGTGATGTTAGATTTCCATAAGCCAATCACGTCCAGACTTGGAGGCAAATCGCCTCAAAAATATTCACAACAACCAGCAACAAGCCATAAAAAAAGACCGTGCCACAGGGCAGGTCATAAAAATGTAGCGAACATGTATCCAGCACACAAAAACGCTACACGGTCATCGCTCGTTGGGTAATGACAGGCTTAGCACAAAACGCACCTGCAGCATAATACGCCGCACAGCACATGTAAGACTTTTGCTCACCCATCATAACTGAGACTCTAACAGTCAGAAGCTTATTTGTAAAGGGTGACTTGACAAAGGTATGAAATTGTAGGCATCTAACTAACACATCCGCGTGCACGTTAGCTAAAGCCTTGTTAGCAGCTACGTTTCAGCCTATAATTCTTTCTTGGAGTAAACTTCCCGACTACCTTAGTGTGTTTTAACTCGAGGTTGTATTTGTAAGGGTGGGTGCGTAACGGCCCGCCTTTTTAGTTTGCGGGATGATTGAGCTGATGTGATTGACGTGTTGTAGTGTTACAAAGCATAAAGCTACAACAAACTCTGTTGGTGTGCGCTGAAACGCGTGTGATATAACTTTTATCCCAACAATTTAAACGTCATGAAACGGTGGCATGGGCTTAGCTTGCTAGGTCTTGTGCGAACGGCTAACTTGGTTGTGCTTGTCATATACAAGCTAGCTCCCTACAGGTATCAGTCTAGTCGCAAGCTGCTAACAACTCGCCAGACGCATAAAGGATTCGGCAAGGGAGGTGCAAGATGGAGTTATACCAAGCAGCCAGCAACCTACTTACGCCTTTAGGCTATGAAGTGCTCGAGCTAACCGTATCCGGGCGGGCAAGCAAACGCCGGGTGCTATTACGCATTGACCGCCTAGACGGTCAGATTGTCTCAATGGATGATGTCACCAACGTCACCGAGGTCTTTAGCTTAGAGCTAGATAGACTTGATCCGTTTGAAGGTGCTTACCGGCTCGAGGTTGAATCGCCAGGACCCAACCGGCCCTTGTTGCGAGCCGCGCACTTTTTGCGCTTTCACGACCTAGATGCCAAAGTGCGCGTAGGTAGTGAGCAATTTACAGGCAAAATTCGCGCGGTCGAGGATGACGTGGTGACCTTTGAAGTTGCCGGTGACACCCGCAACATTGCAATTAGTCAAATTGATACCGCCCGCTTAGCGGAGTGGCCAGAAGAACCACGCTAGGCATCATCAAGTTGGATGCTGTTAACAGTTGTTAGTAAGCCTATGAAAGTATTCACTAGTTGATGTTACAACGACGGTCGAGACCTTGCCTGAAGGGTCAAAGCCTGAAAGGTCAGTATTACTCAAGTCAGCAGTACGAAGTGAGATGAAGCTATGAACAGAGAATTTATTGAAGCCCTTGATCAGCTTGCGCTCGAGCGCAACCTCGACAAAAGCCAGCTCTTGCACGACTTTGAAGACGCCCTCGAGCAAGCTTATGAACGCAATGTCGAGCCAGGAAAACACATTGAGGTTGAGGTTGACCCAGCTACCGGCGAAATTGAAGTCTTGGTCATCAAACGCGTTGTCGAAGACATTGAAGATGACGACAAGGAGATGAGTTTAGAAGAAGCGCTCGAGCTTGACCCAGATATAGAAGTTGGCATGGAAATGGAATTTCCAGTTGACCCTGACCGGTTTACTCGCATCGCCGTGCAAACGACCAAACAGGTCATCACCCAAAAAATCCGCGAAGCTGAACGTGGACTCGTCTTTGAAGAGTACAAAGACCGCGCTGGCGACGTAATTACCGCCATCGTCTCACGGGTGGACAACAAACGCAATGTATTTATTGACCTAGGACGCGGTGAAGCCATCATGCCACCCAAAGAGCAGATTCCCGGCGAGCGTTACATGGTGGGTATGCGCCTTAAGGTGTACATCGTCAAAGTTGAACGCTCCAACCGTGGCCCCAGTATTTTGGTGTCTAGGGCAGCGCCGGAGTTGCTCGAGTACCTCATGCGTCAAGAAATCCCCGAAGTGTCCGATAACACAGTGGAACTCAAAGCCGTCGCCCGTGAAGCCGGGCAGCGTTCCAAAGTTGCTGTGGTGAGCGCTAATCCCAACGTTGACCCCATCGGCGCGTGTATTGGTCACCGGGGCAGCCGTATTCAAGCTGTTACTGCTGAATTACAACGTGAACGGGTAGATATTATCTTGTGGGATCCCAACCCACGCGAGTTTATTCGCAACGCTCTGTCTCCTGCCAAGGTCGGTAGCATCACCATAGAAGGCGAAGAACCCGAAGCTAAAATTAACGTTGCCAACGACCAACTTTCCCTCGCTATTGGTAAAGGTGGGCAAAACGTGCGCTTAGCCGCTAAACTCACCAGTTACAAAATTGACTTAGTGGCATCCGAGCACGCCTCTGACCTAGATGCTGCGTTGCAAGCCGCCGCATCTCAGACAGATGATGCGCCGCCCGCCGACGACAGCAAGCGCGCCGCTTTTGACGCCCTGTTTAGTAGTGCCCCAGCCGAGGGAACAAGTGACGCTTCGGACAGTGACACCACCAGCAGTGACGTTACTACTGAAGATGCTCCTTCAGAAGCAAACGCACCAGAAGCAGAGGCCTAAACATGACCACACCACACGCCAGCAAGCAACACCAGTACGTACAGCGTCACGTGCCTTTGCGGCGTTGTGTTGTGTGCCGGAAGCAGCGCCCTCAAGCTGAACTCGTGCGCTTTTACCGTGATGATACTGGGCAGTGGCAACTTGATGTTACCTGCAAAGCGGGTGGGCGTGGCGCGTGGCTGTGTGCGCTGGCAGAAGCTGGGCAACCTGCCTGCACGCAGGCGTCACTCAAAACTTTGCAACGGTTTTTCAGAGGCCAAGCTCAACGCGTCTACGACATATTACAAACTGATGCATTACAGACAAATACTACAGGCGAAGGGTGTCAATCTTGACGGTTAGTCACATAGTCACAGTAAGGATGTTGTGAACGCGTGCGTTGGTTAAACACGGGACTCAAAAATCTAGGTGTGGTTAGAATGTAATGCGTTTGCTGGTGGCAGGTACACAACCTGACCCGAACCAGCTATAAAGTAAGACAACTAAACTTACTTGGATATTGCGTTAACCAATTAAGAGGCATGACTGTAAATAACTACACCACAGCAAGCTAGTCCTAGCGAGCCCATGAAACGTAAATAAAGCAACGTTGTCATACACACCATGACCTAAACGGGACACCTAGATGCAGGAGGGGTGAATGTCCGAAAAAATCCGAATTTATCAACTTGCCAAAGACCTGAACATTGAAACCAAAGAGATGCTCGAGCATCTCGATGAAATGGGCGTTGAATACAAGTCTCACTCGAGCACTATCGACCTAGAAACCGCCGAGACCATCCGTCAACTCGTCGAAGACGGCCAAGCTGAGCAAGAAGCTGAACAAGCAGAAGCTGCTGCCAAAGCTGCCTACGAAGCCCTGCCATCACGTGCGCCTGTAGTCACTGTCATGGGTCACGTTGACCATGGTAAAACCACCTTGCTAGACACCCTGCGCAAAACACGCATAGCAGACCGCGAAGCAGGTGGCATCACCCAGCACATTGGGGCTTACCAAGTTGAAACGAGCCAAGGGCCCATTACATTTTTAGATACTCCTGGTCACGAGGCGTTTACCAGCATTCGCCAGCGCGGAGCTAGCGCGACTGACATTGTCATTATTGTGGTTGCCGCCGACGACAGCATCATGCCACAAACGCGTGAAGCTATTGCCCACGCCAAAGCCGCTAACGTGCCTATCATTGTGGCCATCAACAAAATTGACTTGCCACAAGCCAACATCGACAAAGTCAAACAAGACCTCATGCAGGTTGAGCTTGTTCCTGAAGACTACGGCGGCGAAACCATCACCGTGCCCATTAGCGCTAAAGAAGGCGACGGGCTAGACGAACTTTTAGAGATGATTACCCTAGTAGCTGAGCTTGAAGATTTCCGGGCAAATGCCAGCGGGCAAGCCGAGGGTGTTGTCATTGAGTCTATTTTAGATAAACGTGCAGGGGTGCTTGCCACCTTGCTTGTGCAACAAGGCACACTCACCGTGGCTGACTACATTGTCTCTGGTGAGGCTTGGGCCAAAGTGCGCCGGCTGACCGATTACGCAGGTAAACAACTCGACAAAGCCGGGCCGTCTGTACCTGTGCAGGTGCTTGGCTTTAGCGACCAACCGTCTGCAGGTGACCGCGTTGTCGCCGTGGCTGACGAGCAAAGCGCCAAAGACATTGTCGGTGTGCGCATTGCTGACCGCGAAGCAGAAGAACGCGAGACCATCGGCAAAAAAGGTGTGACCTTAGCTGACTTATTCGGCAAACAAAAAACGGTCACCATCAACTTGATTTTGCGGGCGGACACGCAGGGGTCACTGGAAGCTATTAAAGGTGTCCTCGCCAGAGAAGCTGAAACCACCGACGAAGTTGACTTAAACATCATGCTAGATGCCGTCGGCGCGCCCATTGAATCAGATTTGCTACTGGCCAGTACGGCAGATGCCACGGTCATTAGCTTTGGGGTTAACCCGACTGGCAGCGTAAAAAAAGCGGCTGAGCGGCAAGGTATTTCGCTCAAAACCTACAAGATTATCTACAACCTAATTGAAGACGTGCAGCGCATGATTCGCGGTCAAATTGAACCCGAGTACGAAGAGCAAGTTATCGGCCACGCTGAAGTACGCGCAGTTATTAAAGTGCCTCGTTCAGGTAACATCGCCGGGTCGTACGTGACCGACGGCGTGATTCGCCGCAACGCCAAAGCCCGCCTTATGCGTGGCGGTAAAGAAGCGTACAAGGGTAGCGTCTCACAGTTACGCCGCTTTAAAGACGACGTGCGCGAAGTTGCCAGCGGCTTTGAGTGCGGCATCAACCTGCAAAACTACGACAACGTGCAAGAAGGCGACATCATTGAGTGTTACGAGATGGTGGAAGTCTCTGTTGTTTAGATAGATGTCATCTAAGTAACGGTTGTCTAAGCCCATATTGAAGACATCTAATTTATATTGCTTTTCATCAAATTTACTGAGAGGTTGACACAACGTCAACCTCTTTTTTGCTGCTGTGTTACCATCGCGGCATCTTGTAACTGCAAGCATATATCATCTAAATTTTAGGGGGAATGATGCAGACAATTCTTGGTGCAGGCGGAGCCATTGGCATTGAACTAGCCAAGGCGTTACCGGAGCATACAAATGCTATTCGTTTGGTAAGCCGCAACCCTATACCTGTAAATGCTGGTGACACATTACTTGCCGCTGACCTAACCCAAGCTGATGACGTTGACAAAGCTGTCGCAGGGTCGGAGGTTGTTTACATTACTGTAGGGTTTGCCTACTCAACCCAGCTTTGGCGTGAGGTTTGGCCCATGTTGATGAAAAACGTCATTAATGCCTGCCAAACACATAGCGCTAAGCTTGTCTTTTTTGACAACGTTTACATGTATGACCCTACGCACATTCCAAATATGACGGAAGATACGCCGGTAGCACCAACCAGCAACAAGGGTAAGGTGCGCGCGCAAATTGCTGAGATGCTCTTAAATGCCCACGCGCAAGGCGAGATTCAGGGGGTGATTGCTCGAGCCGCAGACTTTTACGGCCCCAGCATTCAAACAACAAGCGTACTGACAGAAACGGTCTTCAAACCTCTTGCTGCCGGTAAAACCCCGCAGTGGTTTGCCTCCACCAAATACAAGCACGCATTTACCTACACCCCAGACGCGGGTAAAGCCACCGCTCTACTTGGCAATACAGACGACACTTACGGACAAGTATGGCACTTGCCAACCGCGCCCAACCCACCCACCGGGCAAGAATGGATTACGCAGGTTGCAACTGCAATGGGTAAAGAAGCAAAAGGTGTGCAAGTACTACCCAAGTGGTTAATGCGCGCGCTAGGTCTATTTGTGCCGTTCATGCGAGAAATCCATGAAATGGCCTACCAATACGACCGCGATTATGTGTTTGATAGCAGTAAGTTTACGGATCGTTTTGGGACGGAAGCAACGCCGTATGCGCAGGGAATTGCGGAGGTTATGGCAGTAGATTACAGTTAGCTGCTACGCCTAAGATATGGCTGTCTCATAAGCAGTGTGTCCAAAGCACCCATATGAGTTAGTTGATTTTAGAGCTGTGCTTTTGTTCTTGATTTGTACTTTCCTCTATGGATGATTCTTTGGTCTTTTCTTGCTTCTTACTCACTGATTTAGGCGTTGGCATGAGAATAAAGGTAGAGAAAAAAGCAACTGGTCCTGCAATAACTAGAGTCATTAGCCCTATAGCCCTGAATATGTAAGCGCCCGTGTGGTTATAACCCATGTAGTCACGTGTACAACAAAGTGTGTATTGGCTGCTCAATATAAAGTAGATTGATAAAAGTGATATTACATAGCTCAATACTACTACGACCCAAATAGCAAATGATCCCATGAATTTCATTTTGACTCCTCAGCTAGGGTCTTTGTTGTTAACGATACTCAAAATATTGACCTAGATTTCAGTTTAGCTATCTTCAAGCAGCAACTCGAGCCTCAACTCGGTGGCAAGCTCATCAGAAATTGCTTCTAAGCTGCTGTTTTGCGAGACAATCTTAATATCCCCACTGTCAAAAAGTAGGTAAGGCGCGTTGGTTTCTGGGTCAACGTGCTCGCTGACTAAAAACTCGTAGCGGCCGCGCAAGCCTCGAATGTAGGTGAACGCTTCAGCGAGTTTGTCAACCACGGCAAGGCTCGAGAGCGTCAGGTTGGAAATATCCACCCGGCGGGGTTTACGTTTACGTTTACGGCCTGTAGATTTACTGTTTGTTGCGTTATCTTGTGAGGACGTAGCGCCAAGCTGAGATACGTCTGACTCGGAAGACGGTTCATTCGTCTTGGTAGCAACCTGAACAGGTCGCGGGGAAAACGTCGTCACGGCTTCGCGGCGGCTCATTTCGTCGTAGTGGCTGGCGGCCTCGAGCAAAAGTGCGGTTGGGTCGTGCGCTAGCGTGGTGAGCTGGGCGCGCAAACCAGGGTCAAAGTGAAACGCGCCTTCTTCACGCTGGAATACATTGCGAATGGCGTCCATCCCAGATGCATCTTGAGACGTTGCGTGTACGACTAGGCCATCTGCAAAGTAAATCGTTGTACCGTCTTCTTCGAGAACTAAGCCGCCGGAACCGTGCTTGGCTATGGTTTGAATAAGCTCCGCCACACCACCCACTAACTCTAAACGTCCTTTGAGGTGATCGTTGCGCTGGCGGCGGCGCAAAAGCGCGTTCACCCTAGCGATAAGTTCACGTTTAGCAAAGGGTTTGGCTAGGTAGTCATCAGCTACATCTAGACTTTTAACGAGGTTGTCGGTGTTGTCTAGGCCAGTAATAATTAGAATAGGTAGATCGTGCAAGCTGGGGTCATTGCGGAGCGTTTGGGCTACGTCGAAGCCGCTGATATCCGGCAAGCCCACATCTAAAATCAGGAGGTCAGGCGGGTGATGTTTAATTTCCTGCAGCCCAGACGTGCCACTATCTTCACTGCGGACAATATGACCTTCGGATGCTAAGACAGCTTGCATAAGCCGTTGAATTGTTACGGCGTCATCAATGACCAAAATATTACTCATAAATGTGACTAGGCGTGTACGCGCAAGCGTTGCAGACCGTCGCCGCTGCCAACATCTTGCAGGGAACTGTTGAGCGCAACTAGCGTGAGTTGGCGTCCCTCCATCACTAAACAGAGATTGTTGTCGCGACTGTCACGCCCTTCGTAAACGTTGAAGGTTTGGACGTTGTTCATCATCTCAACATAGGTATAGGCAAGTTTAAAGTTGGGAAAGACTAACAGCCCATCTTGACCTAAGTTGATAGTGGGCATGTTGCTTCGGGGTTTAGTACGGCGGGCTTCGTCGGCTTCTTTGGCAAGAGTGAGTAGGAATGTCTCGAGGTGCACGTGCATGGTGCGCATAGGCGCAGCTAGATTAGGTTCAAAACGAAACTTACCCGTACGGCGCTGCATGACAACATGTAAGGCTGTTTCACCAATAAAGCGCGGGTGGGACACGTGTTCAATAAATCCATCAGCTAAGTGAATTGTTACAGTATCGTCGAAACTAAGTGCCCCTGAACTATAGGAACGCGCCAAAATAGCAAGGACCTTGCTCACGCCCCCCATGACCTCGAGCCGGCCCTCTAAATTACCTAGCTGGCTTAGCGCTGGCCCAATAAAACTACTGAGTAAGGTCGTTTTCTCGAGGGTATTTTTAGCAGGTATATTGTCGATGTCATCTTCGCTTAAACTGGCTTCGTGGCGGTGCAGTTTAAGCAGCAAGGCGAGCGGGTCCATGCTCATGCTGGTTGTTTCTGGCATGACGTTGGGCTGAAAGCGGAACGCACCTGTCTGGCGTTGAATGACGTTGTGAACAATTGCCTCACCCCGCAGGTGGCTGTGCCTAGCGTGGACAATGCGGCCGTTTACAAAGTAAAAAGCTGTGTCATCATCAAACATAAGGGCGCCGTGAGGATGCGCTAGGGCAATAATTTGTACGACAACTTCAACCCCGCCAATCACCTCAAAGCGGCCTTGTAAACTGGCAGGTTTGGCATTGCGGCGCAGGAGCACTTCAACACGGGCTAGTAACTCGCGGGCGCTCAGTGGCTCAAAGACAACATCATCTACAATTTCTAGGCCGCTTGCACGGTAATCAAGGTCGTCAGCGACCATGAGTAAAGGCGTGCCAAAATAGCTAGCGTCGCGGCGTAAGCGCGCAGCAAACTCGAGCCCACTGCCATCAGGTAAATCTGACGACACTACGGCCAGCTCAACGCTAGGTTGCTGCACGGCGTCATCATATGTTGTGTTACGAATAGCGTGTAAGCCCTGCTGGGCCGTGGGCAAAACCGTCACATTATGCTGCTTGGATGCAAGAATTGTTTCGATGAGTCGTGCGTGCGCTTGTCGTCCTTCTACCACCGCAATGTTAGCCACATGACTATTCTAAGCGATGATAGTGTCATGAGAAAAGAGATATGTGCTGCAAGTCACGTCATTTAATGGTAACTATACGCTTGTCTGAGAACATAATTAACTTGATGAAGCTCTGTAAGCTCGAGGTCGCCACGTATTCACTCGAGTTCACAGCAGCCTCAGCCAACCATGTTGCATAGTAAGCAACACATAACCTCAGATGCTTGATAAAAATCTTAGATGCTTGATAAAAATCTTAGATGCTTGATAAAAATCTTAGATGCTTGATAAAAATCTTAGATGCTTGACAAAATCTTCGCAAAGCTTGCTGCATGTACCATCGTGGATATATCTTATCGTAGATATATCTTGATGTGAACATCACGATTCTTTTCTTCACATGACATGCAAGGACATTTTCAGGGTCTACAACCCCAAATTTCTTAGGAAACAGCATCTTACCGCTAACGCTGAATATCGCTCCCAGCCGTAGCAGCTAACACGGTTTGCACATCTGCCTCAGTCGCCCAGTTGATGTCGCCACTACTAGCTAGGGCTAGGGCGGATAGAGCCGCACTGTAGCTTGCAGCGACGTTCGCATCATTTCGCAAGACACCGACGAGCAAGCCGGCCACGCTGCTGTCACCTGCGCCAATGCGGTCAACCACGTCCACCTCGAACGCAGGTCCGTGAGTTAGCGTAGCTTGGCTATCTGAGGACATTGCCCAGGCTAGGGCGTTAGCATGACCCGTTTGCTGGCGGCTTGTCTCCCCTGCGGTAATGAGGGCTGCGCGCAACTGCCAGCGTGCTTGCAATTCAAGGGCAATGTCGTCAAGCTCACCGTCTACATCTAGTAAACTGCGGGCGTCGCGTTCAGATACAGCAAGAACATCTACCTTGGGCAAGATACGTTTGCAATACGCATTAGCTTCAGCTACTGACCATAACCTCGACCTATAATTAGGATCAAACGAGACGAGCGTGCCTGCAGACGCAGCTAGGCTAGCAACGTGTTCACACAGTTCAGCACAGCTTTCACTTAGGGCTGGGGTAATGCCGCTGAGATGAAGCACATCTGCCTGAGCAACCAGTGCTGCCCAGTCACGATCATCAATACTCATTTGACTCGCTGCAGAATCTGCCCGGTCATAGACAACTTGGCCAGGGCGAGGGGCAGCACCACTTTCAGTGAACAGCAGTCCTAAGCGACTGTCTAACCAGGTCACGCCGCTGGTGTCTACACCGTGACCGTGGGCAGTGTGCGTGACCATACGCCCCAAAATGCTATCTGGCAAACTAGACACCCAACTAGCCCGCGTACCCAAACGGGCGAGCAAACAGGCCACGTTAAGCTCGCTACCTGCCACAAAGACATCTAGCTGGTTACTTTGCTCGAGCCTCTCCCCCGGCGTTGCTGCCAACCGCAACATAGCTTCACCCAAACAAAGAACCTGCCATGGACGTACGCGCTCAGAAGCATCCGCAGTTGATGCAGGTGTTGATTGTGATGGCATCACGTTAGGACACATCTCGCATTATGTGTCAACGTAATAGATGATGTAGCTCGAGCAACCATCATGCTCGAGCAGCAAACAAGGTCATACCAAGCACATTTATGTCTTAAGCTAGGCTCTAAACAGCTAATGATATTCATGTTGGTTCAGTTTACCGCACAGCCTGGGAGGGACACTTGGATGAATCCTTTAGCTAGATGAACCTTTGCTAAAGGTGTGCCCAGCAGCTTTTCTTGCATCTTACAGAAAGGCGTTGTTATAGTAACAGCACATCGTAAAACATGTGTTGATATGGAACATTGAGGCAGCTCGAGGATACTCGTTACGTTGTTGAAAGTGGCTCGAGCATAACCCTAAGCTGCTGCAAACCTGTATCAACCTAGACAAGGAGGAGTGTTATGAATCGTTGCAAGCAACTTAGCACACACCTAAAACGTGCTTTGCTCGCAGTATTGTTGGTTGTCGGCACCGCAGCCTATGCCCAAGTGGGCTTGTCCATTGCTACAGGTGGCACGGGCGGCGTGTATTTTCCTTATGGTGGCGGTCTCGCAGAGCTTATTAACAGCTACGTGGACGGCTACAGTGCGGCCGCTGAAGTCACAGGCGCGTCCGTTGAAAACGTGGGGCTTATTTCACGGGGGGATTCAGATGTTGCTCTAGCCCTCGCAGATACCGTGTTCCAAGCCTACACAGGCACTGGCCGTTTTGACGGCTCTGACGGTCCCAGCCAACTTCCCAACTTGCGGGCGCTTGGGTCTGCTTACCCGAACGCGGTGCATTTAGTGACACTGGCTGATTCAGATGTAAGCTCACTGGCTGACTTAGCCGGCATGCGTGTTTCAGTTGGTGCGCCCGGTAGTGGTACAGAAGTTTCTGCGGCTGCCATCATGGAAGCTAACGGCATCACCTACGACGATATTGATGAGCAGCGCCTCAACTTTAACGAGACGGCAGCAGCCCTGCGCGACGGTCAAATTGATGCCGGGTTTTGGAGCGTAGGTCCGCCTACCAGCTCAATTTTAGACTTGGCCACCACCCGTGACATTCGCATTATTTCACTTAGTGAAGACGAAATCGCTATGGCATTAGAAGCCAACGAAGTTTTTGCAGCCTACACGCTCCCCGGTGGCACTTACCCCGGCATCGACGAAGACGTGACAACTATTGGCACGCCCAATGTGCTGGTTGTGGCCAGTGAGATGGATGAGCAGCTTGCCTATGACATCACCGCAACGTTGTATGCCCATGTGGACGAACTGCGCGCCATTCACCCGGCTGCCAACAACACAACAGTTGAGTTCAGCATGAACGCCACGCCCATTCCTTTGCACCCCGGCGCGCTACGCTACTACAAAGACGCTGGCGTTGACGTGCCTGAAGGCTTAATGGGGGAATAAGTTCATCTGTGAATTAGCAAAATGCTAACTAGTTACGTTCAAGGGCTGCACAATACGGGATTACGTGCAGCCCTGTTTTGTATTTTCATGAATCTAGAACTTGCTCAGGCGCAGATGCTGTGTGTTGTGCAAGATTTATCTGCTGAGGTTATTGTTGCGGTGAGCCTCGAGCCCACCCCCACTTGGACAGTCGCTTGGAATCACTCGGTTACAGGTATTTTAGTCCGGGATTTCTATACATTTGAGGCTGACACCATGACCCTTGTCAAGAGCCACGCGCCTTCATTTGATGCTGGCTTAGGACACATTCCTGGACGCGGGCGCGTTGTCAGTGACGCCAACCATGGCTACTGGATTTTAGATATCAACGAAGCTGTGGCAGATAATCAATATCTGCTGCGTGTTGGCAGTGAGAGCGTCAATCACAGGATTATTCATGAGGACATGACTTACTCGTTAAGTGACGTTGCCGCAGGTGAGCGGGTGCGGGTTTTTGTTGCTGAGAACTGCCTCGAGCCATCAACCTTAGATTAACAGCCTCGAGATTACTTTCATAAATGACAGTAACCATCTCACGACATTGCGTTAACATCACCCAATATCATCTGTGAGCCTAAGAAACCTAGATGTGCGTCAACAAAGATGAATAAGTGCGACGTCAGCATCAACTGATGTCATCAACCTAGCTTGCCCCAAGATAAAAGATGCTCAAGATTTACCCTCAGTCGTTCAAAATATAAAACTCAATTTTAAAATAAATTTATACAGCAAGATCAAATCAACCTCAAAACCCTATCCTCGCGAGGAGGCGACATGCCGGAAAGCTTAAAACCAGACGAAGTTAGCAGCGCAGATATTTCCCAATCACCTGCCTTCAACAAAGTGGTTTTGCTGGTTGTGACCGCTATTGCGGTTGGTTTGTCGCTGTTTCAGCTCTACACCGCAGGCATTCGCACGCCGAACTTGTTTTATCAGCGCAGCATCCACTTGGCGTTTATCCTCACACTGGCGTTTTTGCTGTTTCCAGCCTTTGGTAAGGGGCGCAAACGGGGCGTTGTTGGATGGTGTATTGATGGCGTGTTTATCGCGGCGAGTATTTTTTCTGGGTTTTACTTGTCATATTTTTTAGATGACATCATCAACCGAGCGGGTTTTTGGACGCGGGCAGACATTGTTGCTGGGATTATTGCGACCATTGCGCTGCTTGAAGCCAGTCGACGGGTCATCGGTATTACCATTACCATTATTGGCATGGTGTTTATTGTTTACGCGATGGCCGGCTCGAGGGGAACCTTGCCGTGGTTGGGGCAGTGGCTGCCGGGGATTCTCGAGCATCGTGGTTACACCATTGACCGCATTGTGGCGCAACTTTACTTGGGTCAAGAAGGTATTTTTGGCATTCCCTTGGGCGTGGCAGCCACGTTCGTGTTTATTTTTGTGCTGTTTGGAGCCTTTTTAGAAGTCACTGGTGCAGGTAAATTTTTCATCGACATTGCCTATGCTAGCGCCGGACGGCAACGGGGCGGCCCTGCTAAAGCGGCTGTGGTCGCGTCTGCGTTTATGGGCTCAATTTCAGGCAGTGCCATCGCTAACGTCGTCACTAGTGGCGCGTTCACAATTCCCTTAATGAAACGCCTTGGTTATAAACCAGAAGAAGCTGCAGGCGTAGAAGCTGCTGCCAGCACAGGCGGACAAATTATGCCGCCAATTATGGGCGCAGGCGCGTTTTTGATTGCCGAATACACGCGGATGCCCTACTTGAATATCGTGCGACTTAGCATCTTGCCGGCCATCATGTACTTTGCAACGGTGTATTTGTTTGTCGATATTATTGCCGCCAAACGCGGGATGCGCGGGATGCACCCCGACGACCTGCCGCAAATGCGCAAGGTGATGGCGGGTGGGTGGCACTTTTTAATTCCATTGGTCTTGCTGGTAGTCTTGCTATTTCGCAGCATCTCACCTGCTCGAGTTGGCTTTTGGGCAGTTGTCAGCGTGTTGATTGTATCTGCGTTGCGGTTTGCCGTTGAGTTTGTGCTATCCCGTCAGAAAAAAGATACATCAACTGACGACAATAAAGTGAGTGCCGCTGAGCTGCCGAAACTTGCGTTGGTGAATGTTGCTAATGCACTCGAGACAGGTGCACGTAACGCCATCCCCGTCAGTGTGGCTTGTGCGGTTGCTGGCATCGTCGTGGGCATTGTTGGACTTACCGGATTGGGTCTCAAGTTCTCATCAATGATGCTTAGCTTTTCAGGTGGGAACATCGTCCTAGCACTTATCTTAGTCGTTATTGCTAGCCTCATCTTAGGGATGGGCTTGCCAGTCACCGCAAGTTACATTGTGCTCATTGTCTTAACTGGGCCGGCGCTAACCGAACAATTTGGCATCCCGCTCATCATCGCGCACCTTTTAGTATTTTGGTACTCACAAGACTCCAACGTGACCCCGCCAGTGGCACTTGCAGCCTTTGCTGGCGCAGGTATTGCTGGCGCTGATCCTATGAAAACGGGCTTTATTGCCTGGAAGTTTGCTAAAGGACTTTATTTGATTCCGTTATTTATGGTCTTTAACCCAGAAATCATTGTGGGTGGTGCGCCGTTGGTAGTGATTTGGAACGTACTGACCGCGTTTGCGGCACTAGGGGCGTTTGCAGCGTTGCTCGAGGGCTACTTGTTTACAAACCTTCGCTGGGTCTCGAGGTTACTTGCTGGTGCAGGTACGCTAGCCATCTTTTACCCAAGTTTTCAAGTGGAGCTGTTAGGCTTTTTGTGTATTATTGCAACTTTAGTACTTAACTTTATGCGTATGCAGCGCGAGCAACCTAGTGTGGATGGCATGAGTCCGGTTGAAGCATAAATCACCTAGGTAGCTATCAATACACATTGAATTGAGAAGTTATCTTAAATGTAGCTCCTGAGAGATTCTCAAATGCGTTATGCTAAGCTGTAATCCGATGAACACACAAACAAGCTAATGCTGAACTCAATGAAACTTTTGAAGAAACGTGTGCCTCCATGCTTGGGCGTCTTGTGCTTGCGTTTATTGTCTGGAATGTTGGGAATGAGACTATGTTGAAACAAACCTTACAAACAGCTTTATAAGTATCGGCTATAAAACCTGACAAAATCGAGAAAGTAATATTAGTCAAACCACCCAGTAGATAAATTTGGTGTTTTGATCCGATATTGTTATGCAAATTTTACATATTACTAAGATTGTCAAGGAGCCATGCCATGCTAGAATTAAGATTATTTGATCCACAAACAGCTACAGATGCAGACTTTCGTGACCGTTATGATTGTCTACGCCAAAAATGGCAGGAAGAAATGCCTGATGACCCTGTTGCCTCGCTCGAGTTTTGTACCAAGGATGCGTTGGGGTGGGAATCATATGATAGTACTGATTTTGAAGTTTGGTACTTATGGGAGGCAGATAAGGTTATCGCCGAAT